>JBBDSV010000034.1:0-8345 GCA_040904785.1 Nitriliruptoraceae bacterium
GGTTTCGGCGGTCGGTTTCGCCCGGTGACGCCGGTTGTCGACGGTACCGTCGACTGCCGGCCGCACCTGTCCGTGCGGCCGTGTCGGGAGGCCAACGTGACCGCAGTGCGTGGATGGAATGCGCGACATCCACGGGTGGGTGCGGCGCGGTGGTCGCGGCGCATGATCCGGATCGTCGGACTGCTTCTCGCCATGCTGGTTGCCGCCGGATGTGCCGCGACGGAATCGCCGGTGGCCGACGATGTCGCGACGTCCGGGTCCGCGGGCAGCCGAGATGACGCGGTTGGCCCACTCGATCCGGTAGGAGGCTCGGGCTCCGACGCGCGTTCCGAAGGTGACGATTCGGCGGATGGCGATCATGTTGCCGATCCTGCCGAGGTCGGGGCAAACGAACTCGGCAGGATCCCGGTGATCATGTACCACCGGATCGTCGCCGACGGTTCGGAGTACGACACGTCGCCGGCCGCATTCCGCGCCGAGCTCACAATGCTTGCCGACCGTGGCTATCGCCCCATCCGGGCGGTCGACCTCGTCGATGGCGACATCGATCTTCCTGCGGGCACGACCCCGGTCGTGCTGACGTTCGACGATTCAAGTCCGACGCAGTTCGCGCTCGCCCCCGACGGACGTGTCGTCAGCGAAACCGCCGTCGGCATCCTCCACGATGTCGCCGCGTCGCGTGAAGGCTTCACCCCGACGGGCTCGTTCTACGTGCTCGACCATCCTTTCGGCGCCTCTGGAGACCATGCCGCCGACCTGTTGCGCGCGCTAGCGGACCTGGGCTTCGAGATCGGCAACCACACGGCAGGGCACGACAATCTGTCGCGACTCGACCCGGCCGGCGTCCAAGCGGCGCTTGCAGCAGGTGTGCGCGCGATTCGCGGCGTGCTCGAAGATGCCCCGGTGCGGACGCTGTCGCTGCCGTTCGGTGCGTTCCCCGCGGACCGCGGGCTGGCACATCGCGGGTCTGCCGATGGCATCGTCTATCAGCACGACGGAATCTTGCTCGTGGGTTCTGGACCGGCACACTCGCCGTTCCACCGCGACTTCGATCCCCATGCAATTCCGCGGATCCGTTCCGATCCCGAGTTCGACGCGGAGGGTGAGCCCGACTTCGGCTCGGGATACTGGCTGTGGCAGCTCGAACAGGAACCGGGGACGCGGTATGTGTCCGACGGTGATCCTTCAGTGATCTCGTTTCCCGCGGCACGTGGTGCCGACCTCGCTGATGCGCACGCTGATCGAGCCAATCCGTACTGACGTCGGATCAACGGCACCGCCACGCCAGCGGCGTTCGGCAGCACCGAGGCCTTGAGCCACCAATGGCCCGGGCGCGTGAGCGGCTGGGGCGAGGACCGACGGGGATGGTCGCGGCACGGCGCGCAGCTACGCTCGCGGCATGACTGTTGCCACCACGCCACCACGCCACGTACTCGTCGCGGTCGCGTGGCCGTATGCGAACGGGTCACTGCATCTCGGCCATCTCGCCGGCGCCTATCTGCCAGCCGACATCTTCGCCCGCTATCACCGCATTGCTGGGGACCGCGTGCTGATGGTGTCCGGTTCTGACGCTCACGGCACACCGATCACCGTGCGGGCCGATCAGGAGGGCGTGTCGCCTGCCGACATCGTCGAGCGCTACCACCCGGAATTTCTGCGCTACTGGCAGGAACTGGGTATTTCGTTCGACCTGTTCACGACCACGATGACCGAGAACCACGCCGCGGTGACCCACGAGATCTTCCGGGGATTGCGCGACAACGGGTTCCTCGAAGCGCGCACGACTGATCAGTTCTACGACCCTGAGGCGGGTCGCTTCCTGCCCGACCGGTATGTCGAGGGAACCTGCCCATCGTGCGGCGCCGCCGACGCGCGTGGGGATCAGTGCGACACGTGCGGCAAGACGCTGGATCCGATCGATCTCGGAAATCCGCGGTCGAAGCTGACCGGATCGGTGCCCGAGATTCGCCCGACCGAGCACTACTTCATCCTGCTGTCGAAGCTGCAGGACCGTGTCCACGACTGGCTCAAGGGCCGGCAGGGTTGGCGCAACCACGTCATCAATTGGGCGCTCGGCTTCGTCAACGACGGCTTGCAGGATCGGGCGATCACCCGCGACATCGCCTGGGGAGTGCCGATCCCCGATGACGCCGAGCTCGACGCGCCCAACGACAAGCGCATCTACGTGTGGTTCGAGGCGGTCATCGGCTATCTGTCGGCGTCGAAGGAGTGGGCGCAGCGCAGCGGTGACCCGGAGGCGTGGCGCGCCTGGTGGGAGGACCCGTCGGCCGAGACGTACTACTTCGTCGGCAAGGACAACATCCCGTTCCACGCCGTCTACTGGCCGGCCCAGCTGATGGGGGCGGGCGATCTCAACCTGCCGACGAACGTGCCGGCGAACCAGTACGTGACGTTCCGTGGCGCCAAGGCGTCGAAGTCGCACGGTGTCGGCCGTTCGCTGCTCGACTATCTCGAGATTTATCAGCCCGACGCGCTGCGGTACGCGGTCGCGACGAACCTTCCCGAGTACAACGACGTCGATCTCACCGAAAACGAGATCATTCGCAGGATCAACGACGAGCTCGTGGCGACGTGGGGCAACCTGGTGAATCGGGTCTTGGCAATGACCGCCAAGAATTTCGCCGGGGCGGTTCCCGAACCGGGCGGCGTTGGCGACGCCGACGAGCAGCTGTTGGCGACGATCGATGGACACCTTGAGGAGGCGAAGCGACAACTGGACGCGGTCGAGCTCAAGCGGGCACTGCGAGAGGCGATGTCGGCCGCGCAGGCGACAAACATCTACCTCAACGCGATGGAGCCGTGGAAGACAGCCAAGACCGACCACGACCGCACGGCGACGACGCTCTGGACCGCGGTGCAAGCCATCGCCGGGATCAATATCGCGCTCGCGCCGTACATGCCGTTCGCGGCGGCGCAGGTCGACACCTGGCTTGGTGGCGACGGTGACCTCGTCGCGAGAGGTTGGCATCGACCAGTGATCGATGCCGGCCAGCAGTTGGGCGAGGCGTCACCACTGTTCGCGAAGGTCGAGCTGCCCGAGGTCTGACGGTGCTGCGACACCAGGCTGCGGCTGCGGTGGCATCAGGGCGACGAGGTCACCTCGCACGACTGGACATCGGCCGCGGCGAGGCGTCGGCGCAATGCCCAGCCGAGCAGACCGATGCCCGCGATGGCGAGGAACGGCTGGGCCGGCTGGAACAAGGTGACGGCGCCGCTCGATCCGAGGGCGAGCACGACGAGGGCATTGCACGTGGGGCATCCGACGGCGAAGACGGCCAAGAGCCCGCCGGCGGCAAACCGCCGCTCGTCCGATGTCACGGAATGGCCGTCGCCGTCGACGGGTGGCTGCGCCACATAGGTTGCTACGAGAAGTCCGGCGAGCACCGAGGTCACGATCCACGCCGGGTATGCCCATCCGGGCGCCTCGATCATGCGGTCGAACACCGGATTGGGGACGAGGTCGGTCGGAATACCGAGCAGCAGGCCGGCACCCAGTGCTGCCACTCCTGCGACCACCCACCGTCGCGTCGACCAGCTTCGCATCCGTCATCCTCTTCGCGCCGTCGTGATTGCCAACTCCGCAGATCTGCGGGATATTCCCGGTGTGCCTGATCCACCTGCCCCAACCCACCACTTTCGGGAGCCGTGATGCTGACGACCGCCGCGATCGACCTGATCACCTCCGGGGTGCACGGACACGTCGTCACGCTCGATCCGGACGGCCGACCGCACGTCACGCTCGCATGGTGCGATGTCGACGACGGCGATCTCGTGTTCGCGACGCTCTTCGATCAGCGCAAGCTGCGCAATCTGCGTGCCGATCCGCGAATCGCGATTTCCTTCGAAGCCCGTGATGCGCATGGCGCGCTGCTGACGCCCTACCTCGTCGTGCGTGGAACAGCCACCATCGAGCCCGGTGGGGCGCCCGAACTGCTGCGCCGCTTGGACCCGCGCTATCTCGAGGAGGACATCGACTTCCCGCCGCTGCCGGATCCCCCACCCGGCTACATCACCCGTGTCGTCATCGATGAGGTCGCCGGCACCGGCACCGCCGTCGGATAGGCCGTTGGTTCGTCGCCCGTCCGCACCGCGCGGTTCGCCGGTGACAGTAGGATTCGCGGCTCGTCGATCATTGGCACGTCCATGGGTGACCGCTGCGTCCGCGACGCCATCGCGTCACCTCGATGCGTGCAGTGACGCGCCCGCAGGATTCGGTGCCGCGAACGTTGCTCGCCGCTGCACTCGTGTTGATTCTTGCGATCCTGCCGGTGTATCTCGTCGGGTCACTCGGGGTGTTCATCGCCGACGATCTTGGATTCACGCCGACACGCATCGGTTCGATTGTCAGTGCCTACTACGCCGTTTCTGCACTGGTGTCGGTACCGGGTGGGCGCGTGGTAGAGCGACTCGGCATCCGGCGCAGCATGCTGACGGCAGGTGCGATCGCTGCGGGAGCGATGCTTGCGATCGGCCTGGCCGCAACCTCCTGGTTCTGGGTGGCTGCGTTCCTCGCCTTCGCGGGCATCGCCAACGGCATGGGGCAGCCGTCGGCGAATCTGTCACTCATCCGGTCGGTGCCGCAGCGTGCACTGGGCACAGCGTTCGGGATCAAACAGTCGTCCGGTCCGATCGCGACGCTCGCGGCGGGATCCGCGGTGCCGATCGTGGCGCAGTTCGCCGGCTGGCGCGCGACGTTCGTGACCGCCGCGGGCCTGTTCGTCCTGCTGAGCATCGCGGTTCCGCGGGTGAAGGACGCCGCCCCGGCGACCGGGACTCGACCGGTGGTGCGGCGTGAGCCCGGCCAGCTGCCGCTCGCAGTCGTCTCGGCGTTCGGTGCGGGAGCTGCGGCGACGGCACCGGCATTCCTCGTCGTCGCCGTTGTCGATCGGGGCGGACCCGCGGGGCTCGGCGGTGTGGCGATCATGGCCGGCAGCCTGGTCGCGATCGGCGTGCGTCTGGTGGCAGGATTCACCGTCGATCGGTCGTCGCGTTTCGCGCCGTCGATGATGGTCGTCATGTTGCTCGCCACCGGCGCAGCAGGTTTCGGCGTGCTCGCGGTTGCATCGAGTCCCGTGGCGTGGATCGCCGGTGCGATGCTCGTATTCGGGGCCGGATGGGGGTGGCCCGGAGTGTTCCACCACTCGGTTGCCGCGCTGTATTCGCATGCGCCAGCCGCCGCGACGGGCGTGACGATGACCGGCGTGTATCTCGGCAGCGTGCTCGCTCCGCCGGTGTTCGGGTTGCTCGCCGAATTCGTGTCGTTCACCGCGGCTTGGAGCTTCAGCGGAACGCTCGGGCTGGGCGGTGCGCTGGTCATGCGCCGGGTGATCGCGGCGCAGGCGTCCTCAAGCCGAGTGTGACGATCCCGTGTTCCGGTGCGGCACGGTGCGAGCCTCCCGTGGATCAGCCACCCGGGACGCGCGCATCGGCCGTCAGCACGTTCGCGTAGACCAGCCACGCGAGCAGCGTCTTCGCTGCCAGACTGAGGATGATGAACGCGTACTCGGCGAACAGGTAGTCGCGCCACGGGCCCTTCTTGCGGTACTGCAGCCACATGTTTGCGCCGAATGACCAGAAGAGAACGAACTGCACCACCGTGATCGCGTAGACGAACGTTGGGACGTTGTCGGTGCTGGCGACGTAGTACGCGATCAGCAGCCACGGCACGAACCCGCTTGCGGTACCCGACCAGAACGCCGTCATGTCCGGATCGGCGATCGACTCACGGCGCTCCATGACGAGTCCGAACAGGATCATCGCCGAGTTGATCGCGAACAGCGCCACGATCGCGGCGAGATCCCGAATCCCGACCAGCGCCACGATCAGCACGATCATGATCGAGGACGACACCGAGTATTCGATCCATCGTGCGATGTTCGCCTGGCGGTCGAGCATCGATTCGTACCATCCGCGCAGCGGCCCGGCGGTGAGCAGGTGGTCCGCGGCCGCGAACAGGACGAACACGGCCGTCAGCGCGCCGACGACGAGATGGAACGCGATCGTGGGCGTCGCCGGTGCGGTCACCGCCAGCGGATCGTCGCCGAGGAAGGCAACGCTCACCGGAAGCCGAACGTCGTCACCGCGCAGGACAAACAGTGCAACGCCCTGGACGAGATGCACGAGTCCGACCACGAGGTTTGTGACGCGCAGCCGGCGGTACCGCGCCGAGCGGTTTGGTGCATGCGTGTCGGCCACGGAGACGTCCTTCCGATGCGTACGCATCGCAGTCGTAGCACACCGTGGACGGACGTCGTCGTTACGTCCACCGAACGATGGAGCCTCAGGTCGGAGCGGCGCCCTGTTTGGCGCGCTTCGCCTGACGCCCGCGCACCGTCGCCGCCAGTTCGGCCTTGCGCAGCCGCACCGACGCGGGGGTGACTTCGACGGCCTCGTCCTCCCGGATGAACTCCAGCGCCTGGTCGAGCGAAAGCTGTCGCGGCGGAGCGAGACGCACGAGTTCATCGCCCGTGGCCGACCGGACGTTGGTCAGCTTCTTCTCCTTGGCCGGGTTGACGTCGAGGTCGTCGTGGCGGGCGTTCTCGCCGACGATCATGCCTTCGTAGACGTCGACTCCGGGACCGACGAACAGCTGGCCGCGGTCCTGCAGGTTGAGCAGCGCAAACTGGGTCGTCGACCCCGATCGGTCGGCGACCAGTGAGCCGTTCGGCCGTGTCCGAATCTCGCCCTGCCACGGCTCATAGCCATCGAACGTGGCATGCAGCTGGCCCGTCCCACGTGTCTCAGTGAGAAACTCGGTGCGGAACCCGATCAGTCCACGCGCCGGCACCCGGTACTCCAGGCGTGTCCACCCGGAGCCGTGCGCGACCATCTGCTGCATCCGGCCCTTGCGCAGCCCCAGTAGCTGTGTCACGACGCCGACATACTCGTCGGGCACGTCGATGGATAGCGCTTCGAACGGTTCGTGCACGGCCCCGTCGACCTCGCGAGTGACCACACGGGGCTTGCCGACAGTCAGCTCGAACCCTTCCCGGCGCATCGTCTCGACGAGGACCGCCAACTGCAGCTCCCCTCGGCCCTGGACCTCCCACGTGTCCGGGCGTTCGGTCGGCAGGACACGAATCGAGACGTTGCCGACGAGTTCGGCGCGCAGCCGCTCCTCGATCTGCCGGGCGGTCAGGCGCGAGCCCTCCCTGCCCGCGAGTGGCGACGTGTTCACACCAAGCGTCATGCCGAGCGAGGGCTCATCGACCGTGAGCACTGGCAGCGGGCGCGGGTCGTCGGCGGCCGCGAGCGTCTCACCGATCGTGACGTCATCGATGCCGGCAATCGCGATGAGGTCACCGGGACCGGCAGTTTCGGCGCTGACGCGATCGAGTGCCTCGGTAAGGAACAGCTCGGCCAGTTTCACCGTGGTGGTCGAGCCGTCGGCGCGACACCAGGCGATCGTCTCTCCGCGGCGAACCGTGCCGTGATGGACGCGGCAGAGCGCGAGCCGGCCGAGGTAGGGCGAGGCGTCGAGGTTCGTGACCAGTGCCTGGAACGGATGGTCGGGGTCGTGCATCGGGGGGGGCACGTGCGCCAGGATCGTGCGGAAGAGGGGGCGCAGGTCCTCGCCGGCCACGTCCAGATCGAGCGTTGCCGTCCCGGCCTTGGCGTTCGTGTAGAGCACGGGCAGGTCGATCTGCTCGTCGTCGGCGCCGAGTTCGATCAGCAGTGAGAGCGTCTCCTCGACAACGGCGTCAACGCGGGCGTCGTCCCGGTCGATCTTGTTGACGACGACGAGGATCGGCAGTCCACGCTCGAGCGCCTTTCGGACGACGAACCGTGTCTGCGGCAGCGGACCTTCGGCAGCGTCGACGAGCAGCAGCGCCCCGTCGACCATGGCCAATGCGCGTTCGACCTCGCCCCCGAAATCGGCGTGGCCGGGCGTGTCGACGACGTTGACCGTGACCAGCGCGTCGGTCGCGTCGGCGGTGAGGTCGGGCACCACGATCGATGTGTTCTTCGCAAGGATCGTGATGCCGCGCTCACGCTCCAGGTCGCTCGAGTCCATGACGCGCTCGTCGACGTCCTGGTTGGCACGGAAGGCGCCCGATTGCCACAGCATCGCGTCGACGAGTGTGGTCTTGCCGTGGTCGACGTGGGCGATGATCGCGACGTTGCGCAGATCGGTTCGGGGCGTGCGTGTGGAGCTCGTCACAAGATTGCCGGTTCGCGAGGCGACGGTGCTGACACGCTCCGTCTCGAAACATCGAGGGTATCGGTGCGACCCCGAGCAATCGGTGCCCTCGGCAGGATTCGAACCTGCGGCACACGGTTTAGGAAACCGTTGCTCTATCCCCTGAGCTACGAGGGCGGGATGG
>JBBDSV010000035.1:0-8301 GCA_040904785.1 Nitriliruptoraceae bacterium
CTCGCTTTTTCTCTACGGGACCGTAAGTTATGCGGACGTAGAGTTCGAAGCGTGGCCGCACGCTGCACCGACTACCGAGGTTTCCGTGTCACAGCTCACCGCACCACCCACATTCCTCGACGAGACGCCGACGCTGCGAGGGATCAGGATCGCCGAGCCGGGAGCGCTGCTGTGGCAGCGCGTTGCGATGCTGTTGATCACCATCATCCCCCTCGTTGGGGTCGTTGCGGCGGTCGTCGCCCTGTGGGGCAACGGCATCAGCGGCGTGGACCTCGGCCTGCTTCTCGGGTTCTACTTCTTCACTGGCTTCGGGGTCACCGTCGGATTCCACCGCCTGTTCACGCACAAGAGCTTCAAGGCCGCCCGGTCCGTTCGGGTGGTGCTGGCCGCTGCGGGATCGATGGGGATCCAGGGCTCGGTCAACGACTGGGTGGCGGCCCACCGGCGCCATCACGCCTATTCGGACAAGACGGGTGACCCGCACTCGCCGCACGTCGACTCGTCCGGCGGGTCCGTCGGGATGCTGCGCGGCCTGTGGTACGCGCACCTGGGCTGGATGTTCGCTCGGGACGTGACGGTCCAGGAGACGTGGGCCCCGGACCTGCTGCGCGATCCGGACATGCGCCGGATCTCCGCCGCGTTCCCGTGGGTGGTGCTCGTCAGCTTCGTCGCTCCGGCGGTTCTCGGCGGGCTGATCACCACGTCCTGGATCGGCGCGCTGACCGGGTTCCTGTGGGGGGGCCTCGTGCGCATCTTCCTGCTGCACCACGTCACGTGGTCGATCAACTCGATCTGCCACGTGTTCGGAACCCGTCCGTTCGATTCGCACGACGAGGCCCGCAACAACGCGGCCATGGCGGTCATCGGCTTCGGTGAAGGCTGGCACAACGCGCACCATGCGTTCCCGTCGTCCGCACGGCACGGCCTACGGTGGTGGGAGCTCGATCTCTCCTACCTGCTGATCCGCGGACTCGCGCTCGTGCGCCTCGCCCGAGGCATCAAGGTTCCCTCGCCCGCGCAGATCGCCCGGCGCCTGCGCGCACGCCAGCTGGACGCCACCGCATAGTCGGACACCGCTACGACCTCGCGTCGAGACCTGGCGCTCTACCTCGCGTCAGGAACGGCACCGAGGCCTCGACGAACCGAATACGGATGGTTGCGCTCGAGCGGCGCGAGCAGCTGATCGGTGTGGCCCGTTCTCTGTTCGCGCAGAAGGGCTATCAGGCGACCTCGATCGAGGAGATCGCCTGACGGGCCGACGTGTCCAAGCCGGTCGTCTACCAGCACTTCGGCGGCAAGGACCGGCTGTACACGATCATCGTCGAACGTGAGGTCCGCTACCTGACGGCGTCGATCACCCGCGCGTTCGACGCCGAGCATCCGCGGTCGATCGTCGAACGTGCTGCGGACGCCTTCCTCGCCTACATCGAGGAGCACGAGGCCGGCTTCCGGGTGCTCGTTCGCGATGCGCCGGTGGGCATGTTCGGCGGGTTGCTCGCCTCGGTCATCGCTAACGTCGCCACTCGGGTCGAGCAGCTGCTCGTCGATGAGTTCTCCGACCGGGGGTTCGATTCCGACACGGCGCCGATGTAGGCCCTGATGCTGCTCGGCGCGGCCGCGCTGGTCGGTGAGTCGTGGGTCGAGCACCGAACCCTGTCACGCGACGTGGTCAAGGCGCACGTGGTCAATCTGCTGTGGAACGGATTGCACGGCCTCGACCCGATCGCGGGGTCGTCCGATTGGCCGCAGGAGGACTGATCCGCCGCACCCTCGTGCGTCACGCAGGTGCCGAGATGTCGTCCGCAGCCCGGGAAGCGCCGACTACGGTTTGCTGTGGTTGGCCACCGTCGAGGAGGCAGGACACGAGCGCATCGAGCCCCGATCGTTCTCGCGCCCTTCGGCCGCCGGTGTCCGGCCGCCGCCGGGCGGTCCTTCCTGGCGTGGTGGCCGTGGGCCTGGCGGTCCTGCTCTTTGGAGCGGCTCGTGCCGACGTCGATGGGCCTGTGCACGTGCTCGAGGTGACCGGCGTCATCGACCTCGGCCTCGCTCCGTTCCTGGACCGGGCGCTGGATGAGGCCGACGAGGCAGGCGCGAGCGCCGTCGTCGTGCGCATCGACACGCCCGGTGGGCGGCTCGACGCCGTGCTCGAGATGCGCGACGCGTTGCTGCGCTCGTCGGTTCGGACCCTCGCCTTCATCGATCAGACCGCGTTCTCGGCGGGTTCGCTGGTGGCGCTCGCGTCGGAGGAGATCTACATGACGCCGGCCGCGGTGATGGGCGCCGCGACGCCGGTCACGGGCGAGGGCATGACCGCCGATCCGAAGGTCGTCTCGGCCGTGCGCTCGACGTTCCGCTCGACCGCGGAGCAACGAGGCCGTGACCCCCGGGTCGCGGAGGCGATGGTGGACGCGGCGGTCGACGTCGAGGGCCTCGTCGGCC
Source organism: Nitriliruptoraceae bacterium (assembly GCA_040904785.1). Classification (GTDB taxonomy): domain Bacteria; phylum Actinomycetota; class Nitriliruptoria; order Nitriliruptorales; family Nitriliruptoraceae; genus JBBDSV01. Next base: position 2,440 of record JBBDSV010000035.1, read on the forward strand.
GCGGGGAGCTGCTCACGCTCACCACGTCCGAAGCTCGCGAATGGGGGTATGCCGAAGGTGTGACCGCCGACCTCGACGCGGTGTTCGAGGCCGCCGGGCTCGTGGGCCGCCCGGTCGTTTACGCCAGCCCGAGCCTCGCGGAGCGGCTCGTGAGGTTCGTGACGAACCCGGTGCTGGCCTCCCTGCTGCTGATGATCGGTGTGTGGCTGATCGTGGGTGACCTGCTCAGCGGCGGTGTCGGCATCGGCATCGGGGTGGGTGCGGGTCTGCTCGCCGTGTTCTTCTGGGGTCATCTGCTGGCCGGCCTGGCGGGATGGGAGGACGTGGCACTCGTCGCACTGGGTGTCGTGCTCATCCTGGTGGAGGTGGTCGTCATCCCCGGCTTCGGGGTCGCCGGGGTCTTGGGGCTCGCCGCCGTGGGGTCCGGAACGTTGCTTGCGATGCTCAACCGCAACCTCGACTTCGTGGCTGGCGATCAGATGCTGCGTACCGCGACGATCGTCGCGGCGAGCCTCCTCGGACTCGTGGCCGCCACGATCGGCCTGCTGACGCATCTCTCGCGGCGCCGGGGCCCCGAGGGTGTGGTGCTGCGTGCCCGCGTGGGCTCCGGCACCGCCGTGACCCCACGATCGTCGGTGGGCTGGCTGCGCTGGTTCGGCAGCGGCGGTGGTGTGCTCGCATCTCAGCGGGCCACGGACGATCCATCAGCGGGTGCGGCCAGCGACGTTCCTGGACAGCCGCCGACGTCGAGGACCGGGGGGACCCTGACAGGTGCCGTCGGCGTCGCGTTGAGTGACCTGCGCCCGGCCGGCGTCGCCGAGATCGACGGCGAACGCGTCGACGTCGTGACCGAAGGCGAGTATCTGGAGGCCGGCGAACGCGTCGAGGTGGTGCGCGACGAGGGCTACCGCAGGATCGTGCGCCGCCGGCCCACGTGAAGTAGTGTCGGCAGCAGATCGCCGCGAGGTACGAGATTCGTCGCCTGTGGCGTTTAGGAGCCTCGATGGATCTCGGCACCGTGATGTTGTTCGTCATCGTCGTGGCGACCCTCGCCGTCGTCGGGATGGTGCTCTACTTCGTCCCGCTGGGGCTGTGGATCACCGCGATGTTCTCCGGGGTGCGGGTCGGTCTCGGCACGCTCATCGGGATGCGGCTGCGCAAGGTCGTGCCGAGCGAGATCATCCGGCCGCTGATCAGTGCCACCAAGGCCGATCTCGACCTCGACATCGCCCAGATGGAGGCCCATTCGCTGGCCGGTGGTCGCGTCGGCCAGGTCGTCACCGCGCTCATCTCGGCCGACCGCGCCAACATCGAGCTACCGTGGAAGCGCGCCACCGCGATCGACCTCGCCGGCCGTGACGTGCTACAGGCGGTTCAGGTCAGCGTCAACCCCAAGGTGATTGAAACGCCGCGGGTCGCCGCGGTCGCCAAGGACGGCATCCAGGTGGTTGCCGTCGCCCGGGTCACGGTGCGCGCCAACATCGAGCGCCTCGTCGGCGGCGCCGGTGAGGAGACCATCATCGCCCGGGTCGGCGAGGGCACCGTGTCCTCGATCGGTTCAGCTGACACCCACAAGGACGTGCTCGAGAACCCCGACGGGATCTCCAAGCGCGTCCTCGAGCGCGGACTGGACGCCGGAACCGCGTTCGAGATCCTGTCGATCGACATCGCGGACGTGGACATCGGCCGAAACATCGGCGCGGAGCTTCAGACCGCCCAGGCGGAAGCGGACAAGAACATCGCGCAGGCGAAGGCCGAGGAGCGGCGGGCGATGGCCGTCGCGCACGAGCAGGAGATGCGTGCGGCGGTCGTCGAGGCCGAGGCGGCGGTGCCGCGCGCCCTCGCGGAGGCATTGCGCAGCGGCAACCTCGGGGTGATGGACCACTACCACATGCAGAACGTCCAGGCCGATACGCGCATGCGCGGCTCCATCGCGGGCGAGGACGAGGACTGATCCCGCGACGCGGACCGTACGTCGAAAGGCGTCGACATCACGACCAGCCATGTTCCGCACCACGATGGGCGCGACGCCGTGCCCGAGCCGGAACGTGAGCCCGTGCCCGAGCGCACGCGCCGCGGGCCCGTAGTCGAGACGCCGTCGTCCGCGGTCCGCGACGAGCGGCCCGCGCCCTCGTCGACGCGTTCCCGGCTGCGCGCCGAGCTGTCGTCCCCGCGGGCGATACGTGACGCCTTCGCGCTCCATGAGCTGCTGAGCCCACCGATGGTCTTGCGCGATGCACCGGACCGCGGGCCGGCGCCGAGCTGATCGCGATGGGCACGCTGGCCCGCGTGACGAAGCCTGGACGGTCGGTGCCGTGATCGCCGACGAGCAGGACCAGGCTTCGCTGGTCGCAATGTTCGAGACGGCCGAGATTCGCACGTCGGAGCCGGACGCACGTGCTCTCGTCGGCGGTGGCGCCGTCGGCACGCTGCTCCTGCCCCCATCGGCCTGGGTGGTCACCGCCGAAAACCCGATGGGCCGCCGGGCGAGCATGCACGACTCCGCGCGGCGCACGGGGCGTTCGAAGCACGGCTCGTCGAGTGCGGCGCCCACTTCATGTCGCTGCTGGCCGGCGTCGGGGACTGGTTCGAACGAAGCTTCCTCGTGCCGTCGTCGCAGGTTGCCGCCGACGAGATGTTCGACATCGCCGCCGAGCTTGAGCAGCACAGCATCTTCGAGCTGACCGACGAGATGGTCAGGATCGTGCCGAACCGGATACCCACGGGATACCCATAGCCCGGGCACGGCCCGGAATCGGGGATCACTTCCCGGCACTACACGCAGGTGTCTTCCTTGGTCAGTGGCACATTCCGGCATCGGCGGGTATCGGCCGCTACCCCTCGCAAGGCTCTCTCAAGGCGGTAACGGCGGTTCAAATCCACTCGGGGGTACAAACGGCATCATGCGTGTCAGGGCCGGTTTTGAGGCTGGCTCTGACCGTTTCTCGCGATTGTGCACACGGTTCGCCACGCAACGCGTGATCGAGCGCCAGCGGGCGCCAGGTCCACGTTTGGGTCGCTTCTGGCCATTCGGCCGCTCACCTTGCCCGTCCATGCGTCACGCTGGTGCTGCGGCGTGACCATCCGCCGCCCACTTCGAGGTGACGACATCGAGCCCTTGCCCGTTCTTGCGTGTCCAGATGCGCGACCGCAGTCTGTGATGGTGGCGTGACGCGGTCGGGTCGTGCCGTGCGCGGCAAGTCGGCGACGCCGCAGGCCGTTCCAGGTGCCCGTTGGTGGCGCCGGCGCTTGTTGCTCGCGGCCTCGGTGATGGCGTCCGTCGCGCTCGCGAGTTTTGGCCTGCTCGGTTTCTATCTGGTTGTCTCGACCCCGCCGCTTCCGCATGACATCGCGAATCATGCGTCGGTGCTCGTCGACGTCGACGGCAAAGAAGTGGGCGGGCTCTCTGCCGATGTGCTGCGTTCCGACGTAGCGCTGAGCAGCCTGCCCGACTACGTGCCGCAGGCGGTCATGGCGATCGAAGATCGTAACTTCTATGACCATCGTGGCGTCTCTCTCTCGGGGATCGCTCGTGCGTTGTTCACCAACGTCCGAGCGGGCACCATCGAGCAGGGTGGATCGACCATCACGCAGCAGTACATCAAGAACGCTGCGCTGAGTCCGGAACGCACCTACCGCCGCAAGGTTGAAGAGGCGGCATTGGCGATCAAGCTGGAGCAGGCCTTCTCGAAAGACGAGATCCTTGAGTTCTATCTGAATACCTCGTACTGGGGGCGTGGGACGACTGGCATCGACGCGGCCGCCCAGTCCTACTTTGACAAGTCCGCCACAGCGCTGTCGCCAAACGAGGCGGCGACGCTCGCAGCCATGCTGGCGTCGCCTGAGAACCTCGATCCGTGGGAGGATCCCGAACCTGTCGATGTCCGGCGGCGCGTCGCGCTCGCCGGGATGCTTGAGCAGGACTGGATCGACCAGGATGAGCATGACGAGCTCGTCGACGAGGGTCTGCCGACCGTCATGGCCCGCGCCCCGATCGATCTCGGTCCCAACGGCTACTACTTCGACGCTGTTCGGCGCGTGTTGGCACGCCATCCCGATCTCGACGACGGCCAATTGTTTCGTGGATTGCGTATCCACACCCACCTTGATCCTCGGCTCCAGGCGGAAGCGCAGACGGTGCTGGCGGCAGCCATCAGTGACGGCCCCACCGACACCGGCGCGATCGTGACCGTCGATCCGGCGACCGGAGGCATCCGCGCGCTCGTCGGGGGTCCAGATGTGATGGACCAGCTCTTGAATGCGGCTCTGGTCAGCCACCGCCAGGTCGGCTCCTCGTTCAAAGCATTCACCCTCCAGGCGTTCGTCGAAGCGGGCTGGTCGTTGCAATCAGTGTTCAATGCACCGGCGACGATCGAGATCGACGGGCACGAGTATGGGAACTACGGCGGCACCGGATTTGGCCCTCGGACCGTGCACCAGGCGACGCTGTCGTCGATCAATACCGTCTATCTGCAGATGCAGGAGCAGATCGGGCGGGACCGGGTTGTCGAGGCCGCGCATCGCGCCGGCTTGCCGCGCGATAAGTCGGAAGAAGTCTTCGCCACGCAGCGCAATGACGGCCCGGTGCTCGAGAACTACGCCGGCCTGACGCTGGGCCAGAATGATTTCACCGCTGTGGAAATGGCATCCGCGTTTGGCACGTACGCCGCAGATGGCAAGCACGCTCTGCCTCAACTCGTCAGCCGTATCGAGAGTCGCGACGGCGATGTGCTGTGGGAGGCGGACGCCCGTCCGGAGCAGACGGTCGATCGCAACGTCGCGCGTGTGGTGACCGACGCGTTGCGCGGGGTCATCGAGAGCGGAACCGGCCAAGCAGCCGACATCGGCCGGCCCGCTGCGGGCAAGACCGGAACAACCAATGAGGGTCGCAACGTCTGGTTCGTGGGGTACGTACCCCAGCTGTCAACTGCGGTCTGGTTGGGAAACCTTGATAATTCGCCGATCGAGGCGGACGACGCGACCGGTGGCGGACTCGCTGCGCCGGTCTGGGCGGAGTACATGGGCAAAGCTGTTGAGGGCATCGTTGTAGAGGAATTCGGGGCTCCGGACCTGTCGGGTCTAGAGGTTCTGCGCGAGGCCGTGGCGGGCCCTCGTCAGGACGAGGACGATGATGACGATGGGGATGATGACGATGGGGATGATGACAACGGGGACGATGACAGTGGCGACGGCAACGACGACCGCAGGGACGGAGTCGGTGGCGGAAACGATGACGATGGCGCTGCGGACGACGCCGCTGCGGACGATGGGCCTGCGGACGACGCCGCTGCGGACGATGGGCCTGCGGACGATGGGCCTGCGGACGATGGGGCTGCGGACGATGGGGCTGCGGACGACGCCGCTGAGGGCGGCTGAGCTCCTGTGCGGATGCACGGTGTGTGCGGGGATGGACAGGACTCGCACGTTAAGGGGATGTGTTGCGCGAGGATTAATGCGTGACGCGAACGTCGATCGCGCCAAGTTCATTGCGCGCTTGCGCGGCGAGTGCGAAATCGAAACGGTCGACTTCGCAGGCACACGCCAGATCTTCCGGCGGTGCCCAGTCCGCGCCATCGGGTGCGAACGCACGTCCTGCATCTGATTGGGAGACACGGGCGAGAAACGTGGCGGGATCAGGCTCGTCACCGTTGAGCCGCGCAGCAATCAATTCTGCGCATGCAAGATCCTCATCGCCGTCGCGTCCGTGCGATGCGCCGGTAATGATGAAGGCAACTTCGTGAGCAGCTGATGCGATAAGTGTGCGTGCCGTTGCGGCCGCATTGACAAACGATGCAGCGAGTACGAGGGGGCTACCGGCCGTGCGTGCCAGACCTTGCGTGCCGGCGGTGGTGCGATGGATGA
>JBBDSV010000036.1:0-1387 GCA_040904785.1 Nitriliruptoraceae bacterium
GGCCGCCGCACCTGCGGCGGCGGGCGGCTCGTCGGCCACCCGGTCCATCTGCGGCGCAGGATGATCGGGCACCGGGTCCGACACCTCAGCGGGCGGTTCGACCGCCGCGGGATCGACCGGTTCCGCGACCGGTGTGGCCACCACCAGATCGACGGGCGGATCGGCAACCTCGCCCGGCGATGGCGCGGAACGGGAGGGCCCGGCGGCGAGTCGGGCCAGGGCGAGTTCGAGGGGCAATCGTGGGGAGGTCTGTCGCTGCTCCGCGACGACGTCACCGAGCACGGAAGCGATGGTGATCAGGTCCTCGCGGTCGAGCGCATCCGCCTGCGCCGCGAGCCGTTCCCGCCGGTCGACGGTCGCATCGAGCAGGTCAGCCCGCTCGGGTGCGACCTTGCACACGAGCAGATCACGGACGTGCTGGGCGAAATCGAGCGTGAATCTACGCAGGTCGATGCCCTGGTCGACGAGCCGTTGCACCGCAACGAGCACACCGGCGATGTCCCGGATCCCGATCGCCTCGGCGACCGCGAACACTTCGTCATCCGGCGTCCGTCCCAGCACCGCGGCGACGGTCGCCGCCGTGACGTCGCCGTCGGCGAACGCGAGTACCTGCTCGAGCACCGAAAGGGTGTCGCGAACCGACCCGTCGCCGGCACGCACGACCGCGTCGACGGCACCGGAATCCATGCCGTGGCCTTCGGCCGCGCAGACGCGCTGGACATGCGCGGCAACGGCATCAGCGCCGACGCGGCGCAGATCCAGTCGCTGCACCCGCGACAGAATCGTCGGCAGGACCTTCTGCGGGTCGGTCGTCGCCATCGCGAACAACACGTGCGCCGGCGGCTCCTCGATCAGCTTCAGCAGCGCGTTGAACGCCGCCGTCGAGGCCATGTGCACCTCGTCGAGGATGTAAACCTTGCGGTGCGACCGCACCGGTGCGAACGCCGCGCGATCCCGCAGCTCACGCGCATCTTCGACGCCGCCATGCGACGCCATGTCGAGCTCGATGACGTCGACTGACGACCCCGCCGTGATCTCGACGCAGTTGTCGCACGTGTTGCACGGACTTGGCGTGGGGCCATCGACGCAGTTGACGGCCTTGGCGAGGATGCGCGCCGTCGACGTCTTGCCGGTGCCGCGCGGTCCGGTGAACAGATATGCGTGGTGGAGGCGGTCATCATGGAGCGCGTTGACGAGGGTTCGGGTGACGTGCTCCTGACCGACGATGTCCTCGAACGACTGCGGCCGGTAGCGCCGATAGAGCGACACGTACGTCACGGGATGTCCCTGCCTCCTCATGTGCACGGCCGAGCCGGTGGGGTCGGGTGACGGGCGCCCGTGATCGGCACCCGCCCGAGAACGGCTTAGGGCTGCTGCCTCTCGGCCC
>JBBDSV010000037.1:0-8153 GCA_040904785.1 Nitriliruptoraceae bacterium
GGGGGGTTGGGCGGGCCCACGTGCTGTTCGCGTCACCTGTACATATCGAACATACGTTCGATAATCTCGCGCCATGGTTGCCTCTGTCTCCACCGGTCGAGCGGCCTCCGGCGCTGCGGAGGTCGCGTCGCATTGGATGACCGCGGCCGATGCGGCGGCACATGCGGCGTTGGATGTCCATCCGGTGGCGATACCGTTGCAGCCGCTGTTCCCCCATGCTGGATTGCCGCGGGGCCAATGGGTCGGGGTGTCGGCCCCTTCGTTGATGCTGGCGCTGCTCGCTCGGCCCTCGCAGGACGGCGCATGGTGTGCGGTCGTCGGGGTGGACGGGCTCGGACTCGCGGCGGCGCAGGAATCCGGCGTCGCGCTGGAGCGGCTCGTGGTCATTCCTCGTCCGGGGCCGCGGTGGCCGGATGTGCTCGCCGCCCTCATCGACGCGTTCGACATCGTGGCGATCCGTACGCCGTCGGCGGTTTCGGTCGGGATCGCCCGCCGCTTGCAGGCGCGCGTCCGACAGCGGCGCGGCGTGGTCGTGCTCCTCGACGCCGTTGAACGGGCGGTCGACGGCATCGCGGTCGACCTGCGGATCGTCGAAGAACACTGGGAAGGCATTGGTGCCGGTGCAGGTTCGTTGCGTGCCCGGCGGGTTCGGGTCGCCGCGCAGACGCGTGGCACGCCCAGACACGGCCGTCCGGTGACACTGTGGCTTCCGGACCCTGCGGTAGCGATCGCCGCCGATGAACACGGCCGTTCCGCAACTGCGTCTCCGGCGTCCTCGACGCTGCGGGCCGTGTGAGATGCGCCGCGTCCTCGCGCTGTGGTGTCCGGACTGGTCGGTCGTTGCCGCCGATGTCGTTGTCGCCCGGCCGGTTGTGGTCCGTGCCGCCGACACGGTGGTTGCCTGCTCCGAGGCAGCGCGTGCCTTCGGGATCCGCACGGGCATGCGGCGGCGTGAGGCGCAGGCGCGGTGCCCGAACGTGACGATCATCGAGCACAATCCGGACCGGGATGCTCGTGCATTCGCCCGGGTGCTCGACGCCGTCGATGCGCTCGTGCCGGATGTCGCTACCGATGGTGTGGGATGGCTCCTGCTCGACATCCGCGGCCCGTCCCGTCGGATGGGTGGCGAGTGGGCAGTCATCCTCCGGCTGCGTCAGGCTGTCGATGCCGCGATTGCCGAGGTGGCCGATTGTCCCGTTGTCGACGTCGGAGGCGTAGGCGGTCCTCCCGCAAGCCGTATCGGTGTGGCCGACGGGTGGTATGCCGCGGTGTGCGCGGCACGGTTTGCGAGCGCCGAACGGATCGTCGCCCCGGGAGAACAGGCGGCATTTCTCGCTCCTTTGCCTGTTCATGCGCTGTCCGACAGCCTCGGTGACGGACAGGATCTGATCGAACTGCTCAACCGACTGGGGGTGGCGACGCTGGGCGCGTTGGCTGCGTTGCCGCGCCGAACGGTCGCGGATCGGTTCGGTACCCACGGCCGGCTCGCGCATCAGCTCGCGCGAGGAGAGGTCGACGAACCTCTGCGACTGCGCATCCCGGACGAACCGCTCGAGTGCGTCCTCGAACTCGATCCGCCGCTGGACCGAGTCGATGCCGTGGCATTCGCTGCACGGGAGGTTGCAGAACGGTTTCTGGCGCTGCTCTCCCGCCGCCTGCTGCTCGCCTCTGTCGTGGCGATCGAAACGGAGACCGCGCACGTTGAGCAGCAGGTGCGGCACTGGCGGTCTCTGAACGGTTTCACCGCTGCGGCGCTGGTGGATCGGCTTCGGTGGCAGCTCGACGGTTGGTTGCACACATCCTCGGGCGCCGATCGACCGACGGCGCCGATCACCAACGTGCGCTTTCACGCCGTCGAGGTGCTGCATGGCGGGCAACAGCTCACGGTGGCCGATTCGATGCATCGGCAGGACCGTCAGGTCGCGCAAACGCTGACCCGTTTGCAGGGGATGCTCGGATCCACAGCGGTCCTCGTCGGGGTTCTGTCAGACGGTCGCGATCCGGCGAGCTGGGTCACCGCCGTGCCATGGAATGCGGCCACGCCGAGCAGCGTGCGGACAGATTCCACTACACCGTGGCCGGGCCGGCTTCCTCGACCGGCACCCACCATCCTGCCGCGGCCGCCACTCGCCGCCCGACTCGTCGACCCTGATGCCGTGCCGGTGCAGGTCTCGGGGCGAGGAGAGCTCAGTGCTGCGCCGGCTCGGCTGCAGATCGGGGATCGACCGTGGTGTTCGGTCGATCGTTGGGCAGGTCCGTGGCCTGCGGACGAACGATGGTGGGAGAGCAGCGGACGCCGCCGTGCACGCATGCAGGTGGTCATCGACTCCGGTGCAGGGTTATTGCTGACCGTGGAATCCGGGCGGTGGCACGTCGAGGCGTTCTACGACTGATGGGGTGGCATGGCCTGGTCGAATCTTCCCGTGCCCTGGACGGAGCTTCAGGCCCGCCTGCGTGGCCAGGTCCTCGCGGGTGCTGACGGCAACGACGCGCCTGCATGGTCGCGGTCGCGCGGGCCCTACCGTCCACCGGCGATCACCCGTGGGAAGATCGCTGGCGCCGAGTTGCACTGCCATTCGAACTTCAGCTTTCTCGACGGTGCTTGTCATCCGGAGACGCTCGTTGAGGAGGCGGCCCGCCTGGGGCTCGAGAGTCTTGCACTGACCGACCACGACGGGTTCTACGGCGTGGTGCGATTCGCGCAGGCCGCACGAGAGTTCGGAATCGGCACCGTGTTCGGCGCAGAGTTGTCCCTCGACGCAACGCAGCCACGGACCGGATCTGCGGATCCCGACGCCACGCATGTGCTCATGCTCGTCGATGGGCCGGATGGATACGCCCGTCTGGGGCGAGCAATCGCCGACGCGCAACTGGCCGGCAGCAAGGGTGCGCCGCAATACGGAGGGATCGAGGCCGTCGCTGCCGCGATGGACGGCCACGGCGTCGTGCTGACCGGATGCCGCAAGGGCCCGGTGACCCGGGCACTGCATGACGGCGGACCGACCGCTGCCACCGAGGCGCTCGAGCAACTGTGTGCGTTGTTCGGGCGTGATCGCGTGGTGGTCGAATTGTGGGATCACGGCGATCCGGCCGACAGTGACCGCAACGACGCACTGGCCACACTGGCCGTACGTGCCGGGCTCCGCCTCGTGCCCACCAACAACGTCCACTATGCGCGTCCGGCGGATGCGCGTGTGGCCGCCGCCATGGCAGCGTTGCGTGCCCGGTCGTCACTAGGGGAGATGGACGGGTGGCTTCCGGTCGCACCGACGGCGCATCTGCGTTCGGCCGCCGAACAGTCGCGGCGCTTCGAGCGTTTCCCCGGTGTTGTCGCCGACGCGGCCGCACTCGGTCGCGAGCTGGCCTTCGACCTTCGGCTCGTCGCGCCGGATTTGCCCGGATTCGATGTTCCTGCCGGGCACACCCCGATGAGCTGGTTGCGGCAGCTGGTCGCCGATGGTGCGCAACGCCGGTACGGCGCACGCGACGACCGCGCCGCGGCCGCCGCGTGGCGACAGATCGACCATGAGCTCACGGTCATCGAGCAGTTGGACTATCCCGGCTACTTCCTGATCGTCCACGACATTGTCGAATTCTGTGTCCGCAACAACATCCTCTGCCAGGGACGCGGTTCTGCCGCAAACTCCGCTGTGTGTTACGTGCTCGGGATCACCAAAGCCGATGCGGTCGCGCTCGGTCTGCTGTTCGAACGGTTCCTGTCTCCTCACCGGGACGGCCCACCCGACATCGATCTCGACATCGAGTCGGGACGACGGGAAGAGGTCATTCAATATGTCTACGCGCGGTATGGACGGCACAACGCGGCGCAGGTGGCCAACGTCATCACCTATCGGTCGCGCTCGGCGGTCCGTGATGCCGGTCGTGCGCTCGGGTACCGCCCGGGACAGCTCGATGCGTGGACCGCATCGTTGGGAAGGTGGGGGGATGTCACCGACCGGGCTGCCGATGCGGCGGTGGACATCCCCGCGGATGTCGTTTCCTTGGCGAATGCGCTCATCGGGGCGCCGCGCCATCTGGGCATCCATTCCGGTGGCATGGTGCTCTGTGACCGTCCGATCGTGGAGGTGTGCCCGATCGAACGGGCACGGATGCCCGGGCGCACCGTGCTGCAATGGGACAAGGACGACTGCGCGACTGCCGGGCTGGTCAAGTTCGATCTGCTCGGTCTGGGCATGCTCTCCGCGCTCCACGACATGCTCGATGCCATTCGGACCCATCATGGCATCGACGTGGATCTCGCCGAGCTTCCCCAGGAGCCGGCCGTCTACGACATGTTGTGTGCTGCGGACGCGGTCGGGGTGTTCCAGGTCGAGTCCCGTGCTCAGCTGGCAACGCTTCCCCGATTGCGTCCACGGACGTTCTACGACCTGGTCGTCGAAGTCGCGATCATCCGGCCGGGCCCAATCCAGGGCGGTTCCGTCCATCCCTACATCCGTCGTCGCAACGGCCAGGAGCCGGTGCAGTATCTGCATCCGCTGCTCGTCGCGAGCCTGGAGCGCACGCTCGGCGTGCCACTGTTCCAGGAGCAGCTCATGCAGATGGCCGTCGACGTTGCTGGTCTGTCGGCCGCGGAAGCCGACCAGCTGCGACAGGCGATGGGGGCGAAGCGTTCGACGGAACGTATGCAGCGCCTGCAACAGCGGCTGTACGACGGGATGGAGGCGAACGGAGTTGACCGACCGACGGCGGACAGGATCTACGCCCAGATCGCCGCGTTCGCCGATTTCGGGTTTCCCGAATCACATGCGATCAGCTTCGCCTACCTGGTCTACGCCAGCGCCTGGATCAAACTGCACTTTCCGGCCGCGTTCCTGGCCGGGCTGCTCAACAACCAGCCGATGGGGTTTTACGCGCCACAGACACTGGTCGCCGATGCGCGTCGGCATGGCGTCATCGTCCACCGTGCGGATGTCAATCGTGGTGGGATCGCCGCGACGCTGGAGCCCGATCCCCGGTCGGTCGGCGGGGTCGCGGTGCGGTTGGGTCTGCAAGGAGTCCGTGCGGTCGGCACACGGCTTGCCGAACGGATCGTCGCTTCACGGCCCTACGGGACACTCGCCGAACTCGTTCGTCGCGCCGATGTGCCGCAGCGGGCGCTGGAGTCGCTCGCGACTGCAGGTGCGTGTCGATCGCTGGCTGATGCGGGTGACCGCCGCCAGGCGCTGTGGTCGGCGGGGGCGGCCGCCCAGCGGACCGCCGACCGGCTGCCGGACGACACCGCGCTGACCGCACCGACATTGCCGGGGATGGCCCCCGAGGAGGTGACGGCCGCCGATCTGCGAACGACGGGAATCTCGCCCACGAGCTTCCCCCTTGAGCACATCCGTGCCGATCTGGATGCCGACGGGGTGTGCACGATCGCGCAACTCGCCGACGTGGCGCACGGCACCCGGGTGCGGATCGCCGGCGTCGTCACCCACCGTCAGCAGCCGGCGACCGCATCGGGCACCGTATTCGTCAGCCTCGAGGACGAGTCCGGGATGGCCAACGTGATCTGCTCACCCGGACTGTGGATCGCTCATCGGGGGGAGGCGACCCATGCGTCGGCGCTGGTGATCACCGGCCGGGTGGAACGTGCCCAGGGAGCGATCAACGTGGTTGCGCAACGGCTGCGGCCACTGCTGCTCGCCGTGCCAACTCGGTCGCGTGATTTCCGTTGATCCCGGCCCGGTTCCGTGCCTGGCCGAAGGAGTTGTCACCGATCACCCGCGGGCCATACGAGGCCTCTTACTGCTCGTCGCCCAGATGGTCGGAGTCCAGCAGCCGTTTCTGACGGGTTCTGGTCAATCCTTGCGGTTCGCGAACGATCGTGGTTCAGACTTGATCGTTGTTTGGTACGTGTCTGCGGCGGACTGACGAGGAGGATCTGTCCGGTGCCTCCAGAGGGCCGGGGCGGCCCGGAAGAAGGACCCGGAAGCGTGCGCCGCCCCCTGGAGCGTCATCGAGCTCGACCCTTCCCCCATGGGCCTCGGTGAGCTGGGCGACAAGCGTGAGGCCGATGCCGGTACCCGGTGATGCGCTGGAGGCGGCGACGTCCCCTTGCACGAAGGGTTCGAAGATCCGGGTCTTGTCGCATTCGGGAATACCCGGCCCATCGTCCTCCACGGTAAGCACGGCGAAGGGGGCTTCGTATCCGGTTCTGACGGTGATCGACGTCCCCGCCGGCGTATGCCGGATGCTGTTCGCCACCAGATTCTCGACCACGCGGCTGAACTTCGGCACGTCGACGAACGCAATGACGCTCTCCAGGTGCACATCGACGGGCCAGTTGCCGATTTCCATCTGATCGAGAATGGTCCCCGCGAGTTCGGCCAGGTCGCGTTCGTGCGTGTCGAGCACCGTCCCGCCTCGGACCAGCCGGTCCACGTCGAGCAGGTCGGTCACGAGCCCGCTGAGCCGGTGCGAGTTCCGGACGAGCTGCGCGACAAGCTTCTCACGCTGATTCTCGCGCAGTTCGCCGTCGCGGCGCGAGAGCGTCTCCGCGGCCCCTTTGAGGATCGTGAGCGGGGTCCTGAGCTCGTGGGAGATCCCACTCAGGAAAGCCTCCCGGATCCCGTTCGCCTGCTCCAGGTCCGACACTCGTCGTTGCAGTTCGGTGGCCAGCAGGTGCACGGCCACGCCGACGGACAGCCAGATCCCAAGATCGCCCAGCGTGTCTGACACGAAGTGGGCATCCACGTGGTCGTAGACGACCGGGGTGAAGACGCCCAGCGTTGTCGCCACACCGGCTACGACGAAGTCCCGGCGTCCGAGCAGGAGTCCGGCCGCGACCGGGATCAACAGGAAGAAGTCCGCGTACATGCTTTCCGCCCCGCCCGTCGTTGCGATGAGCACGGCCAGTACTCCTGCACCGAGTACCGCGCCCCAGCGGTCCCAGAAACGTTCGAGTCGCTCCAGGGACGTCAGCGTGGCGGCCAACGCCGCAGCCGCCACCACGAACGCCGTCGCGACCATATCCACGTGGTCGTCAGGCCACCACGACGTCGACAGGAGCGTGCCCACGATCAGCAGCACCGCGCCCGACGTGAGCAGGAAGCGCCCGCGCTGCTGCCACCGCCCGGAGGAGAACAGGTCGCACGACGAGGAGGATGATCCCACGCGGCTACGTACGGGTCTTTTTCGTTTAGTGGTGGCCACGCGTCCAAGGATGGTCGACGTCCACTCTTCCGAGAAGGGACTTCGGGCCCCTACATAGAGGACGATCGACAGGTCACTGGTCGGTACGGCCATATCGTCGGGAGGTTCCACGGGTCTTCTCAGCGGTGATGCCGGTATCCGGTGCGAGCACCTCGTCGTCGATGGGTTCGGCCGTCACGCCTGGCCACGTCACAGAGGATTTCTGCTGAGGCTGGGGCGGTCAGCGGTCGAAGGCGCGCGTGAACACGTCGTCGGGGCTCTCGATGGCCAGCTCGCTGAGTACGGCGTTGACGTCGCCGGTCGCCCTGGTAGTTGCAGAGGACGCTTTCGGTTGACTGGCGCCCCCTGCAGGAGCTCGATGCTTACGCCCTCGGCGAGGCCCTTGAGCCGATGCTACGTAGGGCGTGGAAGCTGAGCCCTTCGCTTAACTTGGGCGACGCGGCGGCCGTCGTACATTGTTTGACGCGCTTGCCGATGCGCTTCTTCGACAGCAGTTGGCCGGCGGTCTGACCGGGAGACGGATCGACCAAGACGGGTCAACGCCAGACATGCTCACCGGTTGCTACGTCGACCCCTCCGCGGGCCGGATGATGGTTGA
The DNA here is from genome assembly GCA_040904785.1 of Nitriliruptoraceae bacterium. Taxonomy (GTDB): domain Bacteria; phylum Actinomycetota; class Nitriliruptoria; order Nitriliruptorales; family Nitriliruptoraceae; genus JBBDSV01. Next base: position 7,757 of record JBBDSV010000037.1, read on the forward strand.
TACATTCGCCCGCCGCTGACTCAAGACGCAGGAGTTCGATCCAGGGGCGACTGCGCCGATTGCCGCGGGATCCGGCTCCCCGACGTCGTGGTCACCGCGATCGCCGAACGGCTGCGCGTGTCCCCGGGCCAGGAGTGGGGCCTCGTGTTCACCTCGAGGGTGGGGTCAGCATTCGCGCAGTGTCGCGCATCGGGGGTACGCGGACCCCGACTTCACGCCGGGGACCTACACCCACCTCATGCCGACGAGCGAGGACCGAACGCGGCCCGTGGTGGATGCTGCGTTCGGCCCTCGCGATCGATCGGTGGCCCCATGGCGGGGCCCCGCACCTAGGCGGGGACCGTGTTTCAGCTGGCGAGAGCGGGTCTCGGGGCGGGGCGGTTCAGATGTCGTAGTA
>JBBDSV010000038.1:0-1343 GCA_040904785.1 Nitriliruptoraceae bacterium
CGCCGAGGGTGGACTGATCGTTCTGGGCCTTCACAACGGCACGATCGAGGGCATCGCGGCGGCCGGTGACGAGAACGGCTGGAGACAAGCCAATCTGGAGTTCGTCGAACCACCGGCGAGCGTTCGCATCCACAAGATCGCCTGTGAGACCACGACCGGGAACGCCGACCATCTGGTGGTCCTGGACGTTGAGCCCAGCGAGCGCCTGCACAAGACGAACCGGGACGAGGTCTACCTGCGGGTCGGTGACGAGACGAAGAAGCTCACCTTCGAGCAACGACTGGAACTCGCGTTCGACAAGGGCGACAGCACGTACGAGGCGACCCCCGCGAAGCTCACACCGCTGACCGCGATCGATGAGGATCTCGTCCGGCGATGGGACCCCGACGGGGAGGGCACCGAGCCGGTCGAGTTGCTGCGCGCCCGCGGCTTCGTCCGGGGAGACGAACTGACGGTCGGGGGCGCGCTGCTCTTCACGCGGGTCGTGCACATCGAGTTCCCGGAGGCGCATCTGCGGGTCATCCGCTACCGCGGACGTGAACGGGGCACCGGCAGCCGTCAGACCGTTGCCTTCGACGAGCGGTACGAGGGGCCGCTCACCGAGCAGATCGACCACGCCATCGCAGCCATCACCGAGCACGTCCCTACGCGACGGGCGCTCGGTGATGACGGCCGATTCACCACCATCCCCGCGATCCCACGTGACGCATGGCTCGAAGGGGTGGTCAATGCCGTGACGCACCGCTCCTACAGCCTTGCCGGGGACCACACGCGCATCGAGATCTTCGACGACCGCATCGAGATCCGTTCGCCGGGTCGCTTCCCCGGCATCGTCGACATCCAGGATCCGGAGTCGATCTCCCGGTACGCGCGCAACCCAAGGATCGCGCGAGTGCTCGCCGATCTCCGCTACGGCCAGGAGCGTGGCGAAGGGATCAAGCGGATGTTCGAGGAGATGCGACTGGCACGGTTGGCCGAACCCGTCTACGTCGAGGGCGACCGCGACGTCGTGCTCACCCTCAGCGCATCCCCTGTCGACGAAGCCCTCGAGTCCCGTCTCCCTTCGACAGCCCATGCCATCGTGCGACATCTACGTCAGCATCAACGAGCCTCGACAGGTGAGCTGCTCAGAGTCACGGGCCTGTCCCGACCGGCGTTGCGCAGCCACCTGGAAATCCTCCGACGCGAGGGCGTCGTCGCCTGGCACGGCAACGCACCACGAGACCCACGCGCCTACTGGTACCTGCCCAACTGACACCGGTGTCTCTAAAGGCCTTCGAGCTACTTGTCATCAAGCACGACAAGTAGCCGAGGTAGCCCGTTGAGACGGCACGGGTCGCAGC
>JBBDSV010000039.1:0-1338 GCA_040904785.1 Nitriliruptoraceae bacterium
TACGGTGATGTGATGACCGATGCACAGCTGTTCCTCGACGCGGACGGCGATGGCGCGCCGTCGCGATCCTCGAATTTCCCGGGTTCCGCCGCCCCACTCGCGGCGCGGATGCGGCCACGCACGCTCGACGACGTCGTGGGACAGCAGCAGGCGCTGGGTCCCGGAACGCCGTTGCGTACGATGCTGGAACTCGGCGAGCTCACCTCACTGGTGCTGTGGGGACCACCCGGTGTCGGCAAGACGTCACTGGCGACGGTCATCGCCCATCACGTCGACGCGGTGTTCCAGGAACTGTCGGCGGTCACCGCCGGGGTGAAGGACGTACGGCGGATCCTCGAGGAAGGCCGCGCCCGCCTCGAACTGCGTGAGCGGCGCACCGTGCTGTTCGTCGACGAGATCCATCGCTTCAACACCACGCAGCAGGACGCCCTGCTGCCCGGCGTCGAGGCGGGCTGGGTGGTGCTCGTCGGCGCGACCACCGAGAACCCGTTCTTCGAACTGACCGCACCCCTGTTGTCCCGCTGCCAGTTGGTGCGCCTCGAGGCACTGAGCGACGACGACGTCGCGGTGCTGGTACGACGGGCCCTGGCCGATCCACGCGGAGGACACGACGGGCGCGTCACCATCACCGACGAGGCGGTGCAGGCGCTCGCATCGGTCGCCGACGGGGATGCCCGCGCGGCGCTCGGAGCCCTGGAGGCTGCCATCGCCGTGTCGGGTGCCGGGGCGGAGGGGCCTGTCGAGGTCGATGTCGACGTCGTGTCCCGTGCGGTGCGCCGGTTCCGCTACGACCGCGCCTCGGACAACCATCACGACCAGGTCTCCGCGTTCATCAAGTCGCTGCGTGGCAGTGATCCGGACGCCGCCGTGTACTGGATGCTCCGCATGCTCGAGTCGGGGGAGGATCCCCGGTTCCTCGCCCGGCGCATGGTCATCTTCGCGTCCGAGGACGTGGGACTGTCCGATCGGCAGGCCCTGCCCCTGGCGGTCGCCGCGTTCGACGCCCTCGATCGTGTCGGGTTGCCGGAGGCCCGGTACGCGCTCACGCATGCGGCCGTGACGCTGGCGGTCGCGCCGAAGTCCAACAGCGTCGCACGGGCACTCGCAACGGGCCTGGACGTCGTACGTCGTCACGGCAACCTCGACGTACCTGTCCACCTGCGCGCCGGGAACCACCGTGGCGCGGAGGCACTCGGCCATGGGGTGGGATACGACTATCCTCATGACCACGCGGACGGCTTCGCGCCGGCACAGCGGTACCTTCCGGAGCGCATCGACGGCATGACGATCTACGAGCCCTCGGTCCATGGGCACGAGGGGCCGGTCGCGGATCGTGTG
>JBBDSV010000040.1:0-1308 GCA_040904785.1 Nitriliruptoraceae bacterium
GAAGAGGTCCTGCTCAACACGATGTACGAGCTGCCCTCGCGCGAGGACGTCGGCCGGTGTGTGATCACCGACGAGACCGTGCGTGAGAAGGTCAACCCGACGCTGGTTCCCCACGGCAAGCTGCGCGAGGTCGAGGGCCCCCAGGAACGCTCCGCCTGACATCCCCCAGGCGCGACTAGGGGCGAACGTGGGTATCCGCCTGCCCGTCGATAGGCGATGCTGGAGATGTGCAGGACAGGAGCGCGCCCATGCCATCTCTCGACGACCGCATCCCGGCCTGGATCGACGCCGGTCTGATCACCACCGAGCAGGCCGATGCGATCCGTGCCTTCGAGCGCTCGAACGACGAGCCAGAGACGTCGAGGCAGCGCTCACTGACCAGCCCGGCGGAGGCCATCGGGTACGTCGGGGCGGCGTTGGCGCTCGGTGCCATCGCCCTGATCCTGAACGACCTGTGGCGGGAGCTGCTCGTCGGTGGTCGCCTGGCCCTGGTGGGCGTGCTCGCCGCGGCGCTCTTCGGCGCCGGGCTCGGCGTCCGGGGCTCGGCGTCCGCGGCCATGCAACGGCTGACGACCGTGCTGTTCACGGGGACGGTGGCCGGTGTCGGCTGGTTCACGGGCGTGGTCGCCGGTGACCTGCTCGACCTCCGCTACGCAGCGGTCGGGGTGGCGGTGGGGCTCGCCATGGTCGTCGTCGCCGGCGCGCTCTACCTGTGGACACCGCGCGCCCTCCTGCAGATCGCGGTCCTGCTCTCGGCGCTGATCGCCCCGGTCGCTGCGTTGGACCTGACGCAGATCTCGCCGAATCCGGCCTGGTACGGCCTCGTCGTGGGGGCGATCGGCGCGGCCTGGTTCCTGCTGGCGATCGGTGGCTGGCTCGCACCGCGTGTCGTGGGCGAGGTCATCGGGGCCCTGGTGACGTTCATCGGGGTGCAGGTCGGCGCGTTCGGGGACGCACGGACGCTGGCCCTGACCATCGGGGTGGTGCTCGCGGCCGGCCTGGTGACGCTCGCGATCCGCACCGACCGGCTCCACCACCTGATCGTCGGCGCGCTCGCGCTGTTCGTCCTGAGCCCACAGCTGGTCTTCGAGGTGTTCGGTGACGCGATCGGCGCGCCCGCGACCCTGCTGCTCGTCGGCCTGCTGCTCGTCCTGCTGGCGGTCGGGCTCGGACGGGCGCGCCGTGAGGTGGTCGCCTCCCCGACGGATGGAAGCGAGGAAGCACGATGAGTGACATCTCCGACATGGAACGGACGCAACGCTCGACGCTCGCGCTGGTGGCGGCCGCGCTCCTGCTCGTCGTCGTGGT
>JBBDSV010000041.1:0-1307 GCA_040904785.1 Nitriliruptoraceae bacterium
AGCTCCTGACGGGCTGAGCGCGGCCGCACAGCGTGCACCGGGTCTTCTCAACTGGATTACCCCACCAGTCAGGAATGGCGTAATGGACTGCCACGGATTTGTCACGAGGCCTCGTGGATAACCTGCCGACGCGGTTCGTCCAAACCCACAAGAACGGCCCGCCACACGTGCATAGCGGGCCATTTTCGGTTTGCGCGCTGGGAGGGATTCCAACCCCCGGCCGCCTGATCCGTAGTCGCATGTCGTTGCTGGAATTGAGCGAATACCGGCGAACTGAGCGAATAGAGCGTCGCTGAGGCAATAGACGGTGGTCACGATTGGTTACGACTTGTCACGGGATCCGGGGTGTCGTCGGCCCCGGAATCTTAGCTATGCGGCAGTGCAAACCGATCGGAGATCCATCAGCCTCTCGCGGGCATCGGAATGGTGTGCCCGAGTCGCGCAGTCCGGAGCCACTCGTCGGGCCACCCAGGCCGTTCTCGCTTCAGCGGGATGGCGCTGCTTGGGCGCGGTTCTCGCCCTCGCTGGGTATTGAGGTGATGGCGTGGTCCGCAGGCGGGCGCGACGCGGAGGGAGCCTGGCGAAGCAGCCGCATGGCGTTGGCGATAACGATCAGCACGGACGCTTCGTGGACGAGCATCCCGATCGCCATCGTGACCCCGCCGAGCAGCACGCCCGCGAGAAGGAACGCGACGGTGAGCAGCGCGATAGTGATGTTCTGTCGCATGTTGTTGACGGTGCGGCGAGCCAGCGACACCGCCTCGGGCAGCTTGAGCAGGTCGTCAGCCATCAGGGCGATGTCGGCGGTCTCGACGGCGACCGCGGAGCCGGCAGCACCCATAGCCACGCCGATGTCGGCTGTGGCCAGTGCTGGGGCATCGTTGACGCCGTCACCGACCATCGCGACGACGTGCCCTTCACGCTGGAGTGCGGCGACGGCGTCGAGCTTGTCCTCGGGTAGCAGGCCGGCGTGGATCTCGTCGACACCGGTCGCCTGGCCGATCGCCTCGGCGACGAGTCGGACGTCGCCGGTGAGCATGACGACCTTGTCGACACCGGCCGTGTGCAGGTCTGTGACCATCTGGGCGGCGTCGCGGCGGACCTGGTCGGCCACGGCGATCACGCCGAGGACCCGGTCGTCGACGGCAACGATCATCGGGGTGCGGCCGGCGGCCGCCAGCTCGGCTGCGGCCTGGCCGGCTCCGACGGTGTCGGCGACGCCGTTGGCGTCGAGGAGGGCGACGTTGCCGACGAGGACCCGCCGGCCACCGGTGGCGGCGACGATGCCTTTGCCGGGAACGGGCTCG
>JBBDSV010000042.1:0-1291 GCA_040904785.1 Nitriliruptoraceae bacterium
TGCGTGGGACCAAGAAGGATGATGTGGAGCGTGGCCAGGTGCTGGCGGCGCCGGGGTCGATCACGCCGCACACCAAGTTCGAGGCGCAGGTGTATGTGCTGTCCAAGGACGAGGGTGGTCGTCACACGCCGTTCTTCGACAACTATCGGCCGCAGTTCTACTTCCGGACCACGGATGTGACGGGTGCGGTGACGTTGCCTGATGGTGTGGAGATGGTGATGCCGGGTGACAACACCGAGATGACGGTGGAGTTGATCCACCCCATCGCGATGGACGACGGTCTGCGGTTCGCGATCCGTGAGGGTGGCCGCACGGTTGGTGCGGGCCGCGTCACCAAGATCATCGAGTAGTCCCACCCCTCCTCCGTACGGAGACACGAAACATGGCTGACCAGAAGATCCGCATCCGCCTCAAGGCGTATGACCACGAGTCGCTCGATCGCTCCGCCAAGGAGATCGTCGACACGGTCGAGGCCACCGGTGCGCACGTCACCGGTCCGGTCCCGTTGCCGACCGAGAAGAACGTGTGGTGCGTGATCCGTTCGCCCCACAAGTACAAGGACTCGCGTGAGCACTTCGAGATGCGCACGCACAAGCGCCTGATCGACATCCACCAGCCGACGCAGAAGACCATCGACAAGCTGATGGGCCTCTCGCTGCCGGCCGGCGTCGACATCGAAATCAAGTTGTGAACCATCCAGATGCCACTGGGCTGACCCGCCACCACCGTGTCGACGCCCGTGTCGACATCGACATCAAGCTCTAGACCATCCACGCATCGAGTGAGTTGCTGCCCCAGATAGTTGCAGTCAGCCACTCACTCGACCACGAGACCACGAAACTCCGCGCCGCACGTACCGCGTGCCGAGCCCACATCGGGCTCCACGGCGAGACCGCTGCAGCGCCCCGAACCGAAAGGGACCGACATGGCGACCAAGGGAATCCTTGGCACCAAGCTCGGTATGACCCAGGTCTTCGATGACGAGAACCAGGTCGTGCCCGTCACCGTCGTCCAGGCTGGCCCGTGCACTGTCACGCAGGTCAAGACGCCCGAGACCGACGGTTACACCGCCGTGCAGATCGCGTACGGCTCGCGCAAGCACATCAACAAGCCGACGCAGGGCCACCTGGCCAAGGCGGGCATCGAGTCTGCTCGCAAGCTGCTCGAGCTGCGGCTCGACGACGGCGACGAGCTTCCCGAGCTCGGTTCGGTCATCGCGGTCGACACGTTCGCCGCGGGCGACCCGATCGACGTCACCGGCACCAGCAAGGGCAAGGGCTACGCCGGCGTC
>JBBDSV010000043.1:0-7633 GCA_040904785.1 Nitriliruptoraceae bacterium
CGTCGCCGTGGACCTCAGCGCCATCGCCGGCCATGTGCAGCACCCGACGATGGGCTGCCAGTGTTGGCCAGTCGAGCTCGCCGTCGAGCACGCGGCGGTGTCCGTCTCGGAGACGCTCGGGAGTTCCCAGGTCCGTCCACACCGCGGAGGACACGAACCCTTCGACGTGGGCTCCGCCGCTGACGAGCGTTGGGAAGACGGTGCGTTCGAAGCTGAGCGAGCCTCGCGGGAACGTCTCGAGCGCGCGACGCTCGAGCACGTAGGTGCCGGCGTTGACCGTGTCCTGCCCCGGCAACGTGCCCGGTGCGGGCTTCTCCACGAAGTCAACGATGCGTGTGCCGTCGCGGACACACACGCCGAACGTGGAGGTGTCCTCCACACGCGTGAGCACGATCGTCGCGTCGGCACGCGAACGCACATGCGCGTCGACGGCCGTGCGGACATCGAGGTCGGTGAGCACGTCGCCGTTGAGCACGAGGAACGTGTCACCGACCAGGTCGAGGGCCTCGCGCACTCCTCCGGCGGTGTCGAGCGGCTCGGGCTCGGCCACACACGTCACCGTGACCCCCTGCGTCGCGGCACGGTCGGTGAGCGACCGAAACGGCGTGATGTCGGCTCCCACAACGAGGACGACGCGTTCGATTCCCTGCGTTGCCAGCCGCTCGATCACCCCTTGCAAGAACGGCGCGTTGCAGAACGGCAGCAACGGCTTGGGGGTGGTCGCCGTCAGCGGATGCAGTCGTGTGCCCGCCCCGCCGGCGACGATCATCGCATCGCGCACCGGCGTCATCGGGCGCGCCTCGGGCGTGCGGCTCTGCGGGCGATGTCGGCGATGACTGTCAGCACGACCCAGCCGGCGAGACCGAGCCGCAGCAGCGGGTGCAGGATCCGTGCGGGGGCGGATCGATGGTGGACGCGCACATACCGATCGATGCTCGTCGCATGCCACACGGCACGCCGCACGGGCCGAGACCGCGTCGATGCACCGCCGACGTGCGTCACCGCGATCCCCGGCTGGTATCGCAGTCGCCAGCCCGCGGCACGCAGCCGCACCGATAGGTCGACGTCCTCCATGTAGAGGAAGTAGCGCGGATCGAAGCCACCGACGGACGTGAATGCGGTCCGCCGCACGGCCACCACACAGCCTGAGAGCCATTCGGCGTCGCGCATCCGAGGCCCGTCGCCCGCGTCGACAGCAGGCGTGTCCGCGGCGTGGTAGCGGCGCGTCATCGGATTGTCGGCCCACACCCGGCCGAGCAGCCCGTGGAGCACCGCGACCCACGGGTCGGGGACGCGTCGCGCCGTCGCCTGCAACCGACCGTCGAGGTCGTAGACCGCAGGACCAACAGCGGCCAGCGTCTCCTCCGACGCGAGCTCTGCCGCCAACCGGGCGACGACACCGGGCGCCAAGCGGACGTCGGCGTTGGCGATGACGACGTTGTCCGCATCGGCCAGGCGCACCCCGGTGTTGGCTGCTCGCCCGAACCCGACATTGTCGAGCTCGACGACCCGCACGTCGGGCGCATCGGCACGAACGGCAGCGACGGTGTCATCGCTCGATCCTGCGTCGACCACGATGACGTCGGGCGCCGCACCGGGTGCGGCACCGTCGCCGGCCTCGCGCAGTGAACGCAGGCACTCGAGCACGTCGGCGCGGGTGTTGTGGGTGACGATCACAATCGCTGTCCGCGCCTGAGGACCCGATGCGCCGTGTTCGGCCGCGGTCATCGTGTGGCCCGATCGAGGTCGCCACGAACGACGGCATCGCGGAGTGCTTCCTGCCAGGGCCGCATCGCCGAGAATCCCGCCTCGCGCGTGCGCGTGTCACCGAGCACCGACCAGGCCGGACGCGGCGCGCCGGAGGGAAACGTCGACGGGTCGACCGCGCGGACCTCGACGTCGAGTTCTGCGGCGCGACACACCTCGAGGGCGTACGCAACGCGCGAACACCAGCCGGCGTTGGGCCGATGGAACGTGCCGAAGCTGCGGGAACGCGCAATCTCGGCGACGGCCACCGCCAAGTCTCGGGCCGAGGTCGGCGTACTCCACTGGCCTTCTGCGACCGCGAGTGCCTCGCCGCGCCGGGCCCGCGCCAGCATCGCCGAGGCGAACGTCGGCCGTGCCGCCCCGTACACCCACGACGTGCGCACGATCTGGTGGGCAGCGGTCGCCTCCCGAACCTGCGCCTCGCCTGCCGCCTTCGCGGCGCCGTAGACGTTGAGCGGCGCGATCGGCGCGTGTTCGTCAAATGGTCGGCGGCCGTTGTCGTCGGCCCCAAAGACGTAGTCGGTCGAAATCGTCAGCACGGTCGCACCGATCGACGCGCACGCCCGCGCGAGATTTCCCGGCCCCTGCGCGTTGACCGCGTGTGCCCGATCAGGATCGGCCTCGCACGCATCGACGTCCGTCCACGCGGCCGCGTTGATCACGACATCCGGTCGTTCGGCCGCCAGCAGCGCGCCGACGGCGCCGGCATCGGTGATGTCGAGATCGGCGTGGGTGCACGCGATGTGCCGCTCGTCGGAGAACTTCCGCACGAGTTCCTGGCCGAGAAGGCCCGCCGCACCCGTGATGAGGACGGTCATGCCTGCTGCCACGGCTTCATGACGTGCTGGCATCGGCGCCGACGGAGACCACCACGTCGGCGTCCTGTGGAGCGGCGACCCCGTCGGGCAGCGGCTCGGGTCGAACGCCGAGCGTTGCGGCGACCCAGGCTGCCTGGTCGGCATTGCCGTTGACGACGAATACCCGGGTCGTGCCGTCGGCGTGTGCGGTGTCCGGCCCGATGCCAGCGCCGCCGGCTTGAAACCCTGAATAGATCAGCGTCGGGACGACGATCGTGTCGGCCGCACGCAGGTGCTCACCCCACCACACGGCGACCACGGTGTCCGCACGCTCGTTGGACGTCCCGCGATCGGCGAGCGGCTCACCACGACGAAGAGATTCGAAGATTGCTTCGGCACCTGGGCGGTAGGCGATGACATAGTCGACACCGTTGATCTTGCGCGTGTACGACGGGACGGTCGTCATCGAGAACCCGTCCTGGACGACCTGACGGAATTCGTCGGCCAGGTCGTACATCTCGCCGATGGTCAGGCTCTCGTCGGTGGTGACATTCGAGCCGACGTCGTCGACAAGTTGGAACAGCTGCGGGGGATTGGACAGGACGCGGGCAGAAACTAGGTCGCGGATGATCGCCCGCAGGAACTGTTGCTGGCGGTCGATGCGGGCGAAGTCGGCGCGCACCCCCCGCCGGGAGCGGATGTAGGCGAGTGCCTCGTCGGGCGTCATGTGCTGCACGCCCGACGAGAAGTCCGCACCGCTGCGCTCGTCGCGCAGCGGTTCGGGAACGTCGATCGTCACGCCTCCGAGGGTCTCGACGACGTTGATGAAGCCGCCGAGCGAAATTGACGCATAGTGGTGCACCGGCAGACCGAAGTTGCGCTGGATCGTGGCGACCAGCGCATTCGGACCCGCGGCGAACGCGTCGGCCAGTTTGATCTGTCGACCGCTCTCGTCGTTGACGAGCAGGTCCCGGGGAAGACTGACGAGGGAGATCCCCCGCCGGTCCTCACTGACCGACACGTAGATGATGACGTCGGAGCGCTGCCCTTCGAACTCGCCCAGGGTCAAGCCGCGTCGTTCGTCGGGCGCGAGGCCTTCACGGGAGTCAGACCCGACGACGAGGAAGTGGCGGGCATTCGACGCTTCGGTGACCTCGTCGAGCTGATCGAGCGTCACGCGCGTGAGGCTGGCTTCGGCCTGCTGGATGAGCATGAGCGTCGTGACGCTGATCGCGGTCACGGCAATGACCCCGAGCATCGCCAAGGCCAGGCCGAGCCGGCCCCAACCGTTGAGCCGCCGGCCGCCGGTTACTTGCGGCCCCCACTCACCCGGCGTCACTGTGCACCCACCCCAACATCGTCGAGGTGCGCACCCGCGGTCACCACGATGTCCACCTCGTCTCCTTCGAATTGCGGCCCGGTCGCCGCGATCTCGAGCTCGGCGTCGAGCAGTTCGGCGATGCGGATCGCCGCGAGTTCCACGGTGGGATCCCCCCCACGGTAGGACACCAGACTGCGTTCCCGCTCGAACGCGGCGGCGTTGCCGGTCCCCACGGTGGTGAATCCCTCGGCCGTGAGGTGCTCGTCGACCCGCCCGGCGAGTCCGGCGATGCCGGCGCCGTTGAGCACGGCGATGTCGACGTGGGAGTAGTCGAGGGCGCCCAACTCTTCGTCGAGGTCGCGCGATGTCAACGGCGTGCCGTCGCGCAGGTGCTGGAATCGCACGAGCGCGGCTTCCTCGAGGGGGATGATCGCGTCCGTCGTTGGGTGTCGCACGATCGGCACGGCGTCGACGCGTAGTGTCGTCGGCTCGGCAAGCACCTCGGCGACACGGGCGAGTTCACGTCCCCGCAAGCTGACGTCGGTTTCGATCTCGGTGGCGACGACGTCGACCGCGCGTCGGGCCGCCAGTGGGGAGAACACCGCGGCACGAACCTCGAGCCGGGACGCGACGCCGTGGACCGCACCGGCGACGACGCGGGCGACACGGGCGGAGTTGTCGTCGCCGAGTTCGTCGCGCACGGTGTCCCCGTCGGCTTGGCGGCATCCTTCGGGGAGGCACAACTCGATCTCACCGAGAATGTCGACAAGCTGTGGCAACGCATCGATCGTGAGGGTGACCACGTGGTCGATGCGAATCTCGGTGTAGTCGAGCAGCGCCGTCAACAGGCCTTCCGAACCGGTCTCGGTGTACACCTCGGCGATGGTCACCTGCCCGTCGCCGGCGACGGTGACGGGCAGCTCCTGGGGCAGCAGCAACACGGCGGTGTCGGTCCGCGGTCCACCCGCCTGCACGAGCGCGACCGGCGCGGCGAGATCCGGCGGCACCGGACGTGTCGGATCGACCGGACCGGTGAGCACGACCATCACCGTCATCGCACCGTCCGGCGCTTGCAATCCCAGCGAGCCCAGTGGTGCCGCGTCTTCCACATCATCCAGCGGCCGGAGGTCGACGCCCCCGAGACGGAACCATGCGTACCCCCACAGCACGCCCACGAGCAGCGCCCAGACGACGAGCACGGCGACCGCGATGACCCCGAAGGCCGCGAAGAGTCGTACCGGCACCGAACGCGACCGGCGTGTCGAGAGTGTTGGCGGCACGTCGTGCTCGATCTGTTGCGTGGTCAGACGTTCGGACGCATGAGGTCGTCGGCAATTGGCCGCCGCCGACTCACGCAGAGCCGTCCACCGGCATGAGGTCCACCTCGCCGACCGCGACGCGAACATACCATCGACGGTTCGCCATCCCCGTTGACGACCCGACCGAAGGACCGCCACCGTGCCGTCGCGTGCCGGAGCCGACCACACGCCCGCGATCGCCGCCGCGATGATCGACGCGGCCGCGCGATACGGCCATGCGCCGGCCGTCACGGTGCGCTCGGCGACCCACCGCTCCGAGCAGTCGTACGCCGGGCTCGCGCAGTGGGTGGCGAAGGGCGCGCATCTGCTCGAGTCGCTCGTCGACGAGAACTCGGTCGTCATCGGCAATGGTGACGCCACACCCGGACCCCGCGTCGGCCTCGATGCACCCCCGTCGTGGATCGCCGCGTCCGCCGCCCTGGCGACCTGGTGGATCGGCGGAACGATCACCCTGGGCGGTCCGGCACCGATCATGATCCGCGACGAACACCGCGCACGTTCGTCGGACGCAAACGCGGCAGTGTTCTGCGTCGGAGCGGCGATCGACGGCGGCCCGACCGGCACATGCGACGGCGAGTCGTGGCCGCAGACGGTGCAGCCCTTCCCCGACAATCCCCCGCCACCGCAGTTCCTGCGAACCGCGCTGCGGGCCGAAACCGACCACACGCCCGACGATCTGCTGGCGATCGCCGCCGACCAGGGCACCGGTCGCGCCGCGCTCCGCGCAGGTTCCACCGACGCCGTCACCGCGCTCGTCGCCGTGGCACTGCGACCACTGGTCATCGGCCGATCGACGGTCGTGCTCGACGGCGTCGACGACTCGGCCGCCGACGAGGAGCGCGTCACGACATGGATCGAAGGTGCCCGCCGTCCGGGCGGACGCGCAGAGCACTGACGGCCCCCGTTAGCCTCGCCCGCAGGCCGCGATGCGCCCGACACCAAGCGAAACCGGCCCAGGGAGGCCGACGATGCGCGAAGGCTGGCGGATGCGCCCCCCGTCGGTCGTGCGCGCGTTCGGGCGCGCAGTCGGGCTACCCGTCGTCGCCGTTCGCAGCTACTGGGTCCAGGAAGCGGCCAGCATCCGTGCCGGATCAGTCGCGCTTGCGATCGGGCTGGTCGCGACCGTCATCGCCGGCGTCGTCCTCGGGTCGGCGGGTTCCCGTCTCGACGCAACGCCGGGCCTGCTCGCACTGATTCCGGCGGCGATCGGCATGCGGGGATCGATCTTCGGCGCGTTCGGTTCCCGGCTCGCCACCGCAATCCACACCGGCGAGTTCCGTCCTGCGCTCACGCGCGACAGCTTCCTCGGCAACCAGGTCGAGGCCGCGGCACTGCTCAGCGCCGCCTCGGCTGCGCTCGCCGGCGCGCTCGCATGGCTGGTGAGTGTCCTTCTCGGTCTGCCCACCGTCTCGATCCTGCACCTGATGGCGATCTCGTTCGCTGCGGCCGTGCTGTCCTCAATCGTGCTCTTCTTCGTCACGATCTCGCTGGCACGTCGATCACAGCAGCACGGGTGGAACATGGATGACGTCGGCGCTCCGCTGATCACCGCCACGGGCGACCTCATCACCCTGCCCGCCCTGTTGATCGCCAGCCTCGTGACCGATGTGGGGGGTGTGGCCGACGTGCTCGGCGCCGTCGCCATCGTCGGACTCGTCGCCGGGCTGTGGATCGGGATCCGCAGCCACACTCCGGCTGTGCGACGTGTCGTGCGGGAATCGGTGCTGGTGCTCGCGCTTGCCGTCGCGATCGACGTCGCCGCCGGCGCGATCATCGAGTCGCGGGTGCAGGAGCAGTTCACCCACGCCGCGTTGCTGCTGCTCCTGCCGGCCTTCATCGCCAACTGCGGATCGCTCGGGGGAATGCTCGCCAGCCGCCTGGCCTCCCAGTTGCACGTCGGACAGCTCGTTCCGCGCCTGCTGCCCGGACGGGCGGCCGCGTTGGACTTCTCCCTGACCGCGCTGCTCGCGACGCTCGCGTTCAGCGCTGTCGGCTTCGCCGGATGGTTCGCCTCGGTCCTCGTCCCCGCGGTCACGCCGCTGCCTCTGGGCACGATGATGGCGGTGTCGCTCGGCGCGGCAGTGCTCGCCACCCCACTGCTCGCGCTGACGGCGTACGGCGCCGCAACCGCATCGTTCCGCTTCGGTTTCGATCCGGACAACCATGGCATCCCCATCGTCACCGCGACGATGGATCTCGGCGGTGTCGTGTGCCTGGTGGCCGCGATCACGGTCCTCGTGCCATGAGTCCGGCAGACGACCGCACCGTTGCCGAAACCGAGTCGTCATGCTCGGCTCACCCCACCGCACGCACGTGCGCCGCACGCGGGGCACGTCACGGGAGACTGCCATGAATGCACACCGCACCGTCAAGGAGCTGCTCGTCGGCGCGAAGGATGCCGCCGAGCTGATGGTCGACCTCGCCTACGC
>JBBDSV010000044.1:0-34596 GCA_040904785.1 Nitriliruptoraceae bacterium
CCTCAGGACCGACGAGCACTGCGGGCATCGCAAGTAGAAGGACTGCCGCTCCTCGCTACCCACGGAGATCCTGAGGCGAATGCCGTCCCCGCAGCCGGTGCAGGTCACGTCGTAGCGGGCAATCACGGTCTACACCCCCTGACGCGCTCCTGGTGCCGTTGGATGGCCGTGACCATTCTGTGACCATCGCTCTATCCGGAAAAGCAGAAACCCCGCCGAAGCGGGGTTTCCGTAGTAGCGGGGGCAGGATTTGAACCTGCGACCTCCGGGTTATGAGCCCGGCGAGCTGACCGAACTGCTCCACCCCGCGCCGTTGGTCGCCAAGGTACCGAGGCGGGCCGAGCTGTGCGAACTCAGCTGCCGTTGGCCGACGACTGAGCATCGTCGTCGCCGGCGCCGCCTGCTTCCTCGATCAACTCCTGATCCGTCGGGCCTTCCTCGGGGGTGACGAGCTCCTCGACGCTGATGCCCTGCGCTTCGGCCGCGCGCTCGAGCAGATCACGCGCCGCGCGAATCTCACGCTGATAGGCGGCGAGATCACCATCTCGCAGTGCGAGCTCGGCGCGCGCGAATGCCGACAGCGCGTCACGCAGCAGCGATTCGGGCACGGCCACCCCATCGTCGGTTGACGGGTCCGCGGGCGCGTCACCGCCGGTGACCGGGTCCGCGGCCGGATCGCGGGCCTCTTCTTCCGAGATCGACTCGGGCACGGCGATGCCGAGCAATTGGCCGAGCGCGCCGGCGAACGTGCGGTCGAACGCCGTGCGCTCCCCCATCACGAGCACGACCCGTGCGAGTTCCGGAATCTGCGCCTGCGGGTTCTCGAGGAACAGCGGCTCGACGTAGAGGATCGAGTCGGCGATCGGCAGCACCTGCAGGTTGCCGCGGATCACGCTCGACCCTTCACGGTCGCGCAGCGTGATGTAGGCCGAGATGTCGTCATCCTGCTCGATGCGCGCCTGCGCCTGCGCCGGACCGAGCACCTGCTGGTCGGACGGGAACCGCACCGCGAACAGGTCGTTGAGGAACTCGCCGTCGCTGCGGCCTGCAAGCCACGCGACCATGTTGGGCCGTTCGAGCGCGAGATACGGCTGGATGAGGACGAACTCCTCCGTCTCGGCGTTCGGCAGCCGCATGAGCAGGTAGTACGGGTTGAGGCGACGCTCGTTCGACCCACCGAAGTTCTGGATCGACGTTGCGTCGACGCCTTCATTGGCGGCGAAGGCCGGGTCGGCAGGGATGTCCCACTCGTCGGCACGGTTGTAGAACGCGCTCGCGGTGGGGATGTGATAGCTGGTGTAGAGATCCGACTGCAACCGGAACAGGTCCTGCGGGTAGCGGAAGTGCTCGCGCACCCGCTCGTCAGCGGCGTCGATCGGCTCGATCAACCCGGGGAACGTGCGTTCCCAGGCATCGAGGAGCGGATCGTCTTCTTCGACCCGGTACAGGGTGACTTCGCCGCTGTGCGCGTCGACCGTTGCCTTGACCGAGTTGCGGACGTAGTTGACCGGCACGCTGCGGTCACCGAGTTGCAGCAGCCGCCGTTCCGAGTACGGGTAGTAGAACGACGTCGTGTACGCGTCGATGATCCAGGTCACCCGCCCGTCCATCACGACCGGATAGGGCGCAGCATCGACCTCGAGGAACGGGGCGACTTCCTGCACGCGGCTGCGGACCTCGCGGTTGAAGATAATGCGCGAGTCATCGGTCAGCAGGCTCGTTAGCACGAGGTTGTAGTCACTGAAGCGCAGCGCAAAGGCGAGTCGGCGCCCGATACCCGAGATGCCCACGCCGCCGGTGCCCTCATACACGGTTGTGACCTGCGCCTGGCCGGCCGCTTCCTCGTAGTCGAGTTCATCGGCATCGGTGCGCACGAGCGAGTACGCCGGATTGCCCGACTCGCCGTAGTAGATGCCCGGTTCCTCGCTCGGCACGACCTCGTCTTCGCCGGCCGGCGGAATGTTCGAAGCGATGAAGACCGGCTGGCCTTCGGCATTGGCGGTATTGACCTGTGAGGCGACGACGCCGTATCCGTGCGTGTAGGTGATGTGGCGGTTCTGCCACGTGTCGGCTTCGGCTGGAAGCTCGGACAACTCACGTGTCGACAGCATCACCTGGCGGATCTCATCGTTGATGACGTAGCGGTCGATCGCGACATTGGTGAACTGGTAGTACGGGCGCAACGCCTGCAGCTCGCGGTAGGTCGTCTCCAGGACGTCAGGGTCCCAGAGGCGGATATTCCTCAGGGTGACGTCGTTGGCGAGCACGTCGGCTTGGTCGAGGTCGTTGGCGATGGAGAAACCGTGCAAATCGATGTCCGCCAGCCCGTAGGCCGTACGCGTCGCCTCGAGGTTGCGCTCGATGAACACTTGTTCACGGGCGAGTTCCTGCGGATCGACGCGCAGGCGCTGGATTGCCGCCGGATAGGCGCCCTGCAGGATGATCGAGGAGACGACGAGCAGCCCGATGGCCGCGCCGGGCAGCACGAACCCGCTGCGACGGATCGAGAACAGCACCAGGGCGATCGCGATGACCGACACGCCCATCAGCAGATACAGCGCGGGAAGCTCGGCGTTGACGTCGGTGTAGGACGCTCCGGTGACCGTGCCTCGCGGGGAGTAGTTGAGCT
This sequence comes from Nitriliruptoraceae bacterium, assembly GCA_040904785.1. Taxonomy (GTDB): domain Bacteria; phylum Actinomycetota; class Nitriliruptoria; order Nitriliruptorales; family Nitriliruptoraceae; genus JBBDSV01. The sequence goes on from JBBDSV010000044.1 coordinate 2,630, forward strand.
GGTAGCGGTCGAGCCAGTAGCCCCAGATCCGCACGGCGAGGATGGCGACGAGCAGAACGGACAGGTGCGCCTTGACGCTCGGCAGCAGCTTGTCACGCTCGGCCTCGGGGCGGATGCCGCCGAGCAGATAGTGGGCGCCCGCGGTCAGCAGCCCGGAGAGCACCAGCGAGGTGAACAGCCAGCCCTGCACGAGCGTGTGGAACGGAAGGTCGAAGAGATAGAACCCGATGTCGGTGTTGAACTGCGGGTCGGTGAAGCCGACTTCGGCGCCGTTGCGCCACAGCAAATACGTCTCCCACTGCGACCCCATCGCGATGCCCGACGTCACGCCGAACAGCACCGCGATCGCCACGATGAGCCAGGGCAGATACGGGTCGGCCATGTCGCGGTACCGCTGAATCATCGCCTGTTGCGGTGTCGACGGAATGACGAACGGCCGCAACCGTCGCGCGAGCATGAGGTTGGCGTAGATCAGCACGGCGAGTACGAGCCCGGTGGCCGCACCGAACAACACGCGCGTCGACAGCAGCGTCACGAATACGTCGCGATAGCCGCGCTCGTCGAACCACCAGAAGTCGGTCGCGAACACGGCGATGCGGTTGGCGCTGAACAACACCAACATCGCGCCGAGGATGACGACGAACCCGAGCCGTCGGCGGAGGAATTCACCCACGAATGCAGCCTCTCGTTGCCGGGACGGGTCGTGGTGGAACGCGGCTATCGCGGCCACAGTGCGCCATCTCGCGCCAAGCTCATGCCGCGAATGGCGTGTCCCGGACGTGCGGCGAGGCTACCGGTCCATCCCGGTCACGCGCGCGGCGATCACAACACCCGATACAGGACGGCCAGCCGGATCTGCGTGCCAGCGCCGCACGACCCTGTCATGCCTCGGGTCGACGTCGTACCGTGGCCCGGACCCGCCGCGACGGACGAGGATGGCCGTGTCCGACCCATCGACGCCTGACGATCCGTTCGAGGGCCTGCCACCGGAGCTTCGCGCGCTATTCGCCCAGCTGGGCGGCGGTGACGCCGCACGGCTCGCAGCACACGTCTCGGCGGCGATGTCGGCGACCCGTCGCGCCACAGACGGGCCGGTCGATTTCGCGCTCGCCGAACGTGTTGCCCGTGACGTCGCCGCATCCGGCGATCGGCCCGCGACCGCCGAGGAATCACGGCGCGCCCACGAAGCGTTGACGCTTGCCGAACACTGGCTTGACGACACCGGACTGCCGTCGCCGCCCGATGCCGGCCGGCTTGTCGTCGCCTCGCGCACCGATTGGTTGACGGCGGCGATTCCGGCGCTGCGGCCACTGATCGAACCGGTGGCGCGTGCGTCAGTCAACGCAATGGTCGCGCTCGCCCGCGAGCAGTTGACCGACGTCGACGCCGACAGCCTCGCCTCGCTGGGCATCGAGCTTCCCGAGGGCTTCGCCGACGTGCTCGCCCAACTCGCCCAAGGCGACGTGGGACAGATGCTGCGTCCAGCGGCGGCGGCGATGGCCGGGCTGCAGGCGGGCCAGATCGTCGGGCAGCTCTCGCGGCAGCTGCACGGTCAGTACGACCTCGGCGTGCCGACCGCCCCCGCCGGACAGGCCTACGTCCTCGCCGTCAACGTCACCGAGACGTTCGACGGCTACGACCTCGATGAGACCGAGGTCGCAATCATGGTCGCCGTCACCGAAGCGGCGCATCGCCGGGTGTTCCATGCCGTCGGATGGCTCGCCTCCCACACCAACGACCTCGTCGCCGAGTTCGCGCGAGGCACCCACGTCGACGCAGACCGGCTCGACGCGCTTTCCGACGAACTGCTCATGAGCGTCGACCCGGACGATCCCGACGCGCTGCGCGCGGCGATGGAGAAGGCGGCACAGTTCCGCCTCGAGCCCACCGATGCGCAGCGCCGCGTGCTCGAACGCCTCCAGACGGTGGTGTGCGTCACCGACGCATGGGCGCGCCTGGAAGCACGCCGTGCGGTCGGGGCTCGCCTGCCGGCGCGCGACCGCATCGAGGAGGTGCTACGAAGGCGCCGGGCGACGCGAGGCGATGGCGAGGAGCTCTTGACCGCCCTGCTCGGCCTCGACCTGCGGCCCGCCGACGAATCACTCGGCGACGTGTTCGTCGTCACCGTCGACGACACGCTCGGGCCGTCGGGATTGCGCCAGGTCCTCGCACATCCCGAGAACCTTCCCGACGGCGACGAACTGCGCGACCCGGCACGCTGGCTGACGCGGATGGCGACGTCCACCGAGATTCCCGAAGATCTCACCCAACTATTCGCCGACCTCGGCGACGCTCCGGTGGAAGCCAGTGCCGAGGAACGGACCGCGCGGCCCGACAAGGACGACGACGGTCACGGGGCGGGGTGATCCGCAGTGTCGGCGTCAACCGCCGGCCCTCGCGTTCCCGCGTCGTGCCACGCGGATGCGCCGAGCATTCCCGCGGCGTGTCCGGCGAGCCAACCGCGTGCCCAGTCGGCATGTTCGTGCCGTGCGACGAGGCGGGCGAAGTCGGCGCCGTGGTCGGGATGCCGCAAGTGCGCGAGTTCATGGATGATGACGTGATCGAGCACCGCATCGGGTGCCGACGCGAGCGCGCTGCTGATTCGGATCGTTCCGTCGGCCGACGAACATGACCCATGCTGGCGGGACATGCGCGACGACCAGGTGACCGCAGTCGGCCGCACCCCGTCGACGTAGCGATCCGCGAGTCGCTCGGCGCGCGCCCGCAGGTGATCGTCTCCGCCCCGTGCCGCGGCGCGCCCGGCACCGAGGACGCGACGGACCAGTCGCGCGATCGTCGCCTCGGCCTCATCGTCAGGCATCGCGGCGGGAAGCCGGATGACAAGTGTGCCATCGCGTGCCGCAGCACTGGCCGTGCGACGCCGACGGGTCGAGCGATGGATCTCGAGCGGGGGTCGATCGCCGCTCGCCATGCGGTATTCGATGGCCATCACGCCTCCTCGCCGCGCCAAGGATGCCGCACCGGCGACACCTGCGTGGACGTACCGGGACGCGAGTGGCGGCGGCGCGGATCACCCCACCAATGGTCGCGCGATCAGTGCACACCCGGGCGCGAAACGCTGGAAACAGTCCGATCCACACGGTGTGGACGGCCTGTGGACCCCGGCAGCACGACGGACCCGCCGCCGACCTGCGGAAATGCGCAACGCCGCCCACGTGGCGATGATCGCCGTTCCCGCCCGTCCACACGGTTTCCACACGTTCACGCCGATCGTCCCCAGGCCCTGTGGATAAGTCGATCGACAGGCGGCGCGGCGGCGGCGTACGGTCCTCAGCGATCCCCAGCGACGGCGACGCGGTGTGACGCTCCACGGGGAAGGGAGCGGACGCATCGGCGCCGACGCTGGGGATCGTTCGTCGGTCCCCGGACCCGACGGGCACGTTACGCTCGTCAACGGCCCGCCGACCATCGGGAAGGTCCCGCCATGACCGACGCCTCGGGCGCCGCGTTCTTCGATCTCGACCGCACGCTCATCAGTGGCTCGTCGACGTTCACCTTCGGGCTGACCGCCTGGCGGCACGGACTGCTGCCGGGTCGCGTCCTGGCCGTCGATGCCGCCCAGGCGGCGGCGTTCAAGCTCTTCGGTGCTACCGACGAACGCTCGGCGTCGATCCGCGATCGCATCCTGCAGGCCGTGGAAGGCATCGCGCGCGACGACCTACTCGCCCTCAATGAGGAGATCATCCCCCAGCTGCTCGAACGGGTGCGCCCAGAGTCCCGCGGGCTGGTCGACATGCATCACGAGGCCGGACGGGATTGCTGGATGGTCTCCGCGTCACCGCAGGAGATGGTTGCGCCGCTCGCCGCGTCGCTCGGCATGGAAGGCGGCATCGGCACGCGCCCCGAGGTTGTCGACGGCCGCTACACGGGCCGGATCGACGGTCCGTTCGTCTACGGCGAGGGAAAGGCCGAGGCGGTGGCCAAGATTGTGGCTGAACGCGGCTACGACCTGCGGCTGTGTTACGCCTACAGCGATTCGGCGTCCGACCTGCCGATGATGGAGATGGTCGGCCATCCCGTTGCGGTCAATCCCGACGGGCCGTTACAGGCCGTCGCCCACCAGCGTGGCTGGCCGATCGTGATCTTCGCCCGACGCACCAAGCAGGTCGTCAAGACGACCACCGCGATCGCGGGCGCGGCGGCGGTGGCGACAACGACGTACGCGATGGGGCGCCGCCATGGCCGCATCTCGTCGCAAGCGAAACGTGCGCGGCGGCTGTTGCGGCTGCCGTGAACCTGCTCGCGCACGCAGACGATCCTCCGCACCCGTATCTGGCGACGCTGCTCGCCGACGCCCACGCGCTCGTGGCCGCCGTGCATGCGGGGCATCCCACACGCGTCGACGTCGATGACGCCCGCACCGCGTCCCTGCGTGCGACGCTGCTGCTCGACGGCAGCGATGTCGACGATGCGACGATCGCGGCGGTTGAACGTCAGCCACCTGGTGGCGCGGGCGGGCATCAGGCTGCGATGCCGGCGGGTGTTGGAAGCTGGCTCGATGCGCTCGGCACACAGTCCATTGACGACGACACCGCGGCCGAGATCGGGGCACGCGAGATCCGCGGGGCCGCGGCGGCGTTCGATGCCGATGACCTCGCCGCACCGCTCCGCGAATCACCGCGCGAGGCGCTGCAGCAGCTGCACGGCCGGCTCGTGGCCGAACTCGTCGACCCGTCCGGTCATGGCGCACTGCGCACGACCGACCAAGCCGTTCTGGACACCTCCGTCGGTCGGGTCGTGTACTACCCGGTCGATCCGGCCGCGATCGAGTCCGCACTCGACGCGTTGGCGCGGTGGCTCACGGCGAGCACGCGTCGTCCGTTCATCACCGCGGGACTCGTGCACCTCGAGTTGCTCCGCATCCATCCGTTCGAGTCGGCCAACGGCCGGCTGGCGCGGGCAGCGGCACGCCTCTTGTTGCGCGCCGAAGGCAACGATCCGTATCGTCTTGCCCAGCCCGAAATCGCCCTGGCGGCGAACCGGCTCACCTACCACGAACGGCTCGCCGCGACCCTGCGTCGCCGCGAGCCGTCGCGGTGGCTCGAGTTGTGGCTCGAAGCCCTGACTGCGGGGCTGGCCGCGCAGGCACGGCGCCTCGGACAGATCGATGTCGACGTCGCCGATCGCGCACGGGCATTCGTCCGTCAGCGGCGTGCGCGCGGTGACGATGCCGCACAGACGTTCTCCATCGCCGACTACCGCCAAAACGCCGGCGTCGATCGGGATCAGGCGGAGGCCGACCTTGCCGCACTCCTGCTCGCCGGCCACGTCGACCGGGTGCTCGGCACCTCGGGCCTGCGATTCGTCATTCGTGACACGGCCGGCGCGGGCGCCGACGAACGGTCGATCCAGGCGTCGAGAATCAGTCCTCCTCGGACGTCTGCGGGAACACCACCCCGATGACCGTCTGGGTGGCGTGCTCGAGCAGCCATTCGGTGCCGTGTCCCAGGAACGGGCGGCCTTCCGTCGCCCGTTGACTCGCCCCGATGACAATGGTGTCAGCCTGCCAGTCGGTGGCGACGCGAGCGAGCTCTTCGGCGGCAGCCGGTGCATGTCGTGTCACCACGGAAATGTCCGCTCCGTAGGCACCGGCGACCTCACGCACACGCTCGAACTGCCGTTCAACCGCCGACGACGGTTCTGACTCGCTCGACCCGCGGGTGACGACATGCACGCCAAGCACCTGCGCCTGGTATCGGGTCGCCAATCGGAAGGCGAGCTCTTCGGCCGCACGTCCCTGCCGCGTCCCCGTCACGCTGACGACGATCCTCCGGAATGGCCGGTGCCGCAGATCGGCGGCATCGCGGATGCTCTGCCCCCGCCGGACGAGCAGCATCGGCACGGGGCTTTCGGCGATGACGCGCTGGATCGGCTCGGACAGCTCGTGCGACCCGACATAGTCGTCGTTGAGCCCCAACGTCACGAGCTTGTAGCCCAGCCCCGCCTCCTCGAGGATGAGTTCAGCGGCGTCCTCCCCGGACTCGATACGCAGGTGGGAGGTTCGATCCGGAAACGCACTCGTGACCCCGGCCAGTTGCGGCGAGGCTGTATCCGGCGACGTGCCCACGGTGAACACCGTCACGGACGATTCGGGTTGCAGCAGCGCGTCGACGACTCGGGCGGCGACGGCCGAGTTGAGGCCACCGCGCGTCGGCAGCAGGACCGACTGGGCGTCGGCGATGACCGCCGTCGCCAGCAGCTTCTCGCGCTGGAGCCGTTCGGCCTCCTCGGGGGCGGCGTCCATCCGCCGGGCGACGACACGAAGTGCGGGGCCGGCCCCCATGGACGTCGTCACGACAAGCAGGATCACCATCGCATACGACGCCTCGTTCAGCGCACCAAGCGACAGACCGACCGTGGCGAGCACGAGTTCCATCGTGCCACGCGCGTTGAGACCGATACCGGAGGCGAAGCTCTCGACGCTCGTCAGTCCGGAGAACCGGCCACCAATGTAGGAACCCGTGAACTTGGCCACCGAGGCGACGAGGATCACCAGGCCCGCCCACAGTGCCCCGCTCGGGGTGAACAGCACACCGAGGTCGACATACAGCCCGGCGGTCGCGAAGAAGATCGGGGCGAAGATGGCGTTGCTCAGGACCTCGATCGAACGGGTCACGTCGGCCCGCTGGTAGCGCGAGCGACCCAGGATGACTCCGGCGACGAGCGACCCGAGCACGGCTTCGACACCGAGCCCCTGCGTGATGGCGCCGAAGACGAAGGCGATCAACAGCGTCGCGGTCAGCGCCGGCCCGAATCCGCCCACGCTGCGCGCGCGGCGCAGCACCGCATCGGCGAAGCGTTGACCCACGGTCAGACCGAGCACGAGGAACGCGATGACGCTGACGACGGTGATCCCGAGCGATGAGACATCGATCCTGCCGGAGGTGAACACCGAGACGACGACTCCGAGCAACATCCATCCGACGAGGTCGTTGACCATGCCGGACGCAATCGTCAATTGGCCCACGTTGCGTCGCATGAGCCCGAGGTCGGTCATGATCTTGGCGATCACCGTGAGCGCCGAGATGCTCAGCGCCACCCCGATGAACATGGCGAAGCTGAGCCGGTTTGCCGCCTCTCCCCAGAACACCTCGGGCATGATCCACCCGAGACCGAATCCGAACGTCAGCGGGACGACGAGGCTGCCGACGGAAAGGCCGACAACGGACCGACCGAGTTTGCGCAGCAGCGCAAGGTCGGTCTCGAAGCCGGTGACGACCAGCAGCATCGCGATCCCGAGCCAGGCGATCGCCAGGATCAAGGCGCTCTGCACGGCATCCCCGGGGAAGATCCATGCGGCCAGATCCGGGAACAGCCGACCGAAGACCGACGGCCCGAGCAGGACGCCCGCGGCGAGTTCGCCGACGATGCGCGGCTGGTTGAGCTGCTGGGCGAGCAGACCGAGTGCCCGTGCGACGCCGAGTAGCACCACGATCTGGACCCAGAAGATCAGCAGTTCGTGTTCACCGATCGGCGTGAGCATGGCGACTCCTCAGGCGGTCATCCGCGGGCGGTCGCCCGTCGAGGTGAAGCGCGCAGCGTAGAGCCCACCGGGTCCGCCGACGAGTCGAATTCGTCGGTTCGAAATGCGTCATCCGGCCGCGTCGAGCAGCTCGGCGAGCGCATCGGGCGTGGTGACCGGACGCTCGCAGGTGAGGTTGCGACACAGGTAGGCGGCGGGCTGCCCGTCGACTGGTGTGCGCGCCAGCAGCAACGGCACGTTCTCGTCCGATCTCGGTGTCGCCACGACCGTGCGCACGCCAGGCAGCACACGACGTTCGGCGATCGCGGCTAGCGCCGCGCGATCCGCACCTTCGTCGCCAACGACGGCGAGTTGGCGACGCGTGGCCACAAGTGTCTCGAACTGGCGCAGCGCCCATCCGAACCCCGTCGGCATGCGCCGCGCCGACGGCTGCATCGTGACCAGCGCCGCCTCGGCGCGCTCGCGCCACCGGTCGTCGCCCGTCAGATCGGCCAGCGTCAGACAGACCTCGATCATGACCGAGGTCCCGGACGGCGTGGCGTTGTCCCACGTCGTTTTGGGACGCAGATACAGCGACTCGGCGTCGGAAGCCGTCTGGAACCAGTCGCCGCGATCCTCGTCGATGAAGCGCGCATGGGTCTCCTCGGCCCGTGCCACTGCACGGTCGAACAGGTTTCGGTCTCCGGTGGCCGCGAACACCTCGAGCTCGGCGAGCGTGACCGCTGCGTGATCCTCGAGGAAACCGGGTGCGCCGAGTTCACCACCAGCGATCGAGTGGTGGAGCATGCGATCGATCTCGAGCCGTTCGACGAGCGTGGTGATGATCTCGCGGGCCGTGCAAATCCACGCCGGCTCTCCGAGCAGGCGGCCGGCAACGACGAGTCCGCGGCAGGCCAGCGCGTTCGCGTCGGCGAGCACCTTGGTGTCGACGGCGGGTGCAACGCGCGTTTCGCGCCGCGAGCGCAGCGCATGGCGGACACGCTCGAGATCCTGCGAGAACTTCTCCCCGTCGAGGCCGCGCTGCGCGACGAACGTGGCGGTGCCGACGGGAACGTGGAGAATGTTGGCGCCTTCCCAGTTGCCGGACTCGGTGACGTCGAAGTAGGCGGCGAACACGTCGACGTCCGCGCCGGCAGCGGCGACGACGTCGGCGAACTCGTCGAAACTCCACACGAAGTACTTGCCCTCGACACCCTCGGAATCGGCGTCGGATGCCGCGACGAACAGCCCGTCGTCGGCGCGGAAGTCGTCGAGCAGGAACCGCACCGTCGATCGCGCCACGTCGGCGAGATCCTCACGCCCGGTCAGCGCAGCCGCGGCGGCGTAGGCCGGCAGCAACAGCGCACTGTCAGTGAGCATCTTCTCGAAGTGCGGGACGAGCCAGTCGTCGTCTGTTGCATAGCGCGCGAATCCGCCGGCCAGTTGGTCGTGGATGCCGCCACGCGCCATCGCATCGAGGGCCTGCACGGCTGCGTCACGCGCGGTCGCCGAACCGGTACGCGCGTGGTGCACGAGCAGCCACTCAATGGTCATCGCCTGGGGGAACTTCGGTGCGCGGCCGAATCCTCCGTGCTCACGGTCCCACGCCTGTTCGAGTACCACCTGCGCGGCCTCGTCGGTGACGCGTGCATCGAGGTCATCAGCGACCGACGTGACCGCATGGTTGGCCAGTGTCTGCGTGATCTGCTCCGAGGATTCGACGACCTCGTCGCGCCGCTGCTGCCACGCGTCGTCGACGGCTGCGAGCACCTGACGGAACGACGGCATGCCGTGGCGCGGTTCGTCCGGCCAATAGGTGCCACCGAAGAACGGCCGCCCATCCGGGGCAAGGAACACCGACATCGGCCAGCCACCGTGACCGGACAACGCGGTGACCGCCTGCATGTACACGGCATCGACGTCGGGGCGCTCCTCCCGGTCGACCTTAATGCTCACGAAACGGTCGTTGAGCAGCGCGGCGGTGTCAGGGTCCTCGAACGATTCGTGTGCCATCACGTGACACCAATGACACGACGAATATCCGACCGACAGGAAAATGGGCACATCACGCTCACGTGCCTCGACAAAGCCGCTATCACCCCACTGTCGCCAATGCACAGGGTTTTCCGCATGCTGGAGGAGGTACGGTGAGGTGGCGTGCGTCAGCTCGTTCATGGTGTCCTGAGTACATCGGTGAGTACACCGTGACGGTACGGGACACGGCCAACACCGCTAGCGCGAGCGCACTTCGACGGAAACCCCATATCGAACGCTGTCCCGCTGGCGATTCCCGAGTCAAACCGTGCCTGCCAGCGCAACCCCAAGAATTATCTGCTGTTGGTCGCTCACTCAGTCGCGACGGGGAGGTTCCGCAACCGGATGCGTTCTGGTGTCACGCTGGCTATCGCTCCGCGAATGAGATCCGTTTCAACGTGCTCAATGGCCGCGATGATGACTTCCGCCTGCTGGTCGGGTGTGAGATGGTCTGAGGACCGCAGCGTAAGTACCGACGGCCGATCGACTCCTCGAAGCGCCAGAAGAGTGCCGAAATCAGTGTCCGCCGTCACAATGACGTATCCGTCGTCAACGGCAGCGCTCAGGATCATTTGGTCATCTGTGCTGCCGAGTCCGACGGAAGTGACGTGAACAGCATCATGGCCAGCATCACGCAGGATGGCGGAAACCCGAATCGAGAGGTTTTCGTCGACCAGGAATTTCATCCTGCGGCGGTCAGCGAGATCTCCCGCTCACGGGTGAAAGCCGCGGCATATTCAAGTGCGGCGAGGACATCTTCACGATCAAGTTGCGGGTAATCGTCGATCACCTGATCGACGGAGCGCCCCGCAGCGAGTTGCCCCAAAACCGCGCTCACGGTGACACGCGTGTCACGGATGCAGGGCAAGCCCTGCATCCTCTTGGGGTCACTGGAGATCCGCTCAAAACCCATACGGACAGAGTACTCCGCCGACGCCCAAATGGGCTGCAAGACAACCACCCGTCCGGCCTACAGGGGTGCTCGAACGCCCCAAACTGGGTACATGTGAGTACATCCGGGATGCACTACTCGCACTGGATGCACAGGATTCGTCAGAATTCGCCTGCTTGCAGCCCTTTTCGCGTCACGCTGGTGCCATCACGTGACACCAGTGGCACGACGAATAGCCAACCGACAGAAAGATCGGCACGTCACGCAGCCGTGCGGCGGCGAATGCCTCGTCACCCCATTCGAACCATTCGACCGGATTGTCCGCGTGCTGCAACAGATACGGCGAGGTCGCGTCCGCGAGCCGGTTCATGCCACTCCTGGTGTGCGGCGTTGTCGCGACGGTACGGGCTCGGTGCGCACGAACCCCACTCGAACGGCGAATCGATCCACGCTACGGCGATCGCATCCGTGCCAGACGGCCCTACGCGCGGCAGTTCGCCGTTCGTAGCGTCGCAGCACGGCGTCGACGACGGGAGCGCACCATGGCCGATGGCCACGAGATCGCCGCCGCAGCGATCGCGCAGAATCTGGTGGGTCCGGCATTCGGCCTCCTCGGCAACGCGAACCTGGTCACGATGAACCACTTCGTGCAGTCGGGACGCACGTTGCACACGAGCCAGCATGAGTCGGGGGCTGTCTGCATGGCCGCCGGATACGCCCGAGCGGCGGACACCGTCGGATTCGCGACCGTCACTCGAGGGCCCGGTCTGGCGAACGCGATCACCGCACTCACCTCGGCAGTCCGCGACCGTGTCCCCCTCGTCGTCTTCGCCGGAGACAGTCCGCCGGGCAACCCGCACACCCCCCAATACCTCGACCATGCGAAAGTCGCCAATCTCACCGGGGCGCGGTTCATCGATGGCAGTGCCGGCGGGCTGCGTGCACTCGTCGACGCGGCATTCACCCTCGCGGCATTCGAGTCGCAGCCGGTGCTGCTGAACATCCCCACCAATCGGCTCGACGAGGCCGACACACCACACGCGCACGGGCCGATTCCCCACGACCCGCTGGCCGGTGCTGCGTTCTGGAACGACACGCCACCCGTCGAACCGGCACGCATCCAGACTGCCGTCGCGCGCCTGCGGCATTCGCAACGTCCCGTGGTCTTGGCCGGACGCGGCGCAAACAACACCGAAGTCACCCGCCAGTTGCGAGCGATCGGCGACTGGTCCGGCGCCCTGTTCGCGACCTCGCTACCCGCCGTTGGCCGCTTCGCGGCCAGCGAGTACGACGTCGGATTCGCGGGCGGATTCGCCACGCCAGCGGTCAATCAGCTCCTTGCCGAGGCAGACGTGGTCCTCGCGGTCGGCGCAAGCCTGAATGAACACACGACGGCCAACGGCCGGCTGTTCGCCGACGCGTTCGTCGTGCACGCCGATCGCGACCCCGGGGTGATCGGCCGGCAGACGCGCGCTGACCTGGCCCTCGTCGGCGATGCCGCCGACACCGTCGCCGCGCTCGCAGCGGCCGTCGCCGGCGCGGGCCCTGCCCAGACCGGCTACCGCACACCGCAGGTGGCCGCCCGGATCGCCGCGAGCCGCCGCGCGCTCGATCACGAGGTCATGCACACGAGCCGCAGTGTCGATCCCCGTGCGGCGTTGCGCGCCATCGACGATGCGATCACTCCCACGCGGCGGGTCGTCGTCGACGTAGGACATTTCTCGACATTTCCGTGCCAGACCATGCCGGCCGCGTTCGCGGGGCAGCTGTTGCCGGCACTCGGGTTCGCCGCGGTCGGCCTCGGGGTCCCGACGGCGATCGGCGCTGCACTTGCAACCGACGACCCGGTTGTCGCCGTCGTCGGCGATGGCGGAATGCTGATGTCGCTGCCGGAACTTCGCACGCTGGCGCGAACCGGCGCACGCGTCGTCGTGGCCGTACTCAACGATGCTGCCTACGGGGCCGAGGTACATCATTTGCGGCGACGTGGCCTTGTCGACGCGGTCGCGAGGTTTGATGCCACAGACTTCGTCGCGGTCGCCGAAGCGCTCGGCATCCCGGCCGCACGTATCGACGCTCCCGACGATCTCGACCGCCTACCGACGCTGCTGTCATCGCTCGACGGCCCACAACTGCTCGACATCACCATCAACCCGGCTGTGGTCGCCGACAAATTCCAGTGACGTTCAGTTGGCAGCTTCGGCCTCGGAGCCGCCCGTCTCGTCCGGAGGTGACGTGTCACCGTCAGCCCCGTCGGCCGCGTCTCCGCCGGTCAAGGCACCCGGCGGGCCCGTGACGGACGGTTCGCCGTCGACGTGGATCACGCTCGGCAGCGCAGGGGCGATCTCGACGGTTTCGGTCAGCTGCGGCGTGAACCGGTTGACCTGCAGCTGGAACACGTCGCTGCGGTTGTAGTGCCCAGCGAAGTCGTGACGAAGCTTCAACCGCACACTCGCCTCGAGGTCGAGATCGGCGCACACGATGTCCTCGCGATCGCCGGGAATCGGCCCGGCGATCACCGAGGTGTCCGGGGCGATGATCGCCGAGCCGCCCGTGACGGTCGGGTCGGCGAGGAACGCGGCGATCTCGTCGGTGACACCGAGTCGGTCGCGGATGGTGTCGTTGATCACCCCGCACGCGCTGATCACGTACGCCTTGGACATGTAGGCGAAGGCGCGCGCGACGATGAGTGACACCTCGGGCATCGACGGGCCGGTACGCGGGAAGTAGTTGGGCCAGCTCATCACGTGCCAGCGGGTCTGCTCCGCCGTGAGCGCGAAGACCGCCAGCGGATTGGCGTTCTCGGTGCACATCATCGAGCTGCCGGGACCGAAGGCGGTCTCGAACGTCCCGAACGTGTTGCCCGCACCGCGATCGTGCACGAGCCGTTCGCCGGCCGTTGGCACGAGCTTCTGGTGCTTGCCGATATAGCCCTTCTCGGGGCTGAGATAGACCTGGGTGTTGTACATCGTCCCGAGGGTGCCGGGCAGTTTCTCGCATACACCGATGACGACGTAGGCGCCGGCATCCCGCGCGGCGGCCGCGAGCGCGTTCACCTCCGGGCCGGGAACCTCAACGGCGTTGAGGAACAGCGCGGTGCTGAAATCGGACGCGATTGGATCGGTTGCGCCGTACATGTGGAACCAAAGAGGGTGCGCGGGGATGAATCCCTCGGGAAACCCGATCAGCTGCGCACCCTGCTCCCCCGCGTTCCGGATCAGCGCGCACGCCTTCTCGGTCGTCGCCTCGCGGTCGAGGAATACGGGAGCGGCCTGAACGGCAGCGGCCCGGATGATCGGCAACGTGTCCGCCATGGCGCGTCTCCTCGTTCGCGGGCGCCGCTGGTCACACCGCTCGCCGATGCCCTGTCTGGCTTCGCCGTAGGACGCGCGTCCTACGGCGACGCTCACCCGCCCCGTCGGCTCCGCGACGGTGCCCACAGACCGTCACAAGCGTAGGTGATCGACTGCCACACCACGCGGGATCCGTGGCCGCGGCCTTCGCCGTAGGGCCGTTGGTCCCACCAATGCCCACCCGACGGCCCTGCCACGCGCGTGCGCACACCCGATTATTATCTCTTAGTGCGAAACTAATTGTTAGGACATGAGATGGCTGCCCCCGCCCAATCGACGCACGCGAACCCGCTGGGTGCCGGACGCGCACTCGCGCTCTTCGTTGGCGCCGTCTCCCTCAGTGTCGTCGCCGCACTTGTCGTCAGCGACCGCGGCGAGCCCGCCGCGGCGCCAGATCCCGGGCAAACACCCGCCGCAACCCCGGCTGCGACGGCGAACGCCGGCCTGCCGGTTGATGTCGTGGCTGATCTGGTCCCCAAGGCATCGCTGTCGCCGGCACCCGCCGATGAGACCAACGTGGCGGTCGCTCCCAACGTGCCGCCTGCTGCCGCACGGACGTCGCCGGCAATCGTCGACATCCACTTCGAGGTCGTCGAAAACGTCTCGACGATCGACCCGGCGTCTGGCACCCGGACGGAGACGTGGGGCTACCGTATCGCCGACGGCGACAACGAACTCGTCGTCGGAACACCTGGCCCCGTGATCCGGGCGCGGGTGGGCGACGTGCTCCGGTTCACCATCACCAACCCGGCCGGCAACCAACATCCCCACAATGTCGATTTCCATGCGGTGACGGGACAGGGCGGTGGTGCCGAGGCGACGACGGTGGCTCCAGGCGAGACGCGCACGATCGAGGCGCGACTGCTGTATCCCGGGTTCTTCATGTACCACTGCGCCTACGGTGACGTCCCCGCCCACATCTCGCACGGCATGTACGGCGGCATCCTCGTCGATCCCGCGACACCCCTTCCGGACGCCGATCACGAGTGGTACATCGTGCAGTCGGAGTACTACCTCGCCGATGGCGACAGCGACGTCGCAACGTTCGACCGCGCGGCCGTCACCGATGAGCACCCGAGCCACGTCGTGTTCAACGGCGCCGTCGGCGCGATCGCCGGCGACAACGCCCTCGAGATGGCCGTCGGCGAACGGGCCCGCATCTACTTCGTCAACGCCGGCTTGAACCTGACGTCGAACTTCCACCCGATCGGCTCGCACTGGGACCGCGTCTGGCAGGAGGCCGCACTGCTCAACGCACCCCTGCGTGGTTCGCAGACAACGCTCGTGCCCGCTGGCGGCGGAACCGTCGTCGAACTGCTCGGCCAGGTGCCGCAGACGGTCGTGCTCGTCGATCACGCACTCGCGCGCACGTTCGACAAGGGCGCAGCCGGCCACATCGTGATTCGTGGCGACGAGGATCCCGAGATCTTCGAAGAGGTCGAACCGGGCGAGATCGAGCGGCCCGATGCGCTGCCCGAGCCAGCCGCCGCCGAACCCACCGACGTTCCCGATGGCCCCGTCGAACACGTGTCCATCCTCGCCGGCTCGATGACCTTCCAGGCCGAGGGCGCGGCCGACGAGTTCTCCGACGATGAGCAGCCCGCCGACTACTCCGTCAACGTCCTCGAAGTCCCCGTGGGCACCACGGTGACGTGGACGAACGAGGATCCGGGCATCATGCACACGGTTACGGCAGCCGACGGGTCGTTCGACTCGGGACTCCTCGCCGAAGGCGCGACGTTCTCCTACACGTTCACCGAAACGGGCGAGTACGAGTACCTGTGCACGCCCCACCCGTGGATGCGAGCGAAGGTCGTCGTGACCGGGTGATGTCGCGTGACCCTCAGGCCGCTGCCGCGGTGAGCGCGGCGGCCAGTTCACGTTCGACGTCGGCCGCCAGCTCGGAAAGGCCCGGGACGTCGGCGATCCCGAGCATCATGTTCGGGTCGATCGCCAGCAGTTCACTGCCACCGTCGGGATGCGAACGCACGACGACGTTGCAGGGCAGCAACGCACCGATTTCGGGCTCCGCGGTCAGCGCCTCGTGCGCATACTGCGGCTTGCAGGCCCCCAGGATGCGATAGGCGGGGATGTCGACGCCGAGCTTGTCGGCCAGCGTCTGCGCGACATCGATCTCAGTCAAGACACCGAATCCCTGCGCCGCGAGTTCTGCGCGGACACGCACTTCGGCTTCGGCGGGCGTGTCGTCCGTGCGCACACGCAGGACATAGCGGTCGTGCACCAGGGCACCCATGCGATCCTCGTCGGTCGGCTACCCGGGAGAACGCCGCCGTATCGCGGAGACATTCCTTCGCTGCAGCCGAGGTCGGCGGCGATCAGGCGGGCCAGGTATCGATCTCGGACGCCTTCACCGCGACCCACACCGCATCACCTTCACGCGCGCCGAGTTCGGCGAGGCCGGCAGCGGTGATCTGCGCGACGACGGACACCCCGCCCTCGAGGTGGACACGCACGTCACTGCCGTGCAGATCGATCGAATCGATCCGCGCGCGCCATTGATTACGTGTACTGCCGCTTGGCTCGGCCGTGTGCAACGCAACTGCACGCGGATGAACAGCCGCCAACACGCGTGTGCCGGGCACGAGACCGTGGCTGACGGCCAGTGCTCCGCCGGCGTCGAGATCGATCGCCTCGTCACTCGCGACGCCACGAAAGAGGTTGATGCCCACGAGTCGTGCGGCCCAGGGCGAACGCGGGCGGCGCGCGATCTCCACGGGCGCGGCGTCCTGGACGACGCGTCCGGACTCGATGACGGCGACACGATCGGCGAGATTGATCGCCTCCAGCGGTTCATGCGTGACGACGAGCACCGGGCCGGCAAACGCATGCAGATGATCATCCAAGACCCGGCGGATGTCCCGCCGGGTGGCAACATCAAGCGCCGACAGTGGCTCGTCGAGCACCAGCAGTCGCGGCTCGGGCGCCAACGCGCGCGCCAGCGCCACGCGCTGCGCCTGCCCGCTGGACAGCGCACCTGGCCGCGCGTCTGCCGCCTCGGCCAGTCCCACACGGTCGAGCCAGTCACGTGCCTGCGCACGTGCTGCGCGCACGTCGATGCCTCGCGCACGCAGCCCGAACGCAACGTTGTCGAGCGCGCTCAGATGGGGGAAGAGGCGCAGATCGGCGAACACGACGCCGATATCGCGTTCGTGTACCGGGACCCAGACGTGGTCCGTCGGCGCGTCAAGCACGCGTCCATCGAGTCGGATGACGCCGGAGTCAAGCGGATGCAGTCCCGCGATGACGCGCAGCAGGGTCGACTTGCCGGCACCGTTGGGACCGACGACGGCAACGATCTCGCCGGCGGACGCCGACACCGAGACGTCGAGCGCGAACGATCCCGCACGCGCACGCACGTCGGCGTGCAGCCCGGTGTCGCCGGCCGCGGGCATCATGTGCCGATCCGCAGGAATCGGTCGCGCAAGGCAACGAGCACCACGATCGACACGGCGAGCAGCAGGAAACTCAACAGATAGGCCGCCTCGGGGTTGCGGTCGAGTTCGAGGTAGACGGCCAGCGGCAGCGTCTGCGTCCTGCCCGGCATGTTGCCGGCGAACGTGATCGTCGCGCCGAATTCGCCCAAGGCTCGTGCCCAGGCGAGCGCGATGCCGGCGGCGAGCGACGGGGTCAGCAGCGGTAGCACGACCCGTCGTAGCGTCATTGCCCGATCGGCCCCCAGCGTGGCCGCCGCCTCGTCGAGCCGACGATCGTGCTGTCGCACCCCGGCCTCGACGGTGACCACGAGGAACGGCATGGCGACGAATGCGGCCGCGAGCACGATCGCTGCCGTGGTGAATGGCACCGTGATCCCGGTGAGCGCCTCGAGCGGACGGCCGACGATGCCGCGGCGACCGAACGCCGCGAGCAGTCCGACCCCGCCGACGACCGGCGGCAACACCATCGGCAGCACAGCGAGCGCGCGGACCACTGCCTTGCCGGGAAACGCCGCGCGTGCGAGCAGCAGCGCCAGTGGAACACCGAACAGCACGGCCAACACGGCCGCGAGGACCGACGCGAGCAGCGACCGCACCAACGCCTGGCCCACCACCGGGTCAGTGAGCAACACACCCGCACGGCGCCATGGGGTGCGCACCGCGAGCGCGACGGTGGGCAGAATCAGGAATGTCAGCGCGACCGCTGCGAGCACGACGACGCTCCGAGGGAGCGCGGCCTCGGTGTTCCGGGCGCGGTTGCGCATCACGGCGCACCGAAGCCGTGCGCGGCAAAGATCTCGCGACCGACCGCGCTTCGTGCGAACGCGACGTATTCGGCGGCGAGATCCGGACGCGACGCCGACGTCAGGGCCGCCATCGGATACTCGGCTTCGACGTTGACGGCCGCATCGATCGGCACCGCCTCGACGCGGTCGGCCGCCGCGGCGATGTCGGTGGCGTAGACGAGTGCGGCGTCGGCGTCGCCGAGCGCGACCTTGGTCAACGCGGCCCGCACGTGCGGCTCGAGACTCACCGGCGCCACATCGACACCGGCACGGTCGAGCACGGTGCGCGCATAGCGACCGGCGGGTACCGAGTCGGCGGGAAGCACGACGAGCAGGCGATCGTCGGCGAGATCTGCGACCGCAGTGATGTCGCGCGGGTTGCCGGCGGCCACCGCGATCGCCATCGTGTTCGTCGCGACGGGATGCGGGCCCTCGGCGACGAGGCCGGCGTCGACAACGACCGCCATCGACGACGTGTCGGCGAACGCGACGACGTCCGCGTCGGCCCCGGCGACCACCTGCCGGGCCAGCGTCTGGCTGCCGGCGAAGTTGTGTTGCACCGCGACCTGCGGATGCACCTCGCCGAACGCGTCGGAGAGGTCGGTGACGACGTCCGTCAGCGAGGCCGCCGCAAACACCGTGATCGTCTCCGTCGTCGCATCGGTTGTCACCGGAGCGCATCCCGCGAGCAGCGCGGCGGCGGCAGCCGCGAGCACGCGTCGCCGTCGTCGTTTCACCATCCCCGTCTACTTGGCCGCGGTGACGGTCGCCGAACGCGTGCCCTGCGTGAGCGCCTGTTCAGCCAGCCGTCGAACCCGCTCCACACGGACAACGTCGATCTCGTCGTCACATGTGGCTGCCGCACCGACACGGTCAACCTGACGGCGCACGACCGCAGCACGATCGGACGAGTCGGCGACATGCTCGGCGAGGTCGATCAGCATGGTCAGCAGGGCAGTGAGCACGTCCGCGTCCCGTGCGCCGTAGCGCACCGCACCGCCGACCGCGAGTTCAACGAGTGCGGCGAATCCGGGCTGCGGAACCGCGACGCGCATCGCACCGTCGTCGTCGGTGACGATCGAGTCGCCCAGCGGATGGCGCGAATACCGACACAGCACGGCCGACATCTGCTCGATCGCCAGCACGGCCGTCGTTGGATCGTTGACGCCGGGTGACAGCGCGCGAGTGGCGATGTCCTGCATCTGGCGCAGTCCGTAGGCCAGGTCCGTCGATTCGGTGCGGTCGACGCCGAGGTGGAGGTAGCGGTGAATCAACACCGCCACCTCGTCACGATCACCGACCGCATCTCCTGTTGCCGTATCCGGCCACACCCAGGCGATCGTCGTGCCCTCGGTCACCCACTCCCCAAGCGTCGGCCGCAGCCGCACCACCAGACCGGCCTCGCGCGCCTGGTCGGCGAGCGCGGACGCGTCGACGAGTTGGAGGTAGCCGCCGCGGCGTGCCCACACGGGCACCGCATCGGCCGGCGGGTCGGGCGCGATCCGGTCGGGCAGCACGTCCCGATCTGCCTCGACCCGTTCGAGCTGTGCGAGGGTGGCAACGACGATTTCGCGCATCACCACGTCGACACGCAGGTGCTGGGCGACGTAATGGATGAAGTAGATCAGCAGGCCGACTGCGGCGAATGACGCGAGCAGCGCGACGGAGACCGCGGTTCGTGGAACGAACGGTACGACGTTCTCGGCCGCCGACCGCACGGTGCGCAGCACCCCGACGGAGTAGACGGCAGACGCGATCATTGCACTCAAGACGACTTGCACGCGGCGGTCACGCAGGAACGTGCGCAACAGCCGTGGACTGAACTGCGTCGCGGCCATCTGCAGCGCGATGATCGTTAACGAGAACACGAGTCCGACGACGGTGATCGTCGACCCGGCGAGCTGCGCGAGAATTGCGCGGGCACCATCGGGTGTGCCCGAGAACGTCAGTGCCGACGGAATCCAGCCGAGATACGGGTCGACGCGGGTCAAGACCGCGGCTGCGACGGCGGCGATGACCACGGCGACACTCGGGATGAGCCACAGCGAGTCACGCAGATCGTCCCACCAGCCGCGTATCCGGACGGAGCGTGTCACCCGCCACCTCCCCGACCGGCGACCATCGGCCGGTACCGACCGCCGACGCTAGCACCGGCTGCGGTCACAACGTCCGCGCGAACTGCCGCTCGACGAGATGCTCGCGCGGCGGGGGAAAGCGCCCCTGCACACCGGTCTCCGCAAAGCCGGCCGCGCGATACAACCTGGCGGCACCGGGCACGTGATCTCCGACGTGCAGCACGAGGCGGACACTTCCGAACGCCCGTCCCCACGCGAGGGCGGCGGCGAGCAGCGCGGATCGACCCACAGTCCGACGAGCACAGCGTCACCGGACACGGTCGCATCGATGATGTGCACCACGCCCACGTCGCCACCGTCGTCGGTGGCCAGAAATGTCGCCGCGTCAGGCGTTCGCGCCACGTCGCGTCGTCGAACGCCGCCTCTTCGTCATGCGTGCTGCAGAAGGCGTCGGGATCCTCGCGCAGTGCTCGCAGCCGCAGGGCGCGAACACGCCGCCAGTCGTCACGACCAGCGTGTTCGATGTCGACGTCGCGGCTCAACGTCCGGCCGCGCGCTCGCGCTCGACCGCATGCTTGGCGTCGTCGGCGACGGGCCGACCGCTCTGCGGCACCGCGGCACGGTTGCTCATACGGCGAGTATCACCGGGTCCCGGCATCGCCACCCAGGGCCTTCGGCGCGGATCGGGACTCAGCACTGCCGATGCGCGCGCGAAGTTCGTCGATGCGCTGTGCGATCACGCTGCGGGAACCGGCGTCATTGTGCGGCGGCATCTCGGCGAGATAGCGCTCGAGCGCAGCAAGCTGTTCCCGCAACTCACGACGATCGCCGTCCACCGCGACTCCTGTGTCGCTCGAGCCTCGACCGTAGCGCCTGCGGTACTCCGACCGCGGACTTGGACATATGATCATCTCTTGGTGGGACGTACCTGTCTGGGGGCGAAGCGACGGAGGTGATCCCGCAGTGCCAATCGGGAACCGGACGGCGTACGGGGTGCTCGCCGCCCTCGTCATCGCCTATCCACTCGTTCCCGGCGCAGCAGACCGCACGACGGGCGCGCTGTCGCACTGGGGCACGGTGTGCGCGGTCGCCAGCCTCGCAGTCTTCGTCTTCGGCGTCGTCCGCAACCGTCCGGCAAGCCGTACGCCGTGGGTCGGGCTCGGCGCGTTTCTCGTTCTGTGGATGCTCGGCGACCTCGCGTACGACCTCGCGGGGACACACCCGGTCCTGTCGCCGGCCGACGGGTTCTACGTCGCCGGTGCCGTGGCAGGAATCGCTGCGCTGCTCGCGATGAACCAGCGGCGGCTGGTCGACGCGCCGCGCGATGCGCTCATCGAGTCGGGGATGGTCGCCCTGATCGCGGCGATCGCCGCGTGGCTGTTCATCGTCGAGTACGCGATCGATGCGGGCGGGCCGGCGCTCGGTGCGCTCGGCCGCAGCGTCGTCGTGTTCTATCCACTCGTCAACGTCGTCGCCTTGTTCCTCGTCGCACGGCTGCTGTTCAGCGGCGGCCGCAACATCGCCGCACTGCTCCTCGGGGCCGCGTTCATCTGCGGGCTCGCTGCCGACGGCGCCTACGCCTACTTCCAGCAGATGGGCAGCTTCAGCGACGCCAACGTCGTCGCTGCTGACACGTTGTGGCTCGCGATGTACGCGCTCATCGCGGCCGCAACCCTCCACCCGTCGATGGTCTCGCTCACCGAGCCGACCCGAGGCAGTTCGACCCGGACGAGTTGGCAGCTGGCGACTGCCGGCATCGCCCTGCTCGCGATCCCCACGCTGTTCGCCGCTGCCGGCCTGCTCGGTCACACGCTGCACACGATCGAGTTCTTCCTGGCGTCGGCGACCGTCATTCCGCTCGTGCTGTGGCGACTACTGCACCTGCACCGCTGGGTCACGGCGACCCACGACCAGCTGGAACGTCGCGAGCACTATTTCCGCCAACTTGCGCAACAGTCGAGCGACAGCTACTTCGTGCTCGACGAGCAGGGAATCATCCGCGACATGTCACCCGGAGCGACACGGATGCTCGGCGTGCACGACGACGTGCACGGCCAGCAGTTGACCGCCGTCGTCGGTGATGACGGCGAACACCTCGCGACCGCGCTCGCCGGGATCCGCACACTTGCCGGGATGTCGACGACCGTCGAGGCGCCGTTGCCGGGCAGCGACGGCTCGATCCGGTGGATCGAAGCGCGCGCGACCAACATGCTCGACGACGCCACGGTTCGCGGCATTGTCGTCAACGTCCACGACATCTCGCTGCGCAAGCATGCGCTCGCCGAAGTCGAACGGCAGTCGCTGCACGACCCGCTCACCGGCCTGCCAAATCGCGCCCTGCTCCGCGACCGCATGGAACGCGTCCTGGTGCGAAGGCGCCAGCACGGCAACGACGTCGTTGTCGTGTTCTGTGGGCTCGACAATTTTATGGACGTCAACGAGAGCCTCGGGCACGACCGGGGCGACGACGTGCTGCGCACCGTCGCCGACCGCCTCGTGCACGCCGTCGCCTCCTCGGACACGATCGCGCGACTCGGTGGCGACGAATTCGCCGCGCTGATCGAAGTCGACGACGTCAACGACCAGCAGGCGATCGAACTGGCCGAGAGCATCCGACAGGCGGCGACGTCACCGATTCGCCTGGGCGGCCTGTCCGTCGCGGTGACGGCCTCGGTCGGCGTCGCGATCGCCAGCGCCGACGACGCGAACACCGTTGACGACCTGTTGCGCATCGCCGACTCGGCACTGGCCGCGGCGAAGGCACGGGGACGCGACCAGGTCGTGCGCTACCAGCCGTCCATGCGGCAGTCCGACGTCGTCCACATGGAACTCGCCGACGAGTTGCGCAGCGCCGTCGCACGCAACGAACTCGCACTGCACTATCAGCCCATCTTCGACCTCAGCACCGGCGCAATCGTGGGACTTGAGGCGCTCGCGCGCTGGAACCACCCGACACGGGGGCTGCTGCCGCCACGACGGTTCATCCCGATCGCCGAGCAGAGCGGGTCAATCATCGACGTGGGCACGTGGGTGCTTCGGCGCACCTGCGAGGCCGCCGCGACGTTCGACGACAACCTGCTCATCAGCGTCAATCTCGCACCCCGACAACTGCGCGATCCGGACATCGTCGCCACGATCCGCGGGCTGCTCGACGCCACCGGACTCGAACCATCGCGGCTGGCACTCGAACTCACCGAGTCGGCACTGATCGGCAATTTCGACGAAGCGGTCACCCGTCTCCGGGCGATCAGCCGGCTCGGCGTCAAGATCGCCATCGACGACTTCGGCGTCGGATTCGCCTCCATCGACTACCTGCGCCGCTTCCCCACCGACATCCTCAAGATCGACGCGTCGTACGTGAGCAGCATCACCGAAGCGGGCGACGTCTCGGCGCTGGTGCGGGGGCTGCTCGGCCTTGGCCGCACGCTCGACCTGATCACGATCGCCGAGGGCATCGAGACTTCACCGCAGCTCGCCGCGCTCCAGCGCGAAGGCTGCGCCTACGGCCAGGGGTTCATCCTCGAACGTGCCGTCAGCGAGCATCAGATCCGCGAGCTGCTGGGAACGCCGCCGTCACCGACAGTCTGACGCTCACACCCCGCCGACTTGTGGCAGTCCGGTGTCCGGTTCGTTGCCGGGTCGCCACTTGATCGAACAGCCGATCGCCGGCTGCTGGTCGTCGTCCACGGGCCGGCCGGCGATGAGTGCGTCGAGCGCGGCGCGCAGATCGGCACCGTCAGGTTCGGGCCCACCGGGGCGCGTCGCATCGAGCCGCCCCCTGTAGACGAGCGTGCCGGCACGGTCGGCGACGAAGAACTCGGGGGTGCACGCCGCGCCGAACGCCTGGGCGACGGTCTGCGACTCGTCGAACAGGTAGGGGAAGTCGAATCCGACCGTGCGCTTCTGCTCGGCCAGCCGCGGGGGGGCGTCGTCAGGCTGGGCGGTGATGTCGTTGGCCGAGATGCCGACGAATCCGACACCGCTCGCCGCATAGTCACGCGCGAGCCGCGCAACTTCGTCTTGGACGTGCTTGACGTAGGGACAGTGACGGCACAGGAACATGACGACCGCGCCGTGTGGTCCGACGACATCGTCGAACGTCACGGTTTCGTCGCTCGTCACTTCGGGCAGCGAGAACGGCGGCACCGGATCGCCGAGCCGAGGCGATGCAGCGGTCATGGGCACTCCTGCGGTCATCGACAGTTCACGGGCGACAGGGTACGGACCACATCAATCCGCGCCGAGTGGCCGCGCGAGCAGTCGGACCGTCAGGCCGTGCGCCTTCTGCTCGCCAACAGGGACAAATCCTCGGGCCGCGTGGAAGGCGAGCGACGGCCGATTCGGCGGATCGACGTTGACCTCGCAGGTCACGTGGGTGCAGCCGTCGGCGCGGGCGGCGTCCTCGACCGCGTCGTACAGCGCGGTGGCGATGCCGCGCCGACGGTATTCGGCGGCGACAGCCACCCGGTCGATGTAATGCCACCTGGTTCCCCAGGAGGAGAAGAAGCGATAGTTCGGACTGTCGTAGTCACAGCCGGTCGGCAGCGCCAGGACGAACCCGGCGACGACCCCGCCGACCACGGCGACGCGCGCGGTCGCCGACCACGCGATCCGTTGCACCAGGCCCTGCGCGTCGAGCGAGCTGACGCGTGGGACGTCGGCCTCGTTGAGCGCGAGCACGGCTTCCACGTCGGCGCGCTCGGGCGCGCGAAGGGTGACGCCGAGGTGCGCGTGTTGCATGTTCACGCGCCGTACGGCACGTCGCCGGCCGCGGGCGCGTACGGCGGCATGCGGCGAGCGACCCACACACCGGTGACGAGCACCGGTGCGGCGAGCACGAGCGCCGCGACGCGCACGCCGGCGACCTCGGCGACGATCCCATCGACGAGCGCGGCAATGGGACGTGAGCCGAGGAAGGCCAGCGACCACAGCGCCATGATGCGGCCGCGCTGCTGGTCGGGAACTTCGGCATACAGGCGAGCGGTGCAACGGGTCAGCGCCGCCATGAATCCGCCACCCGAGATGGCAAAGCCGACGAGCGCGACCTCGACAGTCGGCGCGACACCGACCATGACGACACCGATGCCCTGCACGGTCATTGCGATGGCGAGCACGCGGCGCTGCCGCTGCAGCCAGCCGCTGAGCACGAGCGCCGTGAAGGTCGCCCCGACCCCGAATGACCCCATCAGCAGTCCGACATACAGGTCGCGGGCAACGAACACGTCACGAACGAACTCTGGCGTGAGCGTGATCGTCGGGTCCGTCGTCACCGATACAGCCATGATCGCCGTCAGCAGCGCACGCAGACGCGGACTGGCCGCGACGAGACGGATCGACTCGCTGAGCTTGGGTCGCGCGCCGAGCACGCGGTCGTTCTCACGCGCGTGGATCGTGATCAGAACGACGGCGAAGCACCCGAAGGATGCCGCGTTGAGGCCGAATGCCGCGGCGAATCCGACCGTGTCGACGAGCGCGGCGCCGATGACCGGACCCACGGCCCGTGCGACATTGAATGTCGCCGAGTTGAGTGCGACCGCCGTGTCAAGATGTTCACGGTCGACGAGTTGCGGAACCAGCGACATCATCGCCGGCGTCGCGAAGGCAATCGCGAAACCGAGCACGAGTGACGCGCCGATGACGATCGGCACGCTGACCCATCCGAGCCAGGTGGCGATCGCGAGCGTGGCACCGACGGTCGCCGCTGCGCTCTGGGTGACGACAAGCAACCGGCGACGGTCGAAACGGTCGGCGGCCGCTCCCGACCACGGTGCGAGCACCAGCGTGCCGGCGAATTGCGCGAAGTTGACCACGCCGACGAGCAGCGTGGATTCGGTGAGTCCATAGACGAGCAGACCGGCGGCAATGTTCTGCAGCCAGGTGCCGACGTTCGACAAGGACAGTCCGACGATGTAGGTGCGGAAGTTGCGTTCGGCCAGCACCTGCCGAACCGCGCCTGCCCGCGCCGTCATGTCGCCGGTCCGAGGTCCGCGCGACGGTCGTCGTCGGGTTCGAGGCCGGCGAACAGGTCGTCTTCTGGCCGACGCACCTGCACATCGGAACGCAGCACCGTGTAGGCCTCGTAGGGGTAGGCCTCGCGCTCGAGGTCACGCGGCAGCTGGAACCACCGTCCCGTGGGATCGATCTGGGTGACGTGCGCCCGCAGCGCGGTGTCACGGCGCGTGAAGTGGGCGGCACATTCGATCCGCGTGTCCGGCACGACCGGAGACGTCCGCTTCCGGCGCTCCTCGAAGAACGTGAGGAGTTCGCTGTCCGGATCACGGGCCGCAACGGCATCCCGCAGCGCGTCGAGTCGCTCGACGGGGAACAGCTGCGACGCGTAGACCTTCGGCACGCGCCACGGCCGTGGGTCCGGCCGGCCAGCACGCCCGTCGAGCGGCACGTCGGGATCGCCCGGCTCTTCGGCGATCGCGAGCGCCCGCATGGTGACCGCATGGTTGGCGACGTGGTCGGGGTGCGGATAGCCGCCGTCGGCGGGATAGGTGACGACGGCGTGGGGACGTTCGGTGCGCACGATCGCGGCAAGCCGCCTCGCCGCCTCGTCGAGGGGAACACGGGCGAATGTGCCGTCGGGCACATCCTCGGCACGCTCGTGGTAGCCCGAATCGACGTAACCGAGCTGGTACGCCCGGGTGAAACCGATCGCGGCGATCGCATTCGCCAGCTCCCGCGCCCGCGTCGCCGCCATCTGTTCCGGTTCGACGGCCGGGGCATGCGGGTTGAGCACCTCGCCGGCTTCACCGCCGGTGCAGGTCACCAGCGTGACCTCGGCGCCCGCATCGAGATAGTGAGCGGCGGCCGCCGCACCCTTGGACGACTCGTCGTCCGGATGTGCATGCACGAACAACAATCTGAACGGCATCGTTCGCCCTCCGTCAATCGCGCGGCGCAAGGCCGCCGGCGTGTGCCATCACGCCGAGGCTGCATCCGCACGGCGTGCGCGCACAAGCCGCGCGACGGACTCATTGGCCTCGAGCGACGCGATCTCTTCACGCACCCGCGCGGCCGCGGCAGCAACGGCGTTCGATGGGCCGGTCAGCCGCACCAGCATCGGCCGGCCCGGGTAGCTGCCGAGCGACACGTCCTCGAAGCGGGTCACCAACTCGGCGAACACGTGGTTGAGCGCACTCTCCGGCAGCCAGTGGGCGATCTCGACCACTTCCGGCACCGGGTTGCGTCCGGCGACGAGCTCGGGAACGACGACGTCGTCGACGAGCTCGGCGAAGAGTCGCGGCACGCCGGGAAGAATCACCACGGTCGCGCCACCGTTGTCGCTGCCGCCATCCACGTCGATGGCGACGGCGGGAACCCAACTGCGCTGACCGGTGTGTCGGCGACTGCCGTCGGGAACATTCGCCATGCGCTTGAGCGCTGCAACGTACGCGTCGTCGACCGGAAAACCATCGTCGCGCGCCCGTGCAGCGATCTCGTCCATCCGCGTCGCCAGGGCCGCATCCTCAACGAGTCCGCGACCGAGGCTCGCCGCGACGGCTTCGAACGTGATGTCGTCGGGGGTCGAACCCACGCCACCGGAGGTGACGATCAGCCGCGGCCGCGCCCGTGCGAGCTCGGTTGACAGCCCTTCGTCGATCGCGGCCATGTCGTCGGGCACGACGTGGATCCGTGTCAGCGCGACGCCGTGTGTGCGCAGCCGCTGCGCGAGCAGCGGCGAATTGGCGTCCGTGACGTAGCCACCGAGCAATTCGTCGCCGATGACCAGCATCGAGGCTTCGAACACGCCGCCACCCCGCTGTCGCTCGTCGCCGGTGCACGGTCGTGCGCCGACGCGTTGAGCGTAGCTGCGCGACTGCGGGCGCCAACGGGTGCGCGGCGGGTCAGCTGCTAGCGTCCGGCGGCGTGATTCTCGACTCCGACGATGCGCGAACCGACGTCATCCTGGCGGCGGCCGCTGCGCTGTTCGGCGGCGCCGTCCGTGCGTTCGCGACCCAGGTGCCGGGCTACCCGCGGTCCGGTGTCGTCGCAGTCGTCGTCGAACTCGGCTGGCTGTTCGCCATGACGGGGCTCGTGCCGCTTCTGCTCGCGCGTTACCGCGGTGACGGCGCCGCAGCGTTCGGACTGACTCGCCCGCGCGGCGGCCTGACGCTCGGCGTGCAGCTCGCCGGGGTCGTGCTCGGCGCCCAGCTGCTGCTCACGCTCCTGTCATCTGGCACGCCCGAAGGTGCGCTGCTGGGACGCTTCGCTGGCCGAACCTCGGGGTTGGCCGTGTTCGCAGTCACCGCTCGGGTCGCCGTGTCGACGGTGGGTGCGCTGCTCTTGGTCACCTTCGTGGCGCATCGCGGTGCGGCGTGGGGTAACTCGCCGGACCGGACACTGCCGCAGTTGCTGCGGACCATCGGCATGGTCGCGGCCGGGATCGCGGCGATTTCCGGTGTCGTTCGTGCCGTCGGCCCCGGCGGACTGCGCGGCATGCTCGCGGCGATCGTGACGGCGATCGCCGCGGCGGCCCTGGTGCTCGTCGCCGACCGCGCCGTGTCGGCGCGACGGGTCGTGCCGCGCACCGCAGTGGTCGCACCGGTGGTCGTCGTCGCGCTGCTCCACCTGTTCGCATCCGGCGGCATCTTCGGCGGCGACCTCGTCGCGGCCGCACACACCGGCGGGCTCGCGGTCGCGGTCACCGCCGTGATCGCCACGCTCACGCATGTGCCCGGCCGCGGCGGCGCACCGATCGTGCTGCTCGCCGCCGTGCACCTGTGGCCGACGTGCCTGTCGCCGCTGGCGATCGAACTCGCCCGCGTCTGCTGATCTTCACCGCCGACGAGCGCACGGCCCGTCAGTCGCGCGTGTCGTCGTCTCGTGACTCGCGCTCGATCTCGACGACCTCGATGTCGAGCACGTCACCGCCCGTTTGGGAGCGGCGTTGCGCCGCGTCGGATCCTGTGGCACCCGACGCGCTTCGGGCCGCCCACCGTGCCCATCGTGAGGCGACCAAGCGTGGTCGGGCGATGGCGAGCACAAGTCGACGCCCGCCGCGGAGCAGCAGCACGAATCCGACGACATCGGTGAGGAAGCCCGGCGTGAGCAGCAGCGTGCCACCGACGAGGACGAGCGCACCGTGCGCGACTTCGTCGCCCGGCCATCGTCCGGCCGCGAGCGCGTCACGGAACTGCCGCCAGGCGCGGGCGCCCTCGCGGCGCAACAGCCAGGCACCGAGCACACTGTCGGCGATGAGCAGCGCCACGGTCCACCCGGCACCGATGGCAGACCCGACCTCGATCACGAGCAGCAGCTCGATGATGGGGACGGCGACGAACAAGATGACGAGGAGCGCAGGCATGCCGCAAGCGTACGGTCCCCTGCCCGCGCGTGTGCAGGCGGCACGGCACGACGAGACGATGGTCGTGCTCGAAGGTGTGCACGCGGTCAAGCACGCGCTTCGGTTCGGTGCCGAGCTCACGCTGGCCTGCAGTCCCGATCCGACCGGCATGCATGCACTGCTCGCCGACCTCGCACCAGACGTGGCCACCCACGATGCACTCGCTGCCACGGTTGAAGTCACCGATGACGTGTGGGCGGAGATGACCGGCGGGCGTGGCCTCCCATCGCCGCTGCTCGCGCTGACCCGGCGACCGACGTGGGCGCTCACCGACGTCCGTGCCCGCCACGGCCGCACCGTCGTGCTCGAAGCGCCGCGGCACCATGGCAACCTCGGCGCGGCGATCCGGGTCGCGGCCGCCGCGAACGCCGCCGGCGTCGTCGTGCTCGGTGGCGCTGATCCGTGGCACCCGACGAGCGTGCGTGCCGCGGCGGGGCTGCACTTCGCGGTTCCGGTCGTCCAGGCGCCCACGCTTGCTGCCGGAGCGACCGTGCTCGACGGCGAAACCCGTCCGCGCATCGCGATCGACCCCGGCGGATCGGAAGGCACGGCGACCCCGGGCGACGCGGTGCTCGTCTTCGGCACCGAACGCGGCGGACTGTCGTCGCACGCACGGGCGCACTGCACGACGGCACGCGCCATCCCGATGCAAGCAGGGGTCTCGAGTCTGAACTTGGCGACCGCGGTCGCCGTGCTGCTCTATGCCGACGTGGCGAACGGGCGCGAATAGTCCGGCGCGGCGGCGAGTTCGGCTGCAGCGATCGCCACTGTGGGCGTGCCGTGCGACAGCAGGCGCTGGTGGAAGTCGCGCAGGTCGGCGTTCGGACCGGCACGCTGCAGATATCGCCACCGCAGGTCGGCGAGTTCCTCACCGCCGACGAAATACGAGCTGAGCTGACCCGATGACAGCTTGGCGCGTTCGAGCTTTCCGTCGGCCTCCGAGGGAGCCTGGAACGCGCCGGAGACGAGCAGCTCCCGTGCGGCGGGGTCGTCGAGGTCGCCGGCGTGCAGACCGACATCGAGCATCGCGTTGGTGGCGATCCGCAGTTCGAGCTTGCGTTGCGTGATGCGGTAGTCGTCTGCGTCGACCGCTGAGCTGCCGTCGGCGCCGAATCCGGCGTCGACGACCTGCCGCTCGATGTAGACGGCCCAGCCTTCGGCGAACACCGCACGTGCCAGCAGCCGACGGGCCAGCCGCGGGTGGCGCGCCGCGTGTTCGAGCTGCACGAAGTGCCCCGGATAGCCCTCGTGGATCGCCAACGATCGCAGCTGCGCCGGGTTGTACTCGCGCAGGAAGGTGCGGACCTGCACGTCGTCCCAATCGGGCTGGACCTCGGGCACGTAATAGGTCGCTGCGGCGCGGGGATCCAACGGTGGCGGTGGCGCGAAGAAGGCAACGGCGATGTTGCGCAGGTAGGGCGGCACACGTTCGATCCGAAGCGCACTCGCCGGCGGCACGTCGATGAGGCCGACGGTCTCGGAAAACACGCGCGCCTCGTCGACCGCTCGGCAGGCCTCGGGGACGAAGTCCGCCGGCGCGACGGCGGTGTCGGCGATCGCGGACAGGGTCCGCCGGATGCGCTCGGTCTCGTCGTCGGGCATCGGCTCGCCGGCAAACCGGCGTGACCACCCACGCGCGGTGACCTCGGCGAGTTCATCGCGGACCGTGTCGCGCCACACGATCGCCCGGGCATGGATGTCGTGGGCCGACAGCTGCGCGCCGATGCCGTGGCGCAGCACGAACGCGAACGCGTCGGGTCCCAGCCGCCAGTCAGCCGCCGGTTCCTCGCCCAGTTCGCTGAGCAGCGCCCCGTAGGCCTCGAGTCCTTCGGCAGCGACCTCGCCGGCGTCACGCGCCTCGGTCACCGCGCCGGTCGACTCGGCGACACGCCGGGGCAGCTCATCGCGAACGAGTTCGATGAGCTCGGGCAGCTGTTGCAACGCCGAACGCAAATGTGGCGCGGGCACCGATTCGAGCAGCGAACCGGCCTGTTCGAGCATTTCGGGCACGCGACGTGCACGCCGCACCGCGCTGGTCATCGACCGGCGCACGTCCATGGGGTCGTCGTCGCGGCGGCGGAGCAGTTCGTGCAGGCCGGCGGAGACGGTCTCGAGCACCGCGGTCGGGTCGAGCCGATACCGAGGACGTTGCTCGAGCAGGAACCGCCGGTAGGCGATCTCCGAGGCCAGAAGTTGCAGATCGCCGTGCGCGTGCAGCTCCGGCCCGGTCTGCGCATCGGGCAGCGACGCCTGTTGGACCGCGACCTGCGCCGCGACACGCGCGAGGTCACGGGTGCGGGCATCCAGGGCTTCGGGGCGCAAATCGGGCAATTCGCCGTCGCTGGCCCGGATGCCGAGCCGGGTGGCCTCGACCGGAGCATGGCGCGTGACCACGTCGACGTACTCGTCGACGAGCGCCTCTGCGGTCTCGAGGTGTGACACGACCTGTTCCTTGCCCGTGCCGGCCACGCTAGTGGCTGGCAACGCGGGCCACCGCGTCAACCACGGTGCGTCCGTCGTGGTGCCGCCTCCGGCGCC
>JBBDSV010000044.1:34606-38989 GCA_040904785.1 Nitriliruptoraceae bacterium
ACGCCTGCGCTACACTTGGTGTCCTCCTGAGCACCTGTCGGGGTGCTGGCGCGTGACCGCGCGGGTCCGAGACGACCCTCTGGTCGCAGCAGGCCACGAGAATCCAAGGTGACTTCTCGCCGCAGCGGGCCGCCCCCGTGGCGTGACACCGCTTTTTCGCGCCCGAGCCCGGCACGCGGACCTGCCGCGGACGGTGCCAGGACCGTTGACGACACGCGATCGTCAGGCACACCGTCACCTGAAGTGCCGCCGATCGCCCGGAACCGAGAGACCTGTGACCAAAACCTTCCGTGACCTCGGCGTCGCCGAGGAGCTGTGTGCCGCACTTGAGCGCACCGGCATCACCGACGCCTTTCCCATCCAAGAACTGTCCCTTCCGCTGGCACTGGCCGGCAACGACCTCATCGGTCAGGCACGAACCGGCACCGGCAAGACGCTGGCATTCGGCCTGCCGCTCCTGCAGCGCATTGACCCGTCGACCGCGCAGACCCAGGCACTCGTGGTCGTGCCGACCCGCGAACTGTGCGTCCAGGTCACCAATGACCTGCGCATCGGCACCGAACTCGGCGTGCGGGTCGTGTCGGTCTACGGCGGCGTCGGCTACGACGAGCAGATCGATGCACTCACGACCGGTGCGCACGTCGTCATCGGCACCCCCGGCCGCCTCATCGACCACCTCAACCGTGGCAACCTCGACTTGTCGAACGTCACCGAACTCGTCCTCGACGAGGCCGACGAAATGCTCGACATGGGCTTTCTGCCCGACGTCGAACGGCTGATCGAGGCCGCGACGGGTACCGACCGCCACACGATGCTCTTCTCGGCCACGATGCCCACCGAGATCGTGCGACTCGGCCGCCGCTACATGCACCAACCGACCTTCACCCGCGCCGAGAGCCAGGAAGTCGACACGGCACCCAACGTCGCCCAGCACTTCTTCCAGGTTCACCGCATGGACAAGCCGCGGGTGCTGGCGCGCATCCTGCAGGCACCGGGCCGCAAGGGCGTGTTCGTGTTCGTCCGCACCAAGCACATGGCCGACCGGCTCGTCACCGACCTCGAAGAGCTCGGCACCCCGGCGATCGCGATCCACGGTGATCTGCGCCAGACGACGCGTGAACGCAACCTCGACCGCTTCCGGTCGGGCAAGGCGACCGTGCTGGTCGCCACCGAAGTCGCCGCGCGCGGACTCGACGTCACCGACGTCACGCACGTCATCAACTACGACTGCCCCGAAGACGGCAAGATGTATCTGCATCGCATCGGCCGCACGGCGCGTGCGGGCCAGGAAGGTGTCGCCATCACCTTCGCCGAGCACAACGAGACGGCGCGCCTCGACGTCATCCGCAAGACGATCGGCGCGACCGACACCGACATCGTCGAGGTCTTCTCGACGTCGCCGTCTCTGACGGAACTCTTCGATCTGCCGGCCGAGACTCCTTGGGAGCATTTCGGCCGCTCGAACGGCTCGTCGGCGAACCGCTCACGTCCGTCGAATGGCGGCTCGTCACGCAGTGACCATGCGTCGAACGACCGCTCGTCGCGCCGGGGGCGCGCCACCCGTGGCGGATCGGCCCGCCGTGGCAGCGCGAACGGCGATGGACGCAAGGCAGCGACCGACGCGTCGGCGACCCAGGAGCAATCGGGGCAACCGGCCGCGAGCGAGCACGCGGCGCCGGCGGCAGACGCCCCGCGCGCTCCGGCACGCGCACGGACACGCAATCGCACCACGGCCACACCTGAGGGCGGCGAGGTGCGCACGGCACGCGCACGCTCCGATCGGGACCGCAAGACCCGGGGCGACCGCGACCACGAGGCCCGCGAGGCGCAATCGGGCAAGCCGCGCAGCGAACGCGACACCGCATCGACGAAGAAGTCGCGCTCGACGGCGCGCAGGAGTGGTTCGCGACCATCCGGTGATCGCAGCCGTCAGCCGCGCACGAGCGACGCTCCGGCGAGGAACGACGCGACGGATGTCGACACGGGCCAGGCGCGGATCACCCGCGAGGTCAAGGTCGAGCACCTGCCCTGACCGGTCAGTCGGCGCCGTGACGGCGCAAGCCGCGCGGCGGACCCGTGCTGCCACGTCAAGGTCAGAGCAGTCCCAGCTTGGCGGCCTCAGCCACGGCGCCGGCGCGATTGCGCACACCGAGCTTGTCGTAGAGCTCCTGGGCGTAGGCCTTGACCGTACGTTCGGTCACACCGAGCTGATCGCCGATCTGCGCGTTCGTCATCCCGGTCGCCATCAATTCGAGCACTTCCTGCTGCCGCGGCGACAGGTGCGGCCCGGTGTCGACCATCGCCGGCACATCGAACACCACCGTGGTGTCTTCGCCCTTCGAGGCCGCTGCCGGATCCTCGAAGGTGGCGGTGACGGGGCCGAAGCTGACCTTGTCCCCGTGGTGCAACACCTTCGGTCCGTCGATAGCGGTGCCGTTGACCTTCGTGCCAGCACTCGAACCGAGGTCGGTGAGGATGATCGCTGACGTCTCGCGCCGGATCTCGGCGTGCACCCGGGAGACACGAGGATCCGGCACCACATAGGCGTTGTCGTCACGCCGGCCGAGCGTGGCGACGTCGCGGTCGAGTCGCACGACCGTCCCCGACATCGCCCCGTCGGTGAAGTGCAGGACCGGAACCGGCACGATTTTCTGCGCCTTCTGGATGGTCGGCTCCATGGACGAATCCTCCCTCGTGTCGCCGGGCAGTGCCCGAACGGTCGGTCATTCTCGCCTACCGTTTGACGATTGGCGCACGTCTTGACCCGTCCTCGGAGTGTACGTATGGACAGGGGCCGAACGGACAGGTCAGCTGGCAGCGCGCGCCCGGCTGCGCAGGCGCGCGACGACCGCGGGAGGGGTCAGCGCTGCGCCGATCGGGTGCCCGGTGGCGCTTCCGTGGAAATCTGACCCGCCCGTGACCTCGAGTCCGAGCCGTTCGGCGACCGTGCGGTACGTGTCGCGCGTCGCCTCGTCGTGGTCGGGATGGTCAGCCTCAATGCCGGCGAGCCCGGCGGTCGCCATGGCTTCGATCGCCGCGACGTCGACGCCTTGGCCCGTCCGGTCTCCGTAGAGCCCCGGATGCGCCAGGATTGCGACACCGCCGGCGGCGACGAGCAGCGTGACGGCGTCGACCGGATCGACGGCGTGCTTCTCCACGTAGGCGGGTCCGCCGTCGGCGAGGTAGCGGTCGAACACCTCGGCGATGGTCGTCGCCACACCGGCGTCGACGACCGCTTGGGCGATGTGTGGACGTCCGACTGGTGCGTCGCCAGCGATTGCGGCGACCTGTGACTCGGTGATGGCGACGCCCAACGCCTGGAACTTGGCCACGATTCTGCGTGCCCGATCGGCACGTTCGTTCCGCAGTCGCGCGAGTTCGGCGATCAGTGCCTCGTCGTGCGGGTCGACCCACAGGCCGAGCACGTGCACGGACAGTCCGTCGAGTTCTGCGGAGAACTCGGTGCCGACGATGACGTCGATGGCGGAGTCTTCCGCCGCGGCTCGGGCATCGTCGAACGACGCGGTCGTGTCGTGGTCGGTCACGGCGATGCCATTGAGTCCGAGCGCTGCCGCCGCGGCGACGTTGTCGGCGACACGCGTCGTCCCGTCGGAATGCGTCGAATGGGTGTGCAGGTCGTATCCGGACATGTCTGGCTCCAACGCAACCGCCAGCGGCCATGGAACGGCGCGGGGTGTGATGACTTCACGCCGCGGTCACGGCGCTAGCATCCGTGACGCTAGTGGTCCCGAAGACGAAAGAGCGCCGCGCATGTCCCGGGTTCGCGTGATGTCGGCCATGGCCTACGACCTCGAGTCCTACGACGACACGGGGATCGCTGATCCTACGGTCACGGTGCTCGGAGAACTTCCGGGCACGTCGCGCCCCTTCGAGATCGCGCGCGTCTACAAGGGCGCCCAGGGCCGCTACGAGGAATCGCTGGCGATCGCCGATGCCGACGGCACGATCATCTGGGAGTCGGATTCCCGCGTCATCGAACTGCGCGGCATGATGTTCGAAGACCTCTTCCGCACGGCGGTACGTGCACCGTTGCCGATCACCTCGGCCGACGAGCACACCCTCGTGCTGTATCTCGACGGGTCGCTCATCGCGCGCGTGCCCATCTTCATCGACGCGCCCCACTCGGTCACGAGCGCCGGCGTGTTCCGTGCGGCAGCCGACGCAGCGCTCAAGAAGAGCGCGGTGTGCTGGCTGACGATCCCGCAGGCTTCCGGCGGCGAAGTGACCCGCCCCGCGTGGTACGTGCAGCAGGGCAGCGCCCTATTCGTGCTCACCGGCGGTGACGAACAGCAGTTGCCGGGCCTCGAACACGCCACGACCGTGACCGTGACCGTCAAGTCGAAAGACGTCAAGGCCGCGATC
>JBBDSV010000045.1:0-6946 GCA_040904785.1 Nitriliruptoraceae bacterium
CAGTGGCGGTTACCACGGTTCAGCGGGAAACTCTTCTGCTTCAGTCTGAAGCGTTCGTTTCAAGTGGGAGGCAGGTCATGGCCGGAACCGGTGACAAAGTCAAAGGCAAGACAAATGAAATCGTCGGCAAGGCCGCCGGCGACAAGTCGCAGCAGATGAAGGGAAAGGTCCAGCAGGCGAAGGGAAGGGCGAAGAATGCGGTTGGCGAATTCAAGCAGAGGGCGGACCGCAAGTCTGATCGCCGATAACCGCTGCTGCGCGACGACCCACCGTCATGGCGGTTGGTCGTCCATGCCGCCCGTTTGTCAGCGATGTCTGAAATCTGCACCGATGTCAGTCGGCTGGTGTCCAGGGGTGGTCACAACACTTCCGTGATCGAGGGAGGTCGTGATGTCATCGGTGCGTCGTGTGAAGAAGGGGCCGG
This sequence comes from Nitriliruptoraceae bacterium, assembly GCA_040904785.1. GTDB lineage: Bacteria > Actinomycetota > Nitriliruptoria > Nitriliruptorales > Nitriliruptoraceae > JBBDSV01. The sequence continues at coordinate 425 of JBBDSV010000045.1, forward strand.
GGCGTCGTCCGCAGTCGGCCGAGCGTCGACGGTTCATGGAGCTCCGCGCCTGCGGAAGATGTCAACGGACGTAGACTTTGTGGTGGCCGGGCCGCATCGTGTGTGCTCGCGTGCGGCGCGAGAATCGACATCGGGAGCGTGCGATGGTGCGTACCGGCAGACGCCCCGGTGGCGCCGACACGCAAAGCGAGATCCTTGCGGCCGCGCGTGAGCAGTTCGCGGCGAAGGGGTATTCCGGGTCGACCATCCGTGGCATCGCCGCGGCCGCCGGCGTCGATCCCGCGCTCATCCACCACTACTTCGGCACCAAGCGCGCGCTGTTCGTCACCGCCGTCCAATTGCCCTTCCACCCCGATGAGGTGCTGGCGGCCGGGGTCGAGGGCGATCCGCAGCAGGCCGGGGAGCGGATCGTGCGCATGCTCCTTGGCATCTGGAGCACCGAGGAGGGTCGCGCGGCAACGCAGTCCCTGCTGCGCTCGGCGCTGACCGACGACGACCTGCTGAAGATGCTCCGTGAGTTCATGATCGACAGCGTGGTGACCCCGCTCGTGGCAGCGGCCGCGTCGGACCATCACCGGCTGCGTGCCGGGTTCGTCGCGTCACAGGTCATCGGGCTGGCGTTCGTGCGCCACATCGCTCAGGTCGAGCCGCTCGCCTCGTCGGACCATGACACCGTCGTGCGCGTGGTTGCACCGACACTGCAGCGCTACCTCACCGGAGACATCGGGGTCAGCTGATCGTCGCCGGACGGCGTTTATTCAACGAACGTTGACATCGCGGCAGCGTCGGCGTACCGTTTGTTCATCACCTGTTGAGTTTCGGATGGTGCTCGAATGCGTGTGCTCCTCGGATGGATGCAGTCGGCCGCTACACGCAGCCCTGCCCGGGTGCTTGGCGTGCTCGCCGCAGCGACGGTGGTGCTGGCGGCACTCGCCTCGACCAACGTCGTCGAGGTAGACCTGGCTCAGCTCGGCAGTGACGACTCCCACGCCGTGCAGGCGATCAATCGTGTCCGCAACGAGTTCGCCGATCCGACCGCGTCTCTCCAGGTGCTGGTCGACACCGGGGCCGATGGCAACGTGCTCAGCCGCGAGGGTTTCGCGGCGATCGAGGCCGTTGAGAGCGCCGCTCTCGAGGTGCTCGGTCCGGCGGTGCGGACCGACGACGCGGGCCAGCCGCAGTTGTTGTCCCTACGTTCGGGTGTCGGCGGGGTGCTGGCGCAGCAGGGTGCCGACCTCCGACAGCTCGACGATGCGACACTCGGGAGCGTTGCGGCGCGGGCAGCGGTGGCCAATCCGCAGCTGGCGGCACTGGTGTCCGACGATCTCGATGTCGCCTCTGGGTCTGCGCGCGGTACCGCCGTACTCGTGTTGCTCGACCCGGCGCTCACCGAGACACAGCGCACCGACGCTGCGCAACGCGTTGCCGATGCGCTCGATGACCCGGATGTCGCCGGATTGGCCGGCGACATCGAGGTGACGGTGTTCAGCAACGGACTGTTCGTCACCGGTCTGATTCAGGCGATTCGGGCCGAAGTTCCCGTGCTGTTCGGTCTCGCGCTGCTCGTGGTATTGACGATCCTCGGCTTTGCCTACCGCTCAGTGTCCGACGTCGTTGTCGGCCTCATCGGCCTGCTCGCGACCGTCGTCTGGACCTTCGGGCTCGTTGCCCTGCTCGGTCCTGCGAACCTCGGCTGGACCGGTCCGCTGACGCAGTTGGCAGTGATCGTGCCCGTGCTCCTGGTTGGTCTGGGCATCGACTATTCGGTCCACCTCACCGCGCGCTACCGCGAGGAACGTGCCGCCGGCCAGGCGCCGGCGGCCGCGGCCGACCGGGCCCTGGCGACCGTCGGCACGACATTGGTGCTCGCCACTGCCGCCACCGCGCTTGGGTTCGCGTCCATCGCGACGGCACCGGTGCAGATGTTGGCCGATTTCGGCGTGTTTCTGGCCCTGGGCGTGGTTTGCGCCTTCGTCTTGATGGGGCTGTTGGTTCCCGGGGCGAGTGTGCTGCGCGACCGCAGGCGTGCGGGCGTTGCACGGTCGCAGGTCCGCGAGCTGGACCTCGGCCGATTACTGGGAGGTCCCACGTGGCTGGCGCGACGCCGACCGTTGACCGGAATGGCTGTCGCCGGGCTGCTGATGGCGGCATCGCTGGTCGCTGCGACGGCGCTGGAGATCGAGTTCGAGCGCGGCGACTTCGTTCCTGAAGGATCAGAAGTCGCCGCTGTACTCGCCCATCAGGAGGAGTTGTTCGGAGGCGGGGTGACCGAATCCACCTTCGTCCTCGTCGACGGTGATCTCGCCGAGGTCGAGGTGGCCAACGCGGTATGGGCCGCGCAGCGTGACGTCGCCGACGTCGATGGTGTCCGGTCTGTCGGGGGCGCCCCACAGGTCTTGTCGATCATGACGATGGCTGCAGCCGCGTTGGACCCCGCTGGCGGACCGCTGCCGGGCGGAACGCCCGCGGAGGCTGACCCAGGGCCCGGAGGACCTGCAGTGTGGACCGACGATGGGTTCGCCGCCGACGCCGACCTCGATGCCGTCTACGCGCTGTTGCGCGACCGTGTCGGCGAGCAGCGTGTCGCCCGACTCTTGGCGCCGGACAACGCCGCCGCGGTCATCCAGATCCGCACCGTGGTCGGTGACTCCGGGGCGGAACGCGTCCAGCGGGAGATCGCCGCCGCGTTCGCACCAGTTGAGACGGCCGGCGCCGTCGTGACCGTGACCAGCGAACCGATCATCATCGCCGAGATGAGTGACGAGCTCAGCGCGTTCCAGCTGCGGGCGATCGCGCTCACGTTGGTCGTCGTGCTCGCGCTCCTGGCGGCCTACTACGCGGTGGCTCGTCGGCAGCCGCTGCTCGGTGTGATCGCGATGATCCCTGCCACCGTCAGCGCTTCGCTCGTACTCGGAACCATGTGGGCGCTCGGGATCGCGTTCAACGTCCTGACCGCGACGCTGACCGCGATCGCCGTCGGGATCGGCGTCCCCTACGGGGTGCACGTCGTCAATCGTTTCGCCGAAGCCCGGGAGCACGCTGACGCAGATACGGCGATCGCCACCACGCTGCGCAGCACCGGTGCGGCGCTGGCCGGCTCGGCGCTCACCACGCTTGGCGCATTCGTGGTGCTGACGTTCTCCGGGCTGCCGCCGATCCGCTCGCTCGGACTGCTCGGTGGCGCTGGGATCGTGTTCGCGTTGCTTGCCGCGGTGCTCGTCCAGCCGGGGGCGTTGGTTGCGTGGGCCCGCCGCGCTGCGTCACGCCATCCGTGAGGGACGACGCCCGCTCCCACGCGCGAGGACCGATGACGACGCGCTCGAACGCATCGCCGACGTCACGGTCCAGGCGAGCGACGGGCATGCGTTCGGACCACGGTGTCGATCCTCGCCTGTGGGTAGCGTGGCCCTGACGGGTTTTCGTGCGAGCTCTGGCGGGTGGGGCCCATGATCGAGATTCTCAGCCCCACCAAGGTGGCTCGAGCGAGAGAAGCAGGCGCCCTTGTCGCATACATCCTGCAGGCGCTGAAACGTCGCGTCAGCGTCGGGACGAATCTCCTCGAGATCGACCGGTGGACCGAGGCCATGATCGTCGAGGCACAAGCGCAGTCCTGCTATGTCGACTACGCGCCGTCCTTCGGTCGCGGGCGATTCGGCCACTACATCTGCACATCGGTCAACGACGCTGTGCTCCATGGAATGCCCCACGATTACACGCTCGCCGATGGCGATCTGCTGACGCTCGATCTCGCGGTTTCCAAGGCAGGCGTCGCCGCCGACTCTGCCATCAGTTTCATCGTGGGCAACGCGACGTCGCCGGACAGCGTTTCGCTGATCAACACGACCGTGCGCGCGCTCGACGCCGGGATCGCCGCTGCCGGGCCTGGAGTTCAAATCGGCGACATCTCGTATGCGATCGGCTCCGTCCTCAGCGAGGCGGGGTACTCGATCAATGCCGAATTCGGCGGTCATGGCATCGGATCGACGATGCATCAGGACCCGCACGTCTCGAACACCGGCCGCCCAGGACGTGGATACGTGTTGCGCCCCGGGCTGTTGCTGGCACTCGAGCCGTGGGTCATGGCCGACTGCGCTGAACTCGTCACCGACGCCGACGGGTGGACCCTCCGCAGTGCGACAGGCTGCCGCACGGCGCACAGTGAGCACACGATCGCAATCACCGATGACGGCGCCGAAGTCTTGACGCTGCCCGCGCGAGAGTGACCGTGAGGGCGCAGCTCCGCGTCCCGCTGCCTTCTCGTGACATTCGTCCTCGACACCAGCGTCGTTCCCGAGCTGCGAAAGGTGCGATCCGGCAAGGCGGATCCCGCTGTTGCCGATTGGGCAGCGAGCCTTCCGTCGGCGCAGCTGTTCGCGTCGTCGATCACGATGCACGAACTCGAGCATGGCGTCCTGCTCGCCGAGCGTGCCGATCCGGCCAAGGGGGCCGTACTGCGTCAATGGCTCGATGACAGCGTGGCGGCTGCGTTCGATCAACGTGTTCTCGCGGTCGATGCGGCCGTCGCCCGACGTGCCGCAGCGTTGCACGTTCCCGATCCGGCACCGTTCCGTGATGCGCTGATCGGGGCGACGGCACTCGTCCATCAGACGACGCTGGCCACCAGAATTGTGCGCGACTTCGTCCGATTCGACGGCCTTGAGGTCATCAATCCATGGCAGACCCGGTGATGGACGCGCACCAATCGCGACGTTTTTCACTCGATTGGCGGCGACGGGCCTGGTCGTGCTGATGACCTTTTCGGTCATTGCGCACGTGCGTCGGGGTGAGGCGGCGGTGATCGGGATCAACCTGGCAGCGTTGGCGGCGGCAGTGCTTCTCGCCTGGGGACGCTTCGGTCTCTACTTGCTCTGGTGCCGCGCGTTGGGCACCGTCGATGGATGTTCTGATTGTCACCCGTTACCGCCCTCCTGCTGCACGAGCGAACTCGTGTGTGCCCTCAGACGATGCCGTGACCGACGTTGATCTGGCTGCGCAACACGGGGCGGCTCCCGCCTGGCCGCCCGCACGCTCGCGGAGCATCCCGTCGAGCACCTGCCGGACCTCATCCCGCTGCTCGCCGGTCAGTCGCTCAGTCACCTGCTGGGTGATCGGATTGCTGGACATGAGCACGTCGAGGTAGTCGTCGACCGACGCGAATGTCGTCTCCCAGGTCACGACGTCGATGCCGACCTCCGTCAGGCCGACGCCTTCGAGTGTCTGCCGGAACGTCGCGGCGTCCGCCAGCCGGAACGGTGCTGGCGGTTCGTCGGGAGCCGGGAGTTGGTCGGGCGCAATGGTCCGGAGTGCCCCGAAGAAGAACCCCACGAACTCCACCTTCGGCATCGGTCCGAAGGCCGCGACGACGACCTGGCCACCCGCTTTCGTGACCCGCACCATTTCGTGAAGGCCGCCGGTCAGGTCGGGAATCACGGAGACGCCGTTCAGCGATACGGCGACGTCAAACGCGTCGTCGCCGAGGTCGAGCGCGGTGGCGTCACCCACCTCGGCACGCAGGCTGGTGAGGCCCGCGGCTTCTGCCCGGGCCGCCAGGTGTTCGACCATGGTCGGAGCGATGTCGATCGCAAGCACCTCGGCGCCGGCTCTCGCGGCAGGGAGGCTCAACGCGCCGCTCCCCGCGCCGATATCGATCACGCGTACTCCGGGTGACAGACCGAGACGCGACACGATGTGCTCGCCGAGCTCGAGCGTGCGCGGGGTGACATGCTCGTCGAATCCGTCCGCGACCGTGTCCCAGGCATCGCGGATCTGGTTCGAGGTTGCCGCTTGCGGGGCCATGAGAGGTCCTTCTCGCGATGGCAGTGGTACGCCGTGTATCGACGGCTGCGGTCAGCCTTCACGCGATCAGTCGTGCCCGCTTCGGGCGAACGGCCCATCTGCCACGGCTGTCGCGACGTGAATAGAACGGTGTAGACGCACGCTCATGCCGCGAGGTTCAGATGCGCGAGTCAGGGCAGGTCGTTCTCGTAGGCCCAGGCGGTGGCTGCCGCACGTGACCCGACGCCGAGCTTGACGAAGATGTTGCTCAGATGCCGTGCCACGGTCTTCTCGCTGATCACGAGGGTGTCGGCGACATCCTGATTTGACGCTCCCGTCGCGACGAGCTGGAGCACCTCCGCCTCCCTGGGGGTCAACCCTCCCGGCCTTGCCCGCCCCGTCCGGCGCGACAGGGTGTCGGCCTGTGCGAGTGCTGGTGCGGCCTTCACGCGCGTGAAAACCTCGGAGGCGGCGTCGAGTTCGATCTCGGCTGCAGCGTCGTCCCCGAGTTCCTGGAACGTGCGCGCGAGGGCCACACGGATCCGGGCCGACTCGTAGGGCGCGTCCAGGGCCTGCCACGCCAGGCGCAGCTTCTCCGCCGCCCGCGCAGGGTCACCGGCCGCGAGCAGCACCATCCCGCGGCCCTCGGTGGCGATCGCTTCGAGGAACGTTGAGCCGAAGTCGGCAGCGGTCTTCTCCAACTTGTCGACCCCGGCGGCGGCAGCATCGATACGGTCGGCGGCCAGC
>JBBDSV010000046.1:0-1144 GCA_040904785.1 Nitriliruptoraceae bacterium
GGATGCCCGGACGCCCCCCGCCAGTCTGAACCACCCGGCCCTTGCCGGGTACCGATGCCCGCCGGCGCCCGAGACCGTGACTGTGTGCGGCGCCTTGATCGATGCGGTCCGCCCATAGCGCCGTGATGACGCTGGCGGCTGCTGCCGTTTCGAGGCATGTGCTGGCGTCGCGGCATGGTCGGGCCGTCTACGTTGCGCTGCGATGAGGCTTCGGAGGAGCGCCGGTGTCACTGCAAACGTCGATGTGGCGAGTCGAGGGTGCCAAGCCCGTCCCCGTGCTGGCCTCGCCGATGGATCTCGAAGCACGGCTTGAGGATCTGATCGTCGCCGACCCGGACCTGCTCGGACCCGACCAGCTACTCATCGTCGACCGGCAGGTGCTTACCAGTCACGGCAAGTACCTCGACATCCTCGCGATCGACGAAGAGGCCCGCCTGCACGCCATCGAACTCAAGCGCGACAAGACCCCACGTGACGTCGTCGCGCAGGTCCTCGACTACGGCTGGTGGATTCGCACGCTCACGCTCGCGGGCGTTGAGGACATCTGGCGCCGTCGCACCGTTGATGACGGAATCGACACCGACGAGATCGATCTCGGCGCCGCCTACGCGGCCCGGTTCGCGGCTTGGCTGGACGAAGAGACCTTCAACGCTGAACACAAGCTGACCATCGTCGGCGCCACCCTCGACACCGCGACCCCACGGATCATCGAGTACCTCGCCGACGACTACGACGTCCCGGTCAACGCAGTCGTCTTCTCGCACTTCCTCGACGGCGATCGCGAGTATTTGTCACGAACCTGGCTCCGCCCGCCGGCTGAGGACGAGGTCAAGGTCACCCCGAAGAGGGCACACAAGGGCCAGAAGAAGGCCTGGAACGGCCGCGACATCTTCGTCCCCCTTGGCCGTGCTGACGATCACCCTGCAGAGGCTCGTTGGGCTCACGGAATCAAGTACGGGTTCGTCGGCGCAGGCGGCGGAGCGCCCTTTTGGAAGTTCCTCCGTAACGTCGAAGCCGGCATGCGCGTGTTCGCCTACGTCGGCAATGGTGGCGGGTACATCGCCGTTGGTGAGATCATTGGATCGATGGTTCCGCTCAACGAGTTCCTGGTCGATGTCGACGGTCAACAAGTCCCGTTCACCGA
>JBBDSV010000047.1:0-1142 GCA_040904785.1 Nitriliruptoraceae bacterium
CCGAGTTCTCCGCGGGCGCGATGGAGAACCCCGGCTGCGTCACGTTCTCCGAGGCATACATCTTCCGTTCCAAGGTGACCGACGCCCTCCACGAACGCCGCGCAGAAACGATCCTCCACGAGATGGCCCACATGTGGTTCGGCGACCTCGTGACCATGCGCTGGTGGGATGATCTGTGGCTCAACGAGTCGTTCGCGACATTCATGTCGCAGCTCGCCCAGGTCGAAGCGACGCGGTTCGGTGACGCCTGGGTCACGTTCCTCGATGCACTCAAGGCGTGGGCGAAACTGCAAGATCAGCTCCCCTCGACCCATCCCGTCGCAGACCGGATGCCCGATGTCGAGAGCGTCCATCAAAACTTCGACGGCATTACCTACGCCAAGGGTGCCAGCGTCCTACGCCAACTCGTCGCATGGGTCGGACAGGACGCATTCCTCGCCGGATGCCGCCAGTACTTCGCCGACCACGCGTGGGACAACACCGAGCTCGCTGATTTCCTCGCCGCGCTCGAGGCCGCCAGCGGGCGCGACCTGGCGGCTTGGCGGGACGAGTGGCTGTTGACCACCGGCGTCAACGAACTCGTCCCGCACGTCGAGATTGGCGAGGATGGGTCCTATTGTCGCGTGACTATCGAGCAGCGCGACGAGCCGCCGTCCTGGACGACGACCCACACCCCGGTGTTGCGACGTCATCGGATCGCCGTCGGCGTCTACGACGACACGGACGACGGACTCGTTCGGCGGACGCGCGTCGAACTCGACATCGCCGGCGAACGGACCGAGGTCACCGATCTCTCCGGCGTGCGCGCTGGCGACGTCCTGCTGCTCAACGATGACGATCTGACGTACGCCAAGGTCCGACTCGACGAGGACTCGACCACCGTGGCGACCGACCGGCTCCACGCGTTCGCCGACCCACTCCCCCGCGCGCTCGTGTGGAGCACCGCTTGGGACATGGTTCGCGACGCCCGACTCGCCGCAGGGCGCTTTCTCACCATGATTGTGGCCAATGCGGGACATGAGGCGATCATCGGCGTCGTGCAGCGCCTCCAGCAGCGCGCGCTGGGTGCCGCGGAACGCTACGCCGACCCCGATCGCCTCGGGGACAATCTGCGACTGCTCGCCGACCAGGCGGGACAGCGG
>JBBDSV010000048.1:0-11188 GCA_040904785.1 Nitriliruptoraceae bacterium
TATCGTGGTGCGCGTCATTCGGGGGAAATGTACGGGGGACGCATGCGCGGCACTACGCGCGTGCCATTGTCGTATTCGACCGCGGACGCGGTCGAGCAGCGACGTGTGGCACCGGATCCATTTGACCAGTTGCTCGACGAATCGCGTGTCGCGGTCGCGGCCGAGCATCGGCGGCAACGAGCGGATCGCCAGTTCGCGGCGCACGACAGCGCCACGATCCGGGGTGTGTTGCTCGATGCCCGCGACGACGCTGTGCCCGTGTGCCTCGGCGTTGCGGGCGAACGCTCGGTCGCCGGTCGCCTCGTCCGTGTCGGTATCGATACGGCCGTTGTCGATCCGTCGGTCAACGGGTGGAGCACCGCAGTCGCGTTGCGTGCGGTTCGGATGGTCCGTCCGAACAGTCCGGAAGATGCGCAAGGGTTCCGCACGACCGGTTCTCGTGACATCGCGGACGACGTCGACCTACGGGAGATCGCCCAGAACATCTGGGAAGACGAGGTTCCGTGTGTCGTCGTAGTCCACGGTCAGGCGACGGCTGTTGCGCCGCTGGCCAGCGTCGGCGACGACGTGCTGGTTGTTCGCAGTGCCGAGCACTCCCACGAGGTCGTTGCGCTGACTGCCGTGCAGACAATCGCATGGCGTGGGCAGGGCCGCCGATGATGATCGTGGCTGCGGGGAGCGACGAGGCGTCAGTCCGCCGGCTGGGTCGACTGTTCGGTGTAGAGGTGTCCGAGTTCGCCGGGAGCGATACGCGCGGATTCGATGAACGCGTCCACCTCGGCGCGCTGCAGGCGGATGACGCGGCCGAACTTGTAGGCGGGAAGCTTGCCGTCGTCGATCAGGCGGTAGAGCGTCCGCGTCGTGATGCCAAGCCGACGCGCGGCTGCCTTGGTGTTCAGCCACTCGATCTCTTCTTGTGGCATTTCATTCCCTCCCATTGGGAAGGACGATACCGAGCGGGCGTTGCGACGTCCATCGACCCGTCGGGTTTCGCCGCGCACGGCATGGCGCGGGAGGTCGGTTGATGGCTGATGTCCCGACCGCACCGACGAGCGAGCACACGGGCCATGCGAACGATCGCGTTATCCGTCCTGCGCGACGGCGGATCAACGTTCGGGTCGTCGTCGGTACAGCCTTGATCGCGGTGTCCGCCTTCGGTGCGCTGCAGCTGGGACAACGTGCAGATGCGCCACCGACGACGCGCTACCTGGTGGCGACCGACGACGTCGACGTCGGCACTGTTGTCGGCCCCGGCGATGAACAGCTGCCAGTCGGGTCCGCTGCGATCGAGCTGCCACCCGGCATTGCCCGCAACGCCATTCGTTCCCAAGCTCGCGATGAACTCGTCGGCCGCGTGACCGCCGCGCCAATTGCCGCCGGAGATCTGTTGCGTTGGAGCGATGTGGTGACGGCCCCCGCATTTTCCGCCAAGCACGAGACCGCGGTGTCGTTGCCGCCGCGCGACGCCCTCGCGGGTGACGTCAGCCCAGGAATGCAGGTCGACGTGCTGGCGACGTATTCCGGATCGGGTCGTTCGTTCACGGACTACCTCGCGCGGGATGTCCCCGTGCTTGCCGTCGACCGAGGGGATCGCGGACTCGCGGACGACGAGATCATCCTCCGGCTCGGACTCGACTCGCCCTCGGATGTTCAAGCCGTTGGTCACGCGCAGCGGACGGCCAATGTGTTTCTCGCCCGCGCGATCTCGGACCAGACATCAGCGATGCCTTCTCGCTATCGCGTCGAGAGTGCGGACGACGTCCTCGCTGACCTCACTCCTCGCGGGGCAGCGAGCGCCCCGGACGCGTTGGAGCGGTAGTCATGGAGACCCAAGTTGTTCTCGGTGTGGCGGCCCCGCGTGCGCCGTGGTTCTCGCGGGTCGGGGCATGGTCGTCGTCGGGCATCGTTCCCGTCGAGTTCGTGCGTTGCCTCACGATTGACGAGGTATTCGCGCGTGCGGCACACGGACAAGCGGCTGCGGCAGTCTTGGTCGATGGTCGAGTGCCCGGTATCGGAGCTGAACAGGTCAGTCAGCTCACTTCGGAAGTTGGCCCGTGCATCGTCGTCGATGACGTCGACAAGGCTTCACGATGGCGGGCGGCCGGTGCGGCGGACGTCCTGCCCCCAACATTCACCCGCGATGATCTCGTTGGGAGTCTGAATCGAATCAAGCCGACCGCCGCCGATGAGAGCGCTTCGACTGACCGGCAAGGTCCGACGACGTCTCCGGCGCTTTCACAGCAGCCTGATGGTGACGGTCAGCACGGCACGCTCGTTGCTGTCACCGGGTCGGGGGGCGCCGGAGCGTCGACGCTGGCGATCGCGCTCGCGCAAGGCCTGTCGGGGGTGGGAAGGGAAGTGCGTCGGACGCCCGCACTGGCGCCCCGGACGGTCCTCCTTGCGGACTTCTGCCGCGAAGCGGACCAGGCGATGCTCCACAACCTCACCGTGCGGACGCCGGCACTGGTCGAGGTGTGCGAACAGTGTCGGCTCGGAGGGCTGACCGAAGCCGAGATCCGCGAGCTCACGTTTGCGGTGCCATCGCGCGGCTATCGCCTGCTCGCAGGTCTGCGTCAGGGCACGCATTGGGCGATGCTCGACACCGCGTCAATCGCCTCAGTCCTGAAGGTCGCGCGGTCCGCGGTCGACGTTGTCGTTGCCGATGTCGACCGTGATCTCGACGGGGTTCGCGAGACCGGGTCCCTTGACATCGAGGAGCGCAACGGGGTTGCCCGAACGGCGATGGCCGGTGCCGACCTGATCCTTGTCGCCGGAACTGCGTCGTTGCAAGGGCTGCACGCGTTCGTCCGTGTCGTTGATCAATTGCTGCGGTTCGGTGTTCCGCTCGAGCGTATTCGTGGTGCAATTCACGGAGCACCGCGAAGTGCTGCTGGTCGTGCGTCCGTCACGCGCGCGCTTCGAGCGCTGGTCGTTGACGTACGTGTTGGCCGCGCCAACGGTCTCTCACGGCCACTCCTTCTGCCTCGATGGCGTCCGGAGTCGGCACTTCGCGACGGACGCCCCCTTCCGCGTCCAGTTCCGGCGCGCGTTGCTCGCAACGTGCACGACGCACTCATGATGCTCGGCCCGCGCCAGCTGAACGGTGGCAACGGGGAGCGCGATTTCGTCGCCACGGTCGGGGGATGAGCATGGGAGTATCGATAGAGAACACCGCCGGTCGCTCGCCGGTCCGTGCGATCGAACTACGCGTACTCGAACGGCTTCGGGGTGCTCAGCTCGACGCCGACGCGACGACTACGGACACGATTCGACGTTTCATCGATGATGAGATCGAGCAGTGGACATTCGACGTGGATCGGGGCCGTGAGCAGGTGCCGATCGCTGACGAACCGCGGGTGCGAAGGGCCGTCGAAGACAACCTGCTCCGTTACGGGCCGCTCGATCCGTTGATCGACGATCCCGATGTCTGGGAGATCATGATCAACGCACCCGACCAGGTCTTCGTCCGGCGCCATCGCGGAGTCTCCGGATATCACCACGCGACGTTCCACGACGACGATCATGTGTCCCGCACGCTCACGAAGATCCTTGACGACGCCACCGAAGCGCAGCGCAAGCTCGACCCCGCAGAGGGGCTGCAGGACGCACAGCTTGCGAATGGCGCCCGACTTCACATCGTTCACCGCGACGTCGGCCGGGGAGGTCACCACCTCGTAAACATCCGGAAATTCACGGGTGTCGGATTCGTAGCGCTCGATGACCTCGTCGCCGTTGGGATGCTCACGTCAGAGGCGTCGGCGTTTCTCCGCGCGGCGGCTCGGGCACGGCTCTCAATCGTCATCGCCGGACGCCCCGGAGCTGGAAAGACCACGCTCTTGTCGTGCTGCGCCGCCGCACTCGACCCCTCATTGCGCATCGTGACCGCAGAAGAAGTCTTCGAGATCGATGTGCCACTGCCCAATGTTGCATCTATGCAGACACGTCCACCGCGTAGTGATCGGGCCGCGGTCGACCTCCGTCGTCTCGTCGCCGGCTTCCTGCGCATGGCGCCGGACGTCGCGATCGTGGGAGAAGTGCGTGACCGCGAGGCGTTGCCACTGCTTCTGACGCTGTCATCAGGCGTGACCGGTTACACGACGATCCACGCGGCTTCAGCGCGCCAGGCGCTGGCGCGACTTCGGTTCATCGCGCAATTGGCGGATACGCGATCGGAATTGCCTGCCGCCGCGCTCAATGCCCTCGTCAGCGACTCCGTCGATCTTGTCGTCTTCGCTGACCGCATCGCAGGTGTGCCGCAGGTCATGGAGATCCTCGCGGTCGAGGATCGACAGACACAGGAACAATCCATGCAATTCACCGCCACCGATGTGTTTCGGCGTGATCCGGAAAGCGGCGTGCTCGCTTGGACCGGCGATGTCCCGATCCGTGCTGCGCGCGCCTTTTCCGCTGCAGGCATCGACGTTGCAGAACTTCTCCGTGCCGAAGGGAGCGTCGGCTATGCGTGATGATGTCGTTCGCCTGATTCTCGCCCTTCTCGCGGGGATCGGTGCCTACCTGTGCGTCTCACGTCCGGCGGCCGCCGTGCGGCGGCTCGCCCGTCGGCCTGCGTGGGTCTCTCGTCTGATCTCGGATCTTCGAGACACGATCGTGCAGGCCGGCTTTCCGCGGGTACGCGCTTGGCAGGTCATCCTCGTCATCGCGGGGTGTTGCAGTGTGGCGGCGTTCGTCGGCCATGCGGTGTACGGCGGAACGGCGACGACCGTTGTGATGGCGGGCGGCGGCGCGATGGTCCCGGTGCTCATTGTTCGGGGGAGACGTGATCGGCGCCGTGAGCAAGCGCGAGATGCCTGGCCGGCACTGCTCGAATCGATACGCGTGGGGGTTTCCAGTCTTGGTCAATCCATCCCGATTGCGCTCATCGCCGCAGGCGAACGTGCTCCGGCATCCCTTCGGCCAGCATTTGGCGCAGCAGCACGCGAGTGGCAGGTTTCGACCGATTTTCGTCGGATGCTCCACGTTTGGCGGGCGCATCTTGCTGACCCGTCGGCCGACACGATTTCCGAGACACTGCTCGTTGCACACGAAGTCGGCGGCGCAACGATCGACGGGCGACTTCGCCAACTCATCGACGATCGGCTTCGGGATGTGCACGCCCGAAAGGATGCGAGAGCACGCCAGTCGGGTGTTCGATTCGCGCGAGCATTTGTGCTCGCAGTTCCGTTTGGCATGGCGCTGGTCGGACTGCTCATCGGTGACGGACGAGCTGCGTATGCCGCGCCTACCGGGCAAGTGGTCGTTGTCAGCGCGCTCGTGTTGCTTGCCGGTTGTTGGGTGTGGGCATCGCGCCTCCTCGTACTTCCGGTTGAACGCCGGGTCTTCGCGGATCGCGACGGCCGTGTCGCCGATGGCCACGGGGAGCGTCGGAGATGAGGGCCGGCATGTGGCTTGCCTTCGCGCTGTTCGTCGGCGGTGTCGCCATGCTGTTGAGCGAGGTCCCGGTCTTGACCCGGCTGTCAATCGTTGATCGACTCGCGCCGTTCTGCTCGTCGGCTCCCCGAAGCCGATTCTCGCCTTCGGCAGGGCAATTCACGGCGATGCCAAGCGTGAGCATGACGGTGCGTCGCATTGGCGACGCCATCGCCAGCGCTTGCGGGATTTCGGACGACATCTCGATTCGGCTGAAACGAGTCGCGTCGCACGGTGATCCGGCGGCATTTCGACTCCGTCAAGCGACCTGGTCGATTGGGTGGGGGGTAACGGCGGCTACGGCTGCGCTCACGCTCGGCGCGCCGTTGATGGTGACGGCGCTCGTGACCGTCTCGTCCGCGATACTTGGCGCACTGGTCGTCGAGCAGGCGCTGCTTCGACGCGAGGGGAGAAGCCGCCGTGTTCGTCAGCGCGAACTCCCGGTCGTCGCGGAGCAACTCGGCACGCTCGTGGCCGCGGGATATTCGACGATCGCGGCCCTCGACCGCATCTGCCGTCGCGGAAGCGGCCTGTGTGCGCAAGACCTGACCCGAGTTGTCGCTCGCGTTCGACAGGGCGCTGCGCTCGATGACGCGCTGGCAGAGTGGGTTGCAGTCGCCGACACGGACGGTGTGCGTCGGCTTGCCGCACTGTTGGCGCTAGATCAGCAAACCGCGGAGCTGAGCCGACTCATTGGCGATGAGTCTCGAACGCTGAATCGTGATCTCCACCGGGAGTTGGCGGCGACCATCGAACAACGTGCACAGCAGGTATGGATCCCCGTCACGATCGCGACGATCGTGCCGGGGGCGCTGTTTCTCGGGGTGCCGTTCATGTCGGCGCTCGAGAGATTCCTCGGGAGTTGACCCGGACCTGCATCACCGTCGGACACATGGCTTGCAAGAGAGAACCGAACCAACGGGGGGAACATGAAGAAGGATGAACGTAGTCGGCGTGCACGTCAGGCAGGAGAAGGTGTGATCTCGGCCGCAATTGTGGTGCTCATCATGGCAGTGATTGGTGCGGGGATGTACGTCGTCTTCAACCGGACCGTCACCGACGCTGCTGAGCGCATCGAGAACGAAGTGCAGCAGATCGGGGGCTGAGCCGATGGCGACGGGACGTCAAGAGCGCCATCGCCACGAGTCCGGGGCGTCACCGGTGTCCGCGATGTTCTCGCTCGCGATGTTCCTCGCGTTCGTTCTCGTTGCGGCGCAGGTATCACTCCACCTGTTCGCCTCGTCGGTCGTCGGCGCCGCGGCGTTCGACGCGTCGCGGTACGCCGCTGCAGAAGGACGTGGATGCGCGGGCTCGAGCCCGACCCCGGAGGATGTCGCAAGGCGGCGCCTCGGTCCCATCAGCGGGCGTTCTGCGGTGAAGATTGTCTGTGAGGAACGGCCATCGACCGTGCGAGTCTCGGTGGTTATGCCGTCACCGGGCCGGCCGCGTCATGGGAGCGTGTCGGCGGTTCCGAAGCTCGTCGAGCGAACGGTCGTCATGCAGAGAGAGGTCGGCCCCTGATGGATGGCTCGACGCGGAGGCTGCGAACGGATTCGCGAGAAGCGGCATTTGTCGGCGGAGCAGAGGCGCTGATCTTCGGTGTGTTGCTTTTCGTCGTCGGATCGCTGATTCTCGTCAATGGCTGGGCTGTCATTGACGCACGATTTGCCGCAGCGAATGCGGCACGTGCCGCAACGCGCGCCGCGATCTCGACGCCGATCGGCAGCGATCCACACGTGCAGGCTCGTGTGGCCGCCGATCGTGTGCTCCGGCAGGATGGTCACAAGGATGTCG
Source organism: Nitriliruptoraceae bacterium (assembly GCA_040904785.1). Classification (GTDB taxonomy): domain Bacteria; phylum Actinomycetota; class Nitriliruptoria; order Nitriliruptorales; family Nitriliruptoraceae; genus JBBDSV01. The sequence continues at coordinate 7,222 of JBBDSV010000048.1, forward strand.
AGTACGACGTCGTAGCGGAGCGATCCACGTCGCTCGGTCGATGCGATCCTGTGCGGTATCGCGTCACGATCCGTGTGCATCCCACCGCGCTCGGTCGGTTCGGATGGAGCGACGGGATCGACGTCATGGCGACGAGCGGTCAGGTCGTCGATCCGTATCGCTCAGGGCTGCCGGCCGGACGGCAGTGTCCGTGGTGAATCGCCGTGACACCGAAGAGGGGAACGTGTTGCTGCTCGTTCCGGCGGCGATGCTTGTGTTTCTGGCGATGGTCGCGCTGGTGATCGACGCCGCAACGATGTTTCTCGCAGAGCGACAACTTGCGGATCTCGCTGCAGCGACGGCACAGGATGCGGTGCGTGCACTCGATGTTCCGGAGTACTACGCGAGCGGCGCCATCCGCGTGGATCGTGATGCCGCAGCCCGTCGAATGCGTGATCTTCGTGTCGACTTCGAGCGGCATGCTGTCGTCGACGACGTCGCATGCGTGCTCGACACCCGACCCGCGCGTGCGGTTGCCTCGTGTCGGGGCCGGGCACATCCGATCCTCGCACAGATCTGGGGTGGCTCGAACGGTGTCGAGATCGCCGCGACCGAATCCGCGCGTGCTGCACTGGGGTGAGCTCAGTAGCAGTAGTAGAGTGGTCGGCTCACATTGCGCTGGGGGCGACAGCATGGCCGACCACCACCGATTCGCTGGCACCCGCGTCCTGGTGACCGGAGCGAGCAGCGGGATCGGTGCGGCGATCGCTCGGGGCTTCGCAGCGGCCGGCGCATCTGTCGCCGTCCATTACCACCGCAATGCGTCGGGCGCTCAGGCTGTCGTCGAGGAGGCTGAAGCGCTCGGTGCGCCGCAGGCGCTTGCAGTTGCCGGCGACTTCACCGAGCCCGACGCCCCGGCAGCGGTCGTGCGTACCGCCGTCGACACGCTCGGCGGGCTCGACGTGCTCGTCAACAACGCCGGCGAACTCATCGCCCGTGTCGACATCGACACCGTCGACGACGCGACGCTGGACGCAATCGTGCAACTCAACTTTCTGTCGGTGGTTCGCGCATGCCGGGAAGCGATGCCCGCCATTCGCGCATCGACTGGCTCGATCATTAATACGACCTCGGTGACCGCCGAGACGGGGGCCAGTGGCGGCGCGGGTCTGTATGCGGCGGCGAAAGGTGGGGTCAACTCGCTCACTCGGTCCATGGCGAAGGATCTCGCGGCCGACGGCATCCGGGTGAACGCCATCTCGCCGGGCATCGTGCACACCCCGCTCCAGGATCGCCACACGTCGGAAGCCGGCCTTGTCGAGCGTGTCGGGCGGATACCGATGGGACGACTCGGTGCGCCCGAGGACTTCGTCGCCGCGGCGCTCTTCCTCGCCGATCCGGCGGCAAGCGGCTTCATGACCGGGCAGGTGCTCGAGATCAACGGCGGCATGTACTTCGGCTGATCGTCACGGTGCGAACGTGGCGACGACCTCGACGTGGTGGGTCATCGGGAACAGGTCCAACGGCACCGCGTTGCGCAGCCGGTAGCCGTGCTCCTCGAGCACCCGCGCGTCCCGCGCGAGCGCGGCGACATCGCACGCGACGTAGATGATCCGACCCGGAGCAAGGGCGGCAAGGTTCGCTGCGGTTGCCGGACCAGCGCCCGATCGTGGCGGATCGAGCACGACGACATCGGGGAGGTCGACGGCACGATCGCCGTTCGCCGCGCGCGCGACGACCTCGGCGACATCGTCGTGGATGACGTCGACGACGACTCCATTGCTGACCGCATTCGTTTCTGCGTCGGCGACGGCGCCACTGTCGGATTCGACGGCGATGACGTCAGCACCCGCTGCCGCGAGCGGGATCGACAACAGTCCTACGCCGGCGTACAAGTCCCACACGAGGTCGCCGTCGATCGTGCCGATCGCGTCGTGCACCGCATCAACGAGTGCAGTCGCCCCGGCCGTGTTGACCTGGAAGAACGACGATGCGCCGAAGGTGAAGTCCGCACCTGCAACGCGTTCACGCAGCACGCCGTCACCACGCAAACGCACCGTGCGCCCATCCGGCTGCTCCAGCAGGACATCGAACTCGCCGCCGGGCACGTCGAGCCCCTCACGACCAGGGGTGAGCACGACCGCCGCGGTGTCGGTGGACGGGTGTGCGCGCACGGCGGCCTTCGCCGCTGACGTCGGCGCGACCTGGTCGGCGACGCGTTGGACGGCCGCGTTGACGACGATGCATTCGTCAACGGCGACGACCTCGTGCGAGGCCGTGCGACGGAATCCCAGGCGGCCGTCGGGGGCGACGTGGAACTGCGCGTGGGTGCGATAGCCGAGGTCGGGTCCCACGGCACGGCACTCATCAACCGGCGGAGCGGCGATCCCACCGATCCGCTGGAGTTGCTCACGAACGACGCGGGTCTTGAGGGCACGTTGCGCCGATGGGCGCACGTGCTGCAGGTCACACCCACCGCATTCGCTCGCGTAGACGCACGGCGGCTCGACGCGATCGTCGTTCGCTTCGATCACGGTGAGCAGGTGTGCGCGGGCCCAGCGCTTCCGGTCGTCGACGACGCGAATGCGAACCCGCTCGCCGGGGATTGCGCCGGCGACGAACACGGCTTTGCCATCGATCCGTGCAACGCCTTCACCACCGTGGGTGAACCCGTCGATGAACACCTCATGCTCGCCGGTCACGATGACCCCACGACGTTTGCGTCGAGTTCTTCGAGTGCGTCGAGAATCAGTTCGACGTGCGTCGCGGCGCGTTCGGCGGCTGCATGTGCGGTCGCCAGATCGGGCGCCGATCGCAGCACCTCGACCCAGGCGAGGGTGCGGGTTCCTTCGCCGGCGAGAGCCAGGATCGCCGTCTCGAGCGCGGCGATGTTGTCGGCTGACGCGGCAGTGGTGGACGCGAGCTGCACCATGCCCTGCGGGTCGCGTTGCCAGGCACCGAGGTCGCCGGCGATCTGGTCGGCGACGACGGCTTCGACGTCTTCGGCGAAGGCGCTGGATGTCGCGCGCGCCTCGGCGAGTACGGACAGCAGCACCGCGGGATTGTCCGGTGTCGATGCGCGGTCGGCAGCGTCGTTCGGCAATAGCGGCGGTTCGCCGCCTCGGTCGCCGTCGATGAGCAGGACGCGAGCGATGTCCCCCGCGGCGCGCGCGTCGGAGACGTCGTCGATCGCGGCGACATCATCGAGGGTGGCGCGCAGCGTCGTGAGTTGTTCGACGAGCACGCCTACCTGCAGGCGCAGCTCATCGTCGGACGGTGGAACGTCGACGGTCGTCTCGGGAGCGCCGCCGTCGTCGGCGTCGTCAGGTGCGAGTTCCGGTTCGACACACGCCACGAGTGACACTGCGGCGATGGCGATGGCCAGGCCCGAGGCAGTCAGTCGGCGCATGACGGCTCCCCGGCCGATGTCCACACCGCTGCGGTCCATCCGTCCCGTGATCGCGATTCTTCCGGTTGCAGGCCTGCTGCGGCGAGTGCGTCGAAGGCGACGTCGCGGCGCTCGTCGGCGATCCCGCTGACGAGGAGCGTCCGTCGTGTCGCTGCGGCGAGTCGTGTGGCGTGCGTCGCGATGACATCGGTGAGCAGGTTGGCAACGACGATGTCGTAGTGGCCGGTCAGCGCGTCGAGGCCGCGGTGTGTCGTGGTGAGGTCGACGCGGTTCGTGACCGCATTCTTTGCGGTCACGTCGATCGCGTCCGGATCGATGTCGATTGCGGTGACAGTCGCACCCCGTCTGGCTGCGGCGATCGCCAGAATTCCGCTGCCACAGCCGACGTCCGCCACCGTGCTTCCTCGCAGGCTGTCGCTGCGATCGCAGTCGTCGAGCAACTCGAGACACATCACCGTTGTCGCGTGATGTCCCGAACCGAAGGCGCGACCGGGGTCGAGCACGATGATGTCGTCGGGGTCGTCAGCGACATATCCGGGTGCGAGCCAACTCGGCACGATGTGGAAGCGGCCGGGGGGG
>JBBDSV010000048.1:11198-23616 GCA_040904785.1 Nitriliruptoraceae bacterium
CGATCGGTTCGATCGTCGCCTTCCACTCGGCCTGCCAGTCGCGATTGGGTTCGCGTGACCATGTCGCCTCGTCGGCGAGGTCACGGTCGAGCTCGACCGGCTGCTCGAACCAGGCAACGAGCCCGTCTGCTGACTCCCACAGTCCCAGCGCACCAGCCGCGAACAGCTTCGCCGAGACGATGTCGGCGTCGGCTTGCGTCGGCAGGTGTAGGCGAAACGTTCTGGTCACCGCAGTTCCGGTCATCGGTTGGTCGCCTCGGATGTGCGGGTGGTGGTCGGCAACGTACGCCACGTGTCTGTACCGCTGCTGCGCCGTCATGCACGCGTGTCCGCGCCTGCGGGGACCATGGGAGCGAACGTGCGGTGACAAAAGGAGCGGCCCCGTGCGACGGGGGGACACACGGGGCCGCGGCGGCGCGAAGCCGCACGCGAAGCATAGCGTCGTGCGCGACGAAATCGCCATCGCACCAGGCTCCAGCACCAGGCTCCATTCGATGGTTTTCGTTGCAACAGTTGTGGGTCGGCGGCCTTCGTCCGCGCGCATCGTGATTGCCCGCTGCACGCTCGGCGTGCGAGAGGGCCGAGTGTCGTCCAGGGCTATCCTCACGGCGGCACCGGCGCGCTCGGGCAGGTCGCGAACGGACCGCACATGCCGCGTGCCGGGGCCAACGGACGGACTCGCCATCGCCATCGACATCGAACGGCTGACGAAGCGCTACGGCCCGACGACCGCGGTCGACGGGCTGTCGTTGCACGTCGCGCCCGGCGAGACGTTCGCGCTGCTCGGTCCCAATGGCGCCGGCAAGACCACGACCGTCGAATGCTGTGAGGGCTATCGCACGCCCGACGGGGGAACGGTCCGTGTCCTCGGCCTTGATCCACGGCGCGACGCAGCACGGCTCCGCCGCCGCGTCGGGTGCATGTTGCAGGAAGGCGGGGTCTATCCGCTGGCCCGGCCCGGCGAAGTGCTGCGGCTGTACGCCGCGTTCTACGAGGATCCGCTCGACCCGGACGATCTCCTCAAACGTGTCGGCCTCGTCGACGCCGTCGGCGCGCGTTTCCGCGACCTGTCGGGCGGGCAGAAGCAGCGGCTGTCGCTGGCGATGGCGCTGATCGGCCGGCCCGAAGTCGTGTTTCTCGACGAACCAACGGCCGGCCTCGACCCTGCCGCGCGGCGACTGACGTGGTCGCACATCGGTGAACTCAAGGCCTCCGGGGTGACGATCGTGCTCACCACGCACCTGCTCGATGAGGCCGAGGCGCTCGCCGACCGGGTGGCGATCATCGACCGTGGCCGGTTGATGGCGCTCGGCACGCCGGACGAACTGACGCATTCGGACCGCGGCGAGATCGAGTTCACGACCGATGCGCCGATCGATCCGGACGCGCTCGGTGCGGCCATCGGTGCGACGGTGACCGAATTGCGGCCCGCGCGTTATCTGGTGCACGCGGCGAACGACCCTGCGCTGGTTGCGGCCCTGGCCAGCGAACTAGCGCGTGCTGACGTCCGATTGGGTGAGCTTCGGGCGGGCAAGCACACGCTCGAGGACGTCTTCCTCCGGCTCACCGACCGCGGAACGAGCGACGGCGACGCGGAGGCTTCGCCGACCGCTGGACGAGCCGGCCGGGCGAACGCATGAACCCACCAGCGATGCGAAACGTCTCCCGTGTGCCGGTCAGGCGGGCGCTGCGTGCAATTCGCGCCCAGGCGCTCATGGAACTTCGGTTGCTCGTACGTTCCGGTGAGAGCCTCATCATCACCTTCGGCATCCCGCTCGGACTCCTCGGGTTCTTCTCGCAGGTCGACGTGCTGCCGACCGGCGGCGTGCCGGCCGTCGACTTCCTCGTCCCCGGTGCACTGGCGATCGCCGTCGTCGCGACCGGCATGGTCGCCGTACCCATCCAGACGGCGTTCGAGCGCAAATACGGGGTGCTCAAGCGGCTCGGGTCCACGCCGCTGCCGGCCGCAGGGTTCTTGGCCGCGAAGGCGCTGGCGGTTGCCGCGCTGGTCGCCGTGCAGTCGCTGCTCGTCCTGGCACTCGCGATCGGCGTGCTCGGCTGGAGGCCGGAGGGCGGTGCGGCGGTTGTTCCGCTGGGTATCGCCGTCGGCGCCGTTGCCGCGACGTCGCTGGGGCTGCTCATCGCCGGGGCACTCCGGGCTGAGACCACGCTTGCGCTGACGAACGCGCTGTTCCTCGTGCTGCTCATGATCAGCGGCGTCGCCTTCGACGTCGCCGTGCTTCCCGCCTCGGTCGCCGGAATCGGGCAGCTGCTGCCACTCGGAGCGCTTGTACGCGTCTTGCGCACCGGACTTGATGGCGGCGGGTTCGATGCCGTCGCCTTCGGGGTGCTCGGGGTGACCGCAGTCGCAGCGATCGCCGCAGCGTCACGATGGTTCCGTTGGGAGCCGTGAGGTGCGGGTTGGATGCGCGGGTGGTCGAGCGGCTACGCTCCAGCACGCCGAGGCGGGTCGTACCGACACTATGACCCGTCGGGCTCCCCGCCGGAGAATGTGTGCGCGCGTGTGGTGATCGGCCTGCCGGCCGGCCGCGCGAGTGCGTCCCGCGCGGAGCGGGAGTCAGCGACAGGAGACGTGACGTTGCGCGACAGTTCCTCTCCACGCGGTCAGGCGCAGCGGCGAACGCGGCGTTCCACTGTGCTCACGCTCGCGGCCGCGTCGACACTCGCGGCATGCAGTGACGTTGGTCAGAACGCGCTCGATCCCGCAGGACCGTTCGCCCAGGCCCCACACGACCTGATCATCCCGGTCGCCATCCTCGCACTCGTCGTGTTCGTGCTCGTGCAGGGCCTCGTTATCTACACCTCGTGGCGGTTCCGGCAGAAGCCGGGCGACGACGCCCTTCCCGCACAGGTCCATGGCAACACCAAACTCGAAATCGTCTGGACCATCATCCCTGCGCTGATTCTCGCGGTGATCGCGGTGCCGACCGTGCGCGGAATCTTCGAACTCAGCACCGAACCCGACGGTGACCATCTGGTCGTCGAGGTGGTCGGCCACCGCTGGTGGTTCGAGTTCTACTACCCCGAGCACGACATCTACACGGCCAACGAGCTGGTGATCCCGGCCGAGACGCCCGTGCGGCTCGAGATGACTTCAGGTGACCCGTCACGCCAGGTCTCCGACGCCGTCATCCACTCGTTCTGGATCCCGCAGCTGGCGGGTAAGCAGGACATCGAACCCGGCCGTACGACGACGCTGAACATCCAGGCCGACGAACCGGGTCGCTACCTGGGCATGTGCGCCGAGTTCTGTGGCCTATCGCACGCGAACATGCGTATCCGCGCGGTCGCGAAGACGTCGGCGGAGTTCGACGCCTGGGTCGAGGCGCAGACGACCCCGGCCGCCGAGCCGACGGGCGAGTTGGCGACGCGCGGACGTGATCTGTTCGGTGATCTCGGTGACCGGCAGGCGTGCGCTTCGTGCCACCAGGTGTGGGAGGACGGGTCGCGCAGCCCGAGTCAGGCGCCGGACCTGACCCACCTGATGAGCCGCAGCGAGTTCGCCGGCGCGATTCACGACCTCACCGAAGAGAACTTGCGGGCATGGTTGCGTGATCCCGGGTCGATGAAGGCGATGAGCTACGAGCTCGACGGCATCGGGATGCCCAACCTCGACCTGTCAGAGGATGAGATCGACGCGCTCGTCGCGTACCTGATGACGCTGGAGTAGCGCGGCGCCATTCGCGGCGACGGGTTGTGAACCGCTGGAGGAGACGAACACATGTCGAGCACGACGGAGACGAGGACGTTCCGGCCGTCCTCCGGCCGTGGTCCGCTGAGCTGGCTCGGCACCACAGACCACAAGCGGATCGGCATCCTCTACTTCTGGACGACGTTGGCGTTCTTCACGCTTGGCGGCGCTGAATCGTGGGCGATTCGACTGCAGCTCGCTCAGGCCGAGTCTTCGGTCATCAGCGAGGAGATCTACAACCAGGTCTTCACGATGCACGGGTTGACCATGGTCTTCCTCGTCGTGATGCCGATGTCGGCGGCGTTCTTCAACTACCTCATCCCGCTGATGATCGGGGCGCGGGACGTCGCATTCCCCCGATTGAACGCCTTCAGCTACTGGGTCTACCTCTTCGGCGGGATCTTCCTCTACTCGTCGTTCTTCCTCGGTGGCGCGCCGGCCGGCGCATGGGTGGGCTATGCGCCGTTGTCGACGGGAGTGGCCCAGAACATGGGGTTCTACGCCGTCGGGCTCCAGCTGCTCGGCGTCAGCTCACTCGCCGCAGCGGTCAACTTCATCGTCACCATCCTCAACATGCGCGCGCCGGGCATGACCTTCATGCGGATGCCCGTCTTCATCTGGATGTCGCTGGTCACGAACTTCCTGCTGTTGTTCGCGATGCCGATCATCGCCGTCGCGCTGTTCATGCTGCAGTTCGACACGTTGTTCGGTGCCCAGTTCTTCCAACCGGCCACCGGCGGCGATCCACTGCTCTACCAGCACCTGTTCTGGCTCTTCGGGCACCCGGAGGTCTACATCATGGTGCTGCCGGCCATGGGGATCGTCTCGGAGATCCTGCCCGTCGGCTCGCGCAAGCCACTGTTCGGATACGCGGCCGTTGTGTTCGCCGGTGCGGCCATCGGGTTCATCGGGTTTGGCGTGTGGGCGCATCACATGTTTACGACGTCGCTCGGCCCGGTGCCGCGGTCGGCGTTCGCGTTGACGACGATGTTCATCGCTGTACCGACCGGCATCAAGATCTTCAACTGGGTGTTCACGATGTGGGGCGGCAAGATCCGCTTCACCACCCCGATGTTGTTCTCGGTCGGGTTCGTCTCGATGTTCACGATCGGCGGCCTCTCGGGGGTCACCCACGCGATCGTGCCGCACAACGCCCAGCAGCACGACACCTACTACGTCGTCGCGCATTTCCACTACGTGCTGTTCGGTGGTGCGCTGTTCGGACTCATCGCCGGGATGTACTTCTGGTTCCCGAAGGTGACCGGCAAGTTGATGAACGAACGCCTCGGCAAGTGGCATTTCTGGACGTGGCTGCTCGGGTTCAACCTCACGTTCGGCCCGATGCACATGTCGGGTCTGCTGGGACAGCCCCGGCGCACCGCCGTGCTCCCGGCGGAACTCGGCGGATCCGTCGAGCTCTACAACCTGTTGAGCACGATCGGGGTGGGCGTGCTCACCGTGTCAGCGCTCGTCTTCCTGGCAAACCTGCTGACGTCGTTGCGTTCAGGCGCGCCCGCTGGCGATGATCCGTGGGATGCACGCACGCTCGAGTGGTTGACCGCGTCGCCGCCAGCACACCACAACTTTGACACCGTCCCGACGGTGACCGAGCGCGACGAGTTCTGGCACCGCAAGTACGCCGAGTCCGAGGACGGTTCGATGGTCGCGGTTCCGAGCGGAGCCTCCGACGGTGGAGCCGACGACGACGCCGAGGACGAGCACATCCACATGCCGGACGCATCGCTGTGGCCGTTCCTCGCGTGCCTCGGACTGTTCCCGTTCGCCTACGGCCTCGTGTTTGTCAATCCGCCGGTGATCGTTGCGGGCCTGCTCTGGTTCGTCATCGGGCTCTTCGGCTGGATTCACGAACCGTTGGCTGAAGGCGACGACGATCCGGTCGACGCGGACACGGCGGCGGACCACACGCACTGACGACGGCACCATCACGACGGACGAGCCGGACGCCACGACACGTGGTGCGGCGCAGAAGGGAAGGGAACCAGGTGGCGGCCACGACGCACGACACCACGCTGCGACTCGACAATCGCAAGCTGGCGATGTGGACCTTCCTCGGGTCGGAGTTCCTGTTCTTCGGCGCGTTCATCTCGGCCTATCTGCTGTACCTGCAGACGACCGCCGGCGGACCGGGTGTCGGGATCTTCGACATTCCCTTCACGTCGATCAGTTCGTTCGTCCTGCTCATGAGTTCCCTGACGATGGTGCTGGCGCACAGTGCGCACGCGCGCGGTGACCTACGCCGGATGCGACTGTGGATCCTCGCCACGGCCGGTCAGGGGGCAGTGTTCCTCGGCGGGCAGGTGTTCGAGTTCACCGTGTTCGTCAAGGAAGGCCTCGTCCTCACCGAGTCGCCGTTCGCCAGCTCGTTTTACGTGCTCACCGGTTTCCACAGTGCGCACGTGTTCATCGGCATCCTGCTGCTGTTGACGCTGTATGCGTTCAGCCACACCGGGAAGGTGCAGGCGCACCAGGACGTCAAGACCGAGATGATCGGGCTCTACTGGCACTTCGTCGACATCATTTGGGTCGTGATCTTCACCGTCGTGTACTTGATCCCCGAGATCGCCGTCGGCTGACGTCGAACCAGGATTCCGCCGACCAGGAGTGACCGCGATGACTGCCACCGATACCTCCCACGAGGACCGCGCGAGCACGTCGCACGCGCACCCGTCGCCGCGTGACTACGTCAACATCGCCGTCGTGCTCGCGGTGCTCACGGCACTTGAGGTGTCGACGTATTTCGTCGACTTCGGGCGGATCGCGATCCCCATGCTCCTCGTGCTGATGTCGGTGAAGTTCCTGTACGTCGCCGGCTGGTTCATGCACCTGAAGTTCGACACCAAGGTCTTCAGCCTGCTGATGTACGCGGGGCTCGCGTTCGCGCTCGTGCTCTACGTGATCACGGTCGTCATCGTCTACACCGGCCACATGCCCGCGTCCTAGGCGCGCCACCCGAACCGCAGCTCAACCTCGAGGTCAGACGTGAAGAACGGCATCTCCACCCGGGTCGTCCTGCCGATCGCGCTGCCACTCGTCGTCTTGGTGACGATGGGCGCGTTCATCGGCTCGATCGCGCTGAGCCTGCTGTACAACACGAAGGGTGGCGCGCTCACCCTCGCCGCGGTCGCCGCGGGCGGGATTCTGTTCACGGCCAGTCTCGCCAACGCCCAGGAACGGCTCGGATTCGCCAAGCGTGGCGTCATTCTCTTCGCCGCCGCATTGCCACTGATCGCGGGAGCGGCCGTCGGGACCGGGCTGCTTGGCGGCGTCGACGACGCCGACCGCATGATCAACGTCGAGCCGCTCGTCGTCGTGCCCGACGACGCACCGGTGATCGCGGCCGAGAACTCGACCGAGTTCTGCATCGGCGAGCAGGGTGCCTGCGAGCCGGTGACCGAGTGGAACGTCGAACCGTCGGCGGAGTCCGAGGTGGTCACGTTCGTGTTCGAAAACTACGAGGCCGGCGTGCAACACAACGTCGTCATCACCGACCTCGGTGGAACTGTTGAGGCGCCGGAGCCCGGTTCGACCACCTATGCGAGCTCCACGGTAATCACGGGGCCGGACTCGACGGCGTTCGTAAGCAGCGACACGAACTGGTCCGACCTGCCGCCCGAGTGGTACTTCTTCTGCGCGATTCACCCGAATATGAACGGGGTCGGCCGCGTCGTCACCGCTGGCTAATCTCCGCCCGTGTTCGTGTCACACGGCGGACGCACCACCGAGCCGAGCGCGGATCCACACGGTTACCACTGCGGTCCACAGCAGCGCGGCGCCCAGAATGTGTGCCGCGACCAGCACCGGGGGCACACCGAGCACGTATTGGGTGTAGCCGATCATGCCCTGGGCGATCTCGATCCCCAACAGGACGCGGATCGCAGTGCGCAAAGGTGCCGGGCCGTGCCGCCACGTGGCCACGACGAGCAGGACGGTCACGCCGAGCAGCATCCAGACCGCATCCGCGTGCGCGATCGCCACGAGTCGGATGTCGAACGGCAGCCGTGGCGCGTCGACGTCGCCACCGTGCGGACCCGACCCGGTGACGAGCGTTCCGAGCAGCAGGACGACGGCGGCAACAATCGCAAGCACCGTCGTGGCACGGCGCACCACGTCGGCGATCGCCGTCGCGTCGCCCGTTGGTTTCGGATTGCCGGCATGCTCGTGCAACACGACGGCCAGCGCGATCAACACCATCGAGACGAGGAAGTGCGTGGCGACCATGATCGGCGTCAAACTGGTGAGCACCGTCACCCCGCCGAGCAGCGCCTGCACAACGACACCGATCGGCAACGCCCACGCGGCGCGATGGACGAGGCGCGAGTGCGGTCGCGTGCGATGGACCTCGATAAGGACGGCGACGGCCGCTGCGAGCACGACGAACGTCAGCAGGCGGTTGCCGAATTCAAGCGCCGCCTGCCAGCCGCCATGGTCGCCGCCCGGGACAGGCACGAGATCGGTGCCGTCGCACGACGGCCACCGAGGGCACCCCAACCCGCTGCCGGTGACCCGCACGAGGCCGCCGGAGAACACAATGCCGACGTTCGTGATGATTGCGGCGAACGTGAAGCGGCGCAGGCGGACGCGGTCGGCGGCGCGGTCAACGGGCATGGCGGCAGCCTAGCGGTGGGGCCTGTGCCATCAGTTCCGCGTCCCGTTGGGCGGGGCGTACCCTGCGCCGCAACGCGTCGATGAGGAGTGTCGTGGCGGCCGACGTCGATCCCGCTGGTGTCTCGGCACACGCCGATGCCAGCGTCGGACCGATGCACCCGACCGGCCGCTACGAGACACCGCACGCGACGCGCCTGGAGACCGCCCGGCGCTATCTGCATGCCACCAAGCCGCGCATCATCGAGCTACTGCTCGTCACCACCGTTCCTGCCATGGTGATCGCGGCCGGAGCGTGGCCCGGAACCTGGCTCGTTGTCGCCACGGTGATCGGTGGTGCGATGTCGGCGGGCAGTGCGAATGCATGCAACAACTACATCGACCGTGATGTCGATCGACGCATGGCACGCACCGCGTCCCGGCCGACCGCGCGCGACGACATCTCGGCCACCGGGACGCTCGTCCTCGCGTTCGTGCTCGGCGTCGCGGGATTCGTGTGGCTGGCGACTTTCGTCAATCTCACCGCGGCAGTGCTCGCCACCTCGGCGATCTTCTTCTACGTCTTCGTCTACACGATTGGGCTCAAGCGGCGCACCAGCCAGGCCGTCGTGATCGGTGGCGCGGCCGGCTGCATGCCTGTGCTGACCGGGTGGGCCGCCGTGACCGGAGGGTCGCTCGCTGATCCGCGGCCCTGGCTGCTGTTCGCGATCATGTTCTGGTGGCAGCCGCCGCATTTCTGGGCGCTCGCGATGAAGTATCGCGACGACTACGAGCGTGCGGGGCTGCCGATGCTCCCGGTTACGCACGGCAATGCCGAGGCGACCCGGCAGATCCTGCTGTACAGCTACCTGCTGTTCTCCGTCGTCCTCCTGTACGCGGCGGGCGCCGGCGCCGGGTGGTTGTTTCTGCTCGGCGGTCCTGCGCTGACGCTCGTGTGGCTTGTGCTGGCGCATCGTCTGCGACGCCAGCAGACCGTCGCGGCGGCCATGCGACTGTTCCACTACTCGACGGTGTATCTCGCGTCGGTGTTCCTGCTCGCGGCCATCGACGCGATTCTGTGACCCTGCCCAGCTCGGTCGAATAGAGTCGCACGACTTCGCGTGCCGCGCCGACAGCCGGAGGTCCGATCGTGACTGCGTCGCCGACTACTGTTCCCGCCGAGGTCGCAGCCGAACGGGACGAGATCCTCGACGAAATCGAGGGGCGCACCCTCGTCGACGTGTTTCTCGCAACGTGCGACATGCACGGAGCCCGTGACGCCCTCATCGTCAAAGAAGGCGACGAGTTCGTCTCCTCCAGCTGGCACGACTACCGCACGCAGACCCACCGTTTCGCCGCCGCGCTGCACGATGCGGGGGTCGCGCGCGGCGAATTCGTGGCGCTGATGATGACGAATCGGCCCGAACACGTCATCGCTGATGTTGCGGCGCTGCTCGCGGGCGCTGTACCCGTCTCGGTGTACAACACGCTGACAACCGACCAGGTGCGCTACATCGCCGACGACAGCGGCGCCACGGTCGCGATCGTCGAGAACGCCGAATTCGTCGCCCGGTGGCGGGACGTACTCGACGACGACCGGATGCGGCGCCTGGTGGTCGTTGAGCCTGAAGGTGTCGACTTCGACCACCCCAAGATCGTCACGCTCGAGGCGTTCCTCGCAACAGGTACCGACGTGCTCACGGCTTCACCGGGCCTGGTCGAATCGTGCTGGCGGGACTTGACGCCCGAGGATCCGGCGACGCTCATCTACACGTCGGGGACGACCGGACCGCCCAAGGGAGTGGTGCTCACCCATCGGAACATCCTCTTCCAACTCAGCGTCATCCAGAGGCTGCTCGATGTCCAGCCGGGGCAGCGGGGTATCTCCTACCTGCCACTGGCGCACATCGCCGAGCGCATGGTCACCCACTACATCGGGCTGCGGCACGGCGGCGCGATCTCCTTCGTCAAGGACCTCTCCGCGGTCGCCGAGACGATGCAGCATGCGCGTCCAGAGATGTTCATGGCCGTCCCGCGTGTGTGGGAGAAGATGTACAACGCCGTGATGGCCAAGATCGACGAGGACGAACGCAAGGCGCCGATCGCGCACAAGGCAATAAATTCAGCAATGCGTGCGGTCCGGCACGACCTCGCCGGCGAACCGGTGCCGCTTGGTCTGCGTCTTCAGCGTGCGCTGTTCGATCGATTGGTGTTCTCGAAGATCCGGCACGGGCTCGGCATGGATCGCTTGCGGTACGCGGTTTCGGGTGCCGCACCGATCAGTGCGGATCTGCTGACCTTCTACACGGCGATCGGCATCGGCATCCTTGAGGTCTACGGCCTGACCGAGACGACGGCGGTCGCGACCGCGAACAAGCCGGGCCAGATCCGCATCGGCACGGTCGGCCCGGCACTGCCCGGCGTCGAGGTCCGGTTGGCCGACGACGGCGAGATCCTCGTCCGCGGTCCCAACGTCACTCCCGGGTATTGGCGGCAACCCGAGGCAACCGCCGAACTCATCGACGACGACGGGTGGCTGCACTCCGGAGACTTGGGGGCGATGGATGACGACGGGTACGTGACCATCGTCGGCCGCAAGAAGGAGATCATCATCACCTCGGGCGGGAAGAACATCTCGCCCGCGAACGTCGAGGAGGCGATCAAGCAGCGCTCACCGATCATCGGGCAGGTGTGCGCGGTCGGTGATGGCCGCGCGTTCGTTGCCGCGCTGATCGTGCTCGACGTCGAGACGCTGCCGGGATGGTGTGTCGCCCACGGCGTGCGTCCCGTGACGATGGCGCAGGCCGTCGAGAATCGCGACATCCTTGCCGAGGTTCAGCGCGCGGTCGACGAGGCCAACGAGGCGCTTTCACGCGTCGAGCAGGTCAAGCAGTGGGCGATCCTGCCGAACGAGTGGACGGCAGAATCCGAAGAGCTGACACCGTCGATGAAGCTCAAGCGTGACGTCGTGCACACCAAGTACGCGGACGTCATCGAGCGACTCTACGGTCGCGTCTGAGACCTGACACCGTGCGGGACACTCAGATCCGTCGTGTCGCGAAGGCAGAAACGCGATCGTGTCAGCAGCGGAGGTGGACGGGAATCGAACCCGCCGGGGCATGCGGTGCATACCCCCGTCGGCGTTGAAGGCCGCGGGACCCACCAGGCGTCCGGACACCTCCCCGACCGTCGCCGTTGCAGCGGCGGCGAGGAGAGGCTATCGATCCTGGGGATCACCGCGACGGGCGAGTTCGGCGAACAAGAACGCCTCCGTCAGGCATGCGCGCAGGAAATCGGTCAGGTGCAATGACTCGTCCTCGCCGTGCGCGTTCGATGCCGGATCCTCCACGCCGACGAGCAGGCACGGTGCATCGTCGAATGCGGCGCTGAAGGGCGCGACGAACGGGATCGAACCGCCGCATCCCATGATCGCCGGCGCACGCCCGTACGCCGCCGTCATGGCCGCTGTCGCGGCTTGCCACGCGGGACCGTTGGTGTCGGTCGACCATGCGGCGTTTGTGGCGCCAACGGTGATATCGACGACCGCGCCCCAGGGTGCGTGCTCGATCAGATGCGCCCGCAATGCGTCAACCGCCCGATCCGGATCCTGTCCCGGCGCGAAGCGACAGGACAGTTTGGTCGTGACCTCGGCGAGCAGCGTGTTCGACGCCTCGGCAACCGCGGGCACGTCCATCCCTGTCGGCGTGATCGTCGGCTGGTACCACAGGCGTTCGAGGGCCGACAGGCCAGGTGCGTCGAAGACGTCGACGCCATCGAGCGCCCGGGTGTCGCGTCGTACGTCGTCGCTCGAAAGCCCCAACGCAGCAATCGCCTCACGGTCGGCCGCCGGCAACGGCGCGACACCGTCGCAGAAACCCTCGACGGCAATGCGTCCGTCGTCGTCGTGCAGCGTCGCCAGCAGGCGATGTGTCGCCGTCAACGCGTCGGGGACCACGCCGCCCCACATTCCTGAGTGGATGGGCTGTGCGAGTGTCCGCACGGTCACGAAGACGTCGCCCATGCCTCGCAGCGAACGCGTCAGTCCTGGCCAGCCGACCTGCCAGTTGGTCAGGTCGGTCAGCACGATCACGTCGGCGCGCAGTG
>JBBDSV010000048.1:23626-37416 GCA_040904785.1 Nitriliruptoraceae bacterium
GTCGGCATGGGAGGCGAGGAACGCGGCGAGTCGGGGCGAACCGATCTCTTCCTCTCCTTCGACGATGACCTTCACGTTGAGCGGTGGTGCGCCGCGTGTGGTGGTCCATGCCCGGATCGCTGCGACGTGTGCGAGGACGCCGGCCTTGTCATCCGCGGCCCCGCGGCCGTAGAGGCGACCGTCGCGTTCGGTGGGAACAAATGGCGGTGAGGTCCAGCGGTGCGCCGTCGCCGCGGGCTGCACGTCGTGATGCGCGTACAACAGGACGGTCGGCGCATCGGGGGCAACCGTGACCGATCCGGTGACGTACGGCGGTGCCCCGTCGACGCGCAGCACCTCAACGGCAGACATCCCGGCAAGGGTGAGCAGTTCGGCGGTTCGCGCGGCAGACGCCTCGACGTCGTCGTGGTGCGCCTCGAGCGCACTGATCGACGGGACTCGGACGAGATCCTCCAGCCAAGCCCGTGTCTCGGGGAATTGTTCGAGCACGGCCGCGGCGACGTCGTCGAGACCGTCGGGGATACGTGTGCCGGACGGCAATGGTGCGGATTCGGGCATGCCGGCCTCGCGGGTGTCGGTGTTTGGGACGGGACAGTTTGCCCGTTCGGGCGCGGCGTTGGGGACGAACGGCGTCGGCGGACTATCCTCGGTGCACCGAACATTCGGGTCGAGGAAGGTGTGAATCGTGGGGCACGCAGCCGAAGTCTGGGACCGGCTGTCCGGCATGCTTGCGAGTGCTGACGTGTCCGACATTCCGGAGATCTACTCCGCGGACGCGCTGTTCCTCGAGCCGTACAACCCTCCGCATCGCGGGAATCTACTCATCCAGGCCTACCTCAAGGACTGGATCGCCGGCAAGGAGGACATCGCCGTCGATGTCTCCCGGCTGATCGAACACGCCGACGGGGCCATGGTGGCCGTCGAATGGACGATCAGTTACACGGCCGGTGGACGCCGATGGAGCGACCTGCCGCGTGCAAGTTTCTTCGAGTTCGACGACGACGGTCGAATCATCTACCACCGCGACTACACCTGAGTCACGGCTCGCTCGTTTCCCACAGGCGCTGCGCACCGCGCGGCGCCTGCCCTGTTCGGCCCGCATAGCGTCCATGACGCGACATCACGGCCGACGGGGGACCGGTGGCGACAGTTGACGATGCAGTGCTGGCGGCACTGCCGGTGATATGCGAGATGCACGGGCCGCACGATGAACCGGTCCGGCGATTTCTCGAGAGCGTGCTCGGGTGGCAGGTCATCGACACGGCAACTGCCAACTTGCTTCCGCCGGCGGTGCGGATCGTCGACACCACGATCACGCGAGAGGATTTATCGACGCCAACGATCCTGCTGATCGGCGACGATGAGTCTGCCAAGCTCGTCGGAGACGCCTGTGTTCAATGCCGTCCAGACGCGATCGTGCGATGGCCGGACGATCGGGAACGCGTCGGTGAGATTGTCGAGCGTGTGCTCGACACCCGACCCTCCGCGGAGGCGTCAGGGACGCGTGTCCTGCGCGTGGGTGGCAGCGCGGGCGGTGTCGGGACGACGACATTGGCGCTCGCATTCGCCGGATTGGCGGGCTGGCGCAGGTGGCCGTCCGTCGCCGCACTCCGTTCTGGCGAGTTCGTTTCCTCGCATGCGACGATCGACGCGGCGGCGTGTTCATCGCCAGACCTCTACGCCCGTGCCACGCCCCTCGACGGCTGTGCGACCGCTCGCGTCGTCGTCACCAGTGGCACTGTCGGGTCGCCCACCGACCCGAGCCTGCGCCTCCTCGTTGTAGATGTCGGTGTCACGCACGATGCCGACGTTCTCGTTGCGGGGCGCGACCGTGCCGGTCTCGACGCGGCCCGCCGCTCGACGGCCGGGCTCGTCGTCGCCGTCGGGGCCGGGCCGGCTTCTCTCGAAGCGCTGGCGGAAGCGAGCGGAGGTCGTCGCGTCGTCGCTGTCCCGACGTCCGCACGTGTGCGGAACGCGGGTTTCCGTCAGCGCTTGCCTGCGGGTCTGCCGGGGCGGTGGTTGCAGCCACTCGAGCCGATCGTCGGCGGTCTTCGATGACGACCCCGGTACCCGAGAGCCGGCGCCTGCGCGACGCGGTGGCGCAGCGGATCGCCCAGGATGACGAACTGCTCGCTGGCACCGTCGGTCGGGGAGCGCTGCGTGGTGCCGTTGCGCGAGCGCTGGCGGCCGAAGGCGTCGTTGCGGCACCCGATGTCTGGGCACGAATGGTGCGCGATCTCGTTGACGAACTCGGTGGATTGGGGCCGATCGAGTCGCTGCTGCGAGACCCGGACGTCACCGATGTGCTGATCAACGCCGCAGACGAGATCCACGTTGA
Source organism: Nitriliruptoraceae bacterium (assembly GCA_040904785.1). Classification (GTDB taxonomy): domain Bacteria; phylum Actinomycetota; class Nitriliruptoria; order Nitriliruptorales; family Nitriliruptoraceae; genus JBBDSV01. The sequence continues at coordinate 25,965 of JBBDSV010000048.1, forward strand.
ACGTGGTGGTCGACTGGAGCGCACGAATGTTCGCTTCGACGACGATGCGCACGTCTTGACGGTCGTCACCCGTGCAATCGGCCCACTCGGCCTGCGGCTCGACCGGGCGCACCCGTTCGTCGACGCGGTACTCGACGGTGGCGTTCGCCTCCATGCAGTGCTGCCTCCGCTTGCCCCGCGTCCCGTTGTCACCTTCCGCCGGGTCGCGCCGGTCGTGCCCAGCTGGGACGAGCTCGCTGCCCGCGGAATGGTCACCCCGGCGATCACGACGCAGCTTCGTGACGCCGTCGAGCGGCGACAAAATGTCGTACTCGCGGGTCGTGCCGGGGTAGGCAAGACCACCCTGCTCGCGCGTCTCGTCGCCGACATCGGCAATGACCGGGTCATCGTCATCGAAGACGCACCTGAACTTCGCCCTTCCGGCACCCACGCCGTTCACCTTCGCACGCGGCCTCCGTCACCGGACGGTGTCGGAGGGGTGACGACCGAACAACTTGTCCGCAACGCGTTGCGCATGCGCCCCGACCGCCTCGTTGTCGGCGAAGTCCGTGGTGGGGAGGTCGCCGATCTTCTCCAAGCGATGAACACCGGCCACGACGGATCGATGACCACCGTGCACGCCAATGGTGCAGAGGAAGCTCTGGTGCGACTGGAAGGGATGGCGCTGCTCGCGGGCATTCCCCGCGTCGCGGTGCAGGCACAGCTTGCAGCGGCGGTCGATCTGATCGTCGCCCTTGATCGCGATCCTGGAGATGGTCGGCGCGTCGTCGCCGAACTCGCACGCGTCGTTTCCGGACCGTCTGGACTTCGCACCGAGGCGCTCGCGCCATGAAGATCGAGGGTGAGGCGGCGAACGACCTGCTGCGCATGCATGCTGCTGTTGGGCTGGCCGTCGACGAACGAACAGCGACTGGACGTGTCAAACGCGCGATTGCGCTCGCCCGATCCGTCGGTGCGCCACGACTGCCGGCCATTGACGCGGCACTGGCAGCCGAACGTGATGACCGCGCATGTGCACAGGCTGTTGCTGTCGCGACCGCACAGGCACGGACGGTTGCTGCAGGGCTGACCGTCGCGCCACTGTTCCTCGTGCCACTGCTCTCCCGCGTTGCGAACGCGGATTTCGTCGCGTTCTACGCCACACCGGCCGGGAGAATTCCCCTCGTCGTCGGTGTGGGGTTGCTCGCCAGTGGCGCCCTCGCGATGCAGACACTCATCTGGGCCGCATCCCGGCAGGGCGGCCGCGGCCGTCGTCGTGCGCCTGTTTGGCTGTTCGCCGGCTTGGCGACCGCGGTCCTTGTCCATCCGCTCGTTGGCGTGGCCACCGGCGTGGTGTTGATGCGTCGGGCGAAGCGGGGGGACAACGCGGGACAGCAGCTCTGCCCGGACGAAGCGGTTGAGCTGGTGGCGACGGCCGTCGAGGGCGGATACGGGCCCTCGGCTGCGTTGCGCGCAGCGGCCGAACACTTGCCTGCCGACCGCGCACGACTGCGCGCGCTCGCGTTGCGCCTCGAGCTGGTTGAAGCGCCCGTGCGACCCGAGATTGACCAGCCAGCATCGGGATTCGAGATGCTGGCGGCGGTGCTCGAAACGTCGCGTCGCGTGGGTGCGCCTGCCGTAGGGGCGCTGCGTGCTTTCGGTTCTCGGTTGCGAGACCACCAGCGGACCCGTGCACTGCAAGCTGTCGAGCGACTGCCCGCACAGCTGGCCTTTCCGACGGCGTTGCTGTTGCTGCCGGGCACCGTCCTGTTGGTCAGCGCGCCACTCGTGAGCACCGGAATTGCTCACCTCGTTCCGTAACCGCGGTGCGAGACACGATGACAACGAATGGAGGACGTCATGAAGATCCAACCGTCTCCGCCGCCTCGACCCGCAGATCAGCGACGACGTGATGCCTCCCGGTCGAAGTCGCGCCGCCGCGTGGTGCGGCGCGGGCCCGCATCACGCCGACGGACGGTGTGGTGCCCCCGCGCGGTCACCCAGGACGGATCGCTTGTCACGGAATACGGACTGCTCGCGGTCGTTGCGGCGACGATCGCGGGAGCCGTCATGCAGTGGGCGACCGGTGGTGCGTTGATGTCGCTGTTCAACGCCCTGCTGTCGCAGGCACGATCGCTCGTCGGTGCATGAGCGGTGGCGAATGGATTGCACGAGACGCGTCGGTGTCGACGCGAGGACGGCATTCTGAGCCTCGAGGCCGTCCTCGTGCTGCCGACCGTCGCTGTCTTGATCCTCGGCATCCTCACCGTCGCGGCAGTGGTCACCGACTCGCTGCTGGTGCACGCGGCGGCGCGCGCGGGCGCCCGTGTCGCGGTCACGACGCGCTCGGACGCTGCGGTCATCGATGCCGCACGCGCAGCCGCGCCGAATCTCGAGGGGCTTCAGGTGACGACATCGCCGTCGTCGCGACGCGCCGGGGATGTCGTCCGCGTCGTCGTCACGGTGGACCGACAGGTCGGGCCTACGGCGTTCCCGTTGCGGGCGGAGATCGCCGGCCGGGTCGAACCTGGCGTCGGATGACCTGGGACCGTCCCGGCACCGAGGGCGGGTTCGCCACCATTGCACTGCCGATGTTGTGCTGGTTTGCAACACTGGCCGCCATTGTCGTCATCGACATTGGCGCCTACCTCTTGGCTGCGGCGCACGCGCAGAGCGCCGCAGACAATGTGGTCTTGGCCGCCGTAAATGCGCGGATTGACGGATCTTCACCGCACGCGGCAGCGCGTCAGATCGCCGATGCGTCCGGTGGCAGGATCGAAGCCTGCGATTGCGGGGTCGGGCGCCGCCGTGTGGAGGCGACGGTGTCCGTTGCCGTCGACGGACTCGTGCTTCCGTCGCTCGTCGCGCGCCGGATCCGTGCGGAGGCGACGGCGGCAGAAATCGTCGAACCTGTGCCTCCTGGTTAGTCGAACACCACGGTGCGGTGGCCGTTGAGCAGGACCCGGTCCTCGGCGTGGAGTCGGACAGCGCGCGCGAGCACGAGCCGTTCGATATCGCGGCCGATGACGACGAGGTCGTCGGGACCCACGGCGTGGTTCACGTGCGCGACGTCCTGGTGGATGATCGGCCCTTCGTCGAGATCGGCAGTGACGTAGTGGGCGGTCGCGCCGATGACCTTCACCCCGCGATCGAAGGCCTGGTGGTAGGGCTTGGCGCCCTTGAACGCCGGCAGGAACGAGTGGTGGATGTTGATGATCCGACCGTAGAGTGCCTCGCACGTCTCGTCAGACACGATCTGCATGTAGCGTGCGAGGACGATGAAATCGATGTCGTGCTCCTCGACGAGCTCGCGAAGCTGCCGTTCAGCTTCCGGCTTGGTGTCTGTCGAGACTGGTAGGTGCACGAATGGGATGCCGTGGGCCTCGACGGTTGCTCTTGTCGTCTCGTGGTTTGAGACGACGAGCGGAATGTCGACCGGGAGTTCCCCCAAGCCCGTGCGATAGAGCAGGTCGACGAGACAATGGTCCTGCTTGGAGACCATCACGAGCGCGCGCCGGCGCTGTTCCTGCGGCCGAATCGTCAACTCCGGGTCGAACTCGGCGAGTTCAGCTGCCAAATGCGTGTGGACCTCGTCGCCATTCACGTCAGGCGCGTCGAACTCCATGCGCATGAAGAACCCGCCCGTCGTGACGTCGGAGAATTGGGAGCTGTCGACGATGTTTCCGTCGATCGAGAACACGCCGCTGGCAAGTCCGCGAACGATGCCAGGACGGTCAGGGCAGCGCAGGGTCAGCACGAAACGGGGCACGGTCGCGCACCTTTCACGATTGTCGGCGCAGGGAGTACCACAAACCACGCGGTGACGTCATTTCGGTAGCGGCCCCCGACTCACGTCGTCGAAGGCGTCGTACCACCCGTGCCTGCGGCAGCTACCAGGTGTGCGAGCAGCTCGCGTGCCCCCGCCTTGTCGAGCGGTTCGTTGCCGTTGCCACACTTGGGGCTCTGGATGCACGAGGGGCAGCCACGCGGGCACGAGCAGTCGGCGACGCGCTGCCACGCCAGGTGCTGATGTTCCCCGAACCGCGCATGAGCGCGTTCGCTCAGCCCGGCGCCGCCGGGGGCGGCGTCGTAGATGAACACGGTCGCGTTGCCGGTGTCGGGGTGCCGCACGGTCGACAGGCCGCCGAGGTCCCACCGATCGCACAGTGCGATGAGCCCGAGCATGCCGATGGCGACGTGTTCGGCAGCGTGCAACGTGCCGGCAAGCTGAGGTGGACGCAGCCCGAGTGTTCGCAGGATGTCGTCGGGCAGCACGTACCACGATGCCATCGTGTCGAGTGTGACGGGTGGCAGCGACAGATCGACGCGATCGACGACCGTGTCGTCGTCGGCCAAGACGTCGAACCCGGTCACCTGGGTGGTGACGCGAACCGCTCCGAACACGACCCGGACCGCGCCGAAGGCCCGTTCGTTGCGCACCCAGGTGATCGCCACGTCGGTGTCGTGTCGCGGGCGCGTGCGTGGAGGCGCTGTGGGAGGTTCGTCGACGAAGGCGATCCCTTGGTCGAGATCGAGCTCGTCGACGAGGAACTGGCGTCCCTGGTGGAGGTAGTTCGCGCCCTGGTGCACCTGGTGGTGGGCGCGTGGTTCGTCGACGTCGCCGATGACTTGGCCGGTGTCACGTTCGACGATGCGGATCCGACGATCAGACGTGCTGCGAAGATTGATCGCCGCTGCGGCGCGTTTTCTGCCCACCCACAAGTACCGCTCGTCGCGCACGCGGAGGACACCGGAGTCGGCGTCGTCTCGCAGATGCGTTGCAGCGGTCGGGCCGAACATCGCGTGTGCCTCGTCGGCGGTGAGCCCCAGCTCCTGGCAGGCACATCGCAGGTGCGGTGCCAGAAGATAGGGGTTCGCCGGGTCGATGATCGCGTCCTCCGGCTCGCGGGTGAGCAGTTCGTCGGGTGCCGACACGAAGAACTGATCGATCGGGTCGTCGCGCGCGACGAGCACGGCCACGGCGGGCGCACCGTGCCTCCCGGCACGCCCGACACGCTGCCAGAACGACGCCGAGGTCCCGGGCCACCCCGCGAGCACGACCGCGTCGAGTCCGCTGACATCGATGCCCAATTCGAGCGCGTCTGTGGCGGCGACTCCGAGCAGGTCACCCTCCCGTAGGCGTCGCTCGAGTTCACGCCGGTCGTCGGCGAGGTAGCCGGCGCGGTAGGTGGCCAGGCGCCGACCGAGCGGTGCGCCATCATCGCCGTGTCGTCCGGCCAGCCGGTCGCGTGCGATCAGCGTGATGACCTCGGCAGCCTTTCGGCTCTGGGCGAACACGAGGGTGCGAACTCCCGCGGTGACGAACGCGGCGAGCAGTCGTGCGGCTTCGGTGAGCGTCGAGGCCCGTGTGCCGTCTGCGTCCTGTGGCGGCTGCCAGATGGCGACGTCCCGGGCTCCGCGTGGCGCGCCGTCGTCCGTCACCGCAGCGACATCGAGCCCGACGAGTCGAGAGGCGTGTTCCGCCGGGTTGCCGATCGTCGCACTCGCAAACAGCCACGTGGGCTCGCTGCCGTAGTGGGCGGCCAGTCGGCGCAGCCGGCGCAGGACGAGCGCGACGTGGCTGCCGAACACGCCGCGTGCCGTGTGTGCCTCGTCGACGACGACGTAGGCGAGTCGATGGAGCAGTGTCGCCCAGCGGCGATGATCGGTGAGCAGGGAGTAGTGCAGCAGGTCGGGGTTGGTGAGCAGGACGTTGGCTGTGCGTCGGATGGCATCGCGGTCACCTGTCGGTGTGTCGCCGTCGATCGCCGCCGCACGGACCGCGGGGAGGCGGAAGGCCCGCAGACTACGAAGCTGGTCGTGCGCCAGCGCTTTCGTGGGAGCGAGGTACAGGACGAACGTCGCGTCGTCACGCAAGATCGCGTCGAGCACCGGCAGCTGGTAGGCGAGGGACTTGCCCGACGCGGTCCCGGTCGCGGCGATTGTGTGGTGCCCCGACCGCGCACGCGCGAACATTTCGGCCTGGTGCGACCACAGCTGGGTGATGCCGTGCAGCGCGAGCCGCTGCCGCAGGAGGTCATCGATCGCTGCGGGTAGCGGAACCGCGCGGGCGTCGCGCTCCGGGAGCCGGACGCGGTGGACCATCCCGCCGCACCTTGCGCCGGATTGTTCGTCGGATATGGCCGTTCGCGCGACCAGGTCGAGAGCGTCACGTGGATCCGTCGGTCGGCCGATCGTGGAGACGGATGCGCCGGGGGGCACCGGTCGGGTGCGGTCGGCGGACGTCGCGACGCTAGCTTCACGTGTGGACGCGGGTGGCAAGGAGGTGGTGTGCGCGACGGCGTGCAGATCGATCGTCGGGACATCGGGGATCGTGTCGTGCTCACGGTGGTCGGCCAAGTCGACGTTTCGACCGCTGCCGAGCTGCGTCAGGCGCTCACCGAGGCGCAGTTCGGTGGGGCGACCGACGTGGTCGTCGACATCGACGGTGTGGAGTTCCTCGACTCGTTCGGGCTCGGTGTGTTCGTGGGTGCGGTCCGTCGGGCGCGCTCGCAGGGGCACGGGTTCCGCGTCGCCTGCGACCGGCCGCGCCTTCGCCACCTGTTCCACGTCGCGCGGCTTGACGAGATCATCGAAATCGTCGACTCGGTCGATGATTGATGATCACTAGCATCGCACGATGACGACACTCGGAGCGACGGTGGACGAGCGCACGCGGGCGAGCATTGCTGCCTACGACGCGCATGCGGGGGACTACCAGGCGTCGCTGCGCCTTCGGCGACCGGTGGCGGACGTGCGGCGCTTCGCCGACATGGTCATCCGCGACGACTTGGTGCTGGACGCCGGGTGCGGACCGGCGAACGACCTTCGGCTGTTGCGCGATACCGGCGCGCATCCCGTTGGTGTGGATCTCTCGTTCGGCGCGCTTCAGGTGGCGCGAATGTTGTTGCCACGCCACCCCCTCGTGCAGGCGCCAATCGAAGATCTGCCGTTCCGGCCGCGTTCGTTTGGCGGGCTGTGGCTGTCGGGTGGGTTCAACCACCTGCCGCGATCTACGTGGCCGTCGACGTTCGCGCACCTGCTCGAACTTGTCGACCACGGTCCGGTGTACGTCTCGTGCCTGCGTGGCACGCGTGATCTCGCCGAGGTCGACGATCCGGTACTCGGCGCACTCTACGTGTCCGAGGCATTGGAGTCCGAGATCGAGACGATGTTCGCCTCGCACGGGTTGACCGAGGTCTCCGTCGAGGTTCGCCCCGACCCCATCTACGACCGGCGGCGCCTGTGGGTCGCCGCACTCGGACGGCTGACACGCCGTTGACCGTTCGTTACCGCGCCCACCGGAAGGTCACTGGTCGGCATCGTGCAGTGCGGCGAGCACCGGCCCGGCCGCGAGCTGCATCGGCTGGATCACCAGATCGACGCCGAGTGCGCGAAGCCGCGCGGCGTCGGTGTCGGTGTCGGCAGCGGCAACGATACGGGCCCGACACCTGTGGTGGCGAAGTGCAGCGACGAGGTGCCGATTGCTGTCGAAGTTCCGCAGTGTGGAGATGACCCACCGTGCCTGCGTCAGCGTGAGCTGCTCGGGCAGATCGGGATCTTCCGCATCGCCATAGACCACGGGGATGTCCCAGAGCGGTGACTGGACGCTGCGCGGATCGAAGTCGACGCCGAGAACGGCGTCTCCGCGCGCGAGAAGTTCGTTGATGATCGTCGTGCCCAGGCGACCCAATCCGATGACGACGTAGTCGGCCGTAGACGCGGGGTCATCGGTGGCGATCGTCGCGGTCGGCCGTCGACGTTCGAAGGGACGCAGCAGCGGTTCGAGTCGCTCGTAGAGCCGGTCTGAGGCAGAAATGAGGTACGTCGAAACGGCGATGGTGATGAGGCCGACCGCCGTCACCAACCCGACGACGTCGCCGCCGATGTGGCCCTGGCTCGCTCCCAGCGCGGCGAGGATGAGCGAGAACTCGCTGATCTGCGCGACGGTGAGGCCAGCCTTGAAGGACACCTTCTTTCGGTAGCCCATCACGCCCATGATGATCATGACGATGATCGGATTGCCGACGAGGACGAAGATGGCGAACACGGCTGCGGCGCCGAGCTGGGTCGTCGCCCCGGCCAGGTCGAACGTCGTGCCGAGCTCGATGAAGAAGAACACGAGCATGAAGTCACGGATCGTCGACAGCCGGCCAGAGATCGCTTCGCGATAGGGCGTCGATGCCAACGACATGCCGGCGAGGAATGCGCCGACCTCCGCGGAGAACCCGAGCACCGTCGACAACGACGCCATGGTGACCGCCCATGCGATCGCCCCCAGAACGAGCAGCTCGGAGCTGCGTGCGAACAGGTGCGTGGCGCGGGGCGCGACAAACCGACCGAAGAGGACAACGAAGACGAGGAGCCCCGTGGCGCGGACGACGACGCGCGCGACCTGCGCGGCGACGCCGCCGTCGGCAGGGTCGCCCGAGGCAGTGATGGCGATCATGGCCAACACGACGACGATGTCCTGCACGATGAGAAATCCAAGGGCGATCCGACCGTGCAGGTCGTCGAGTTCACGCTTGTCGGTCAATAGCTTGACGACGATGATCGTCGACGAGAACGTCAGTGCGACGGCGATGTAGAGCGCGGGTACGACCGTGAAGCCGAGTCCGCGTGCGATCAGGAACCCGACGACAGAGGTGAAGACGACCTGGCCGAGTCCGGTCGCCAACGCCACCGGTCCGAGCTGCTTCACGAGCCGCACATCGAGTTTGAGCCCGACGACGAACAGCAACAGCGAAATGCCGATTTTCGCCAGCAGTTCGATCTCATCCGAGGCGTCGACGAGACCGAGCACCTCGGGACCGACGGCGATACCCGCGGCGATGAGGCCGACGATGAGCGGTTGGCGGAGTAGCAGGGCGACGGTTCCGGCAGCGACGCACACGGCGAGCACGGCAGCGATCTGTTCGAACGTGCCGCCCATCGGTTGCTCCCGGCATGAACCGAAGTGCGAGGCTACCGGTAGGCGTTCGGTTCACCGATTGGCCGGTGGCTCCGGACGCCGGACCGCCGGCGCCCGCGTCGCGTGCGGGATTGCGCACACGACCTGAGGCGGCCGGCGGTCCGGTGCGAGGCAGCTCAGCCGATGAACACCGGAGCGAAGACCAGCGCCACGATCGTCATCACCTTGATGAGGATGTTCATCGCGGGACCGGACGTGTCCTTGAATGGATCTCCGACGGTGTCGCCGGTGACCGCCGCCTTGTGCGCCTCGGATCCCTTGCCGCCGTGGTTTCCGGCCTCGATGTACTTCTTGGCGTTGTCCCACGCACCGCCGGCGTTCGCCATGAAGATGGCGAGCAGGAACCCGGTAACCAGGGCGCCGGCGAGCAGCCCGCCGAGTGCCTCGGCAGACACCATGCCGACGGCGAGCGGAAGGATCACGGCGAGTGACCCGGGCAGGATCATCTCGCGAAGCGATGCCTTCGTGGAGATATCGACACACTTGGCGTACTCCGCCTTGACCCCTTCGCGGCCCTCACGCAGGCCGGGGATCTCGGCGAACTGGCGCCGGACCTCGACAATCATCTGCTGGGCGGCACGACCGACCGACTTCATCGTCAGTGCGGCGAACGCGAAGGTGACCATTGACCCGAGGAACAGGCCGATGATGACCTCGACGTTCGTCAGGTCGATGACGTTGATCCCGACGGCCGCGGTGAACGCGCGGAACAACGCGAGCGCCGTCAGCGCGGCCGAACCGATCGCGAACCCCTTTGCGACCGCTGCGGTGGTGTTGCCCAGTGAGTCGAGTGAGTCGGTGATTTCGCGCACCTCGGGCGGCATGTGCGCCATTTCCGCGATGCCGCCGGCGTTGTCCGAGATCGGTCCGTAGGCGTCGACGGCTACGACAGCGCCGGTCGTTGCAAGCATGCCGATGGCTGCAAGAGCCGCTGCGTACAGCCCGGAGCTGACGGGGTCGGCGATGCCCGGCATCGCGAGCGTGCCGAACCAGAACGATCCGCCGATTGCGCTGACGATGAGGACGACGGATGCCGCCGTCGAGATCATGCCCTCGGCGACACCGGCGATGATGACCGTCGCTGGCCCGGTCTCGGCCTGCTTGGCGAGCTTCTTCACCGGCGTGTAGTGGTCGGAGGTGTAGTACTCGGAGGCGAAACCGATCAGGTAGCCGACCGCGAGTCCCAACACGATGGGCAGGCCCAGGAAGATCGGCCGGGTGACCTCTTCGACGTCACCGAACATCCACAGTGCGCCAGCGAGTGATGCGGCCGCCGTGAGCACCATGGCCACGTTCGTGCCGAAGTGGAGCTGCGACGAGAGCGACTTGCCCTTGCGGCCGCGCACGAGGAACGCGCCGACGATCGAGAAGGCCATGCCGAGTGCACCGATGAGCAGCGGGAACAGGAACGTCGTCTGCTGGAGGGCCGTGAACGTTCCCGAGACCGCCTTCGTGGTCACGTCGACGCCGCCGAACAGCAGCGCAGCAAGCACCATCGGTGCAACGATCGAACCGGCGTACGACTCGAAGAGGTCGGCGCCCATGCCCGCGACGTCGCCGACGTTGTCGCCGACGTTGTCGGCGATGGTTGCCGGGTTGCGCGGGTCGTCCTCGGGGATGCCGGCCTCGACCTTTCCGACCAAGTCGGCACCGACGTCGGCAGCCTTCGTGTAGATGCCGCCGCCGATACGGGCGAACAGCGCGATGGAGGAACCGCCCAATCCGAATGCCGCCACGACCTGGAACGCGTCGTCGACGCGCAGGATCTGCACGAACAGCAGGTAGGCGAGGGAGATGCCGAGCAGGCCGAGGCCAGCAACGGTGAAGCCCATGACCGCACCGCCCCGATAGGCGAGTGGCAGCGCCTGACCGGCACCCTGTCGCGCAGCTTGAGCCGTGCGAACGTTGGCGGCCGTCGCGATGCGCATGCCGATGAAGCCGGCGACGGCGCTGAACACCGCACCGAGGACGAGGCTCACCGAACCCCAGGGACGCAGTGTCGGAAGCGCGACGAAGAGCACGACGGCGAGCGCGACCACGAAGACCGCGATCGCCCGGTATTCACGGCGCAGGAACGCCATTGCGCCGTCGCGGATCGCGCCGGCGATCTCTTGCATGACGTCGTTGCCGGGGTCGGCGGCGTTCACGACCTTTGCGAAGTACGCCGCCAGCAACAGGCCCGCCAGAGCGGCGGCGATGGCGAGATAGGGAATGATGTCGAACACGATGCGTGTGCCTTTCGGGTCAGCGTCGATTCCGTGTGGTCGTCGCGGTGCGGCGCCTGAAGCGTTGCGGGCGTGGCCGGGCACGCGAGGCAGCGAGCCGGATAACGGTGCAGGCGGTGCATGATCCAGCTCGTGATGTGGCCGGCGAAGCCTAGCGAAGACGGGGGCCAAACGGCCAAGGCCGGCCAACCGGAGTCCAATTCGGCTGCGCGCGATGCGCACGCTGCCGGCATCACGTGCGGGGTCCCCTTTCAGGGGTCCCCGGCATGACAACCAC
>JBBDSV010000049.1:0-1134 GCA_040904785.1 Nitriliruptoraceae bacterium
CGGGATCCTCGTACAGGGTCCCGGTGGTGCCCATATGCCAGATCGCGGTCAGCATCGAGCGTTGTATCGCGACGTTGGCTTTCTGCGGTCCACGTCTGGACTTGAGCCTCCTGTAGCGGGCACCGAGGTAGGTGTCCGGGTTCTGTGCGCACGCCATCGCCGCGGTACCGAGCGCGCCTTGTAGATAGGGGTTGCCCGGCCGGGTCCGGCTGGACTTGACCTTGCCGGCGGACTCGTTGCTGCCGGGGGTCGTGCCGGCCCACGACGCCAGATGTTTGGCGGTCGGGAACCTGCTCATGTCCGCACCGGTCTCGGCCACGACCACGTCCGCGGTCAGGGTGCTGATCCCGGGGATCGAGCAGATCAGGTCACGGAACGCCCGAAAGGGTTCCATCGTCACCTCGATCCGTTCGGTGATCTGTTCCAACGCTTCGGTGTGCCGGTCGATTAGATCCAGGTGCACGCGGGCGAGGAACGTGTGGTGGGCGGTGAACCGGCCGTTGAGCGCTTCGGTCAGCTGCGGGATCTTGGACCGCAACCGGCGCTTGGCCAGATCTGCGAGCACGACCGGGTCGCGTTCCCCGGCGATCAACGCCTCCAGCATCGCCCGGCCCGAGACACCCATGATGTCCGAGGCCACCGCCGACAGCTTGATCCCGGCGTCCTCCAACAGTTTCTCGAGCCGCTGGACCTCACGGCCACGTTCACGGGTGATCGCGGTGCGTGCCCGGGTCAGGTCCCGAAGCTCACGGATCGGCTGTGGCGGTACGAACGACCCGCGCACCAGCCCATGGGCACCCAGTTGGGCCAGCCAGGTCGCGTCGGCGACATCGGTCTTGCGGCCCGGCAAGACCTTGACGTGCCGGGCGTTGACCAACAGCAGCTCCACCCCGGGCAGGTCCTCGAGCAGATAGTAGAACGGCTTCCAGTAATCGCCGGTCGCCTCCATCACCACACACGACACCTGCTGTTCGATCAGATGATCGCGCAACGCGAGCACCTCACTGGTCATCGACCCCCACGTGGTGACCGTCTCGATCGTCTTGCGCCGACCGGCACCCGCGATCCGCACACAAACTTTGGCGTCCTTCTTCGAGATGTCCATCCCCGCACAGCGGGCGTGCACAACTTCCA
>JBBDSV010000050.1:0-37026 GCA_040904785.1 Nitriliruptoraceae bacterium
GGCGGGCGGTGCGCGGGGCGGTTTAACGTGGAACCATCTCAGTCGTCGAGAGGCTCAATCACGACGCGTCGGCCCGGCTCCCTGCCCTGGCTCCGGCTCGTCACCCCTTCAACTGCGGCCACCGCTTGATGCACGGCCTTCCGCTCGAAGACATCCATCGGCTCGAGGCGGACCGGCTCCCCAGTATCCAGGACCTCGTCGATCGCATCCTCCGCCTTCTCCAGCAACTTTTCGAGCCGGCGCGCGCGATAGCCCTCTGCGTCAATCTGCACGTGGGAGCGTCGCTCGAACTTTCGCTGCAGCGCCGACCGTACGAGTTCCTGCAAAGCATCCAAGGTCTGCCCGCGCCGCCCAATTAGCGCGCCATTGCCAATGTCCGCAATCTCCACTTCCGCGTGATCATCGAGCACACGAATCTTCAAGTCGCCCGGAAGATCCATCGCATCGAGCAGCCCCTCGAGGAAGTCCGCTGCTGCATCCGCCTCCTCGTCGAGGTCCTCCGCCGAAAGTGTGGTCTCCGTGGACTCGTTCACCGCGGTCGCTGTATCGTTCTCTGACGATTCGGCGGCGTCGCCGTCACGCGATTCGTCTGGTACGGCCGGCTTCGGCGCCACCTCGACCGACGACGCGGAAAGTTCCACGTGAAACGGACCCGAAAGCCCATCGAGCGCGACACCCCGAACATCCACCCGGACGTTGTCTGCGGACACGCCCGCAAGTTCGGCGATCGCCGTTGCCACCGCCTCTGCAAGCGTGTCTGACTCCGAAGTCACCCTTGACATCATCAATTGTCTCCTTCATCCCGTCGTCGTCGAGGTAGATGGTCATCCGCACGCGGCTTCGCGTTCTCAGGCTCATCAGCCGGGGTCGGGCCAGCTTCTTCGTCCTCATCCGCCACATCGTCGTCTGCCGGCGGCGAGACCGGAACCGGGCCACCGGCGCCGGAAGATGCGCCCGGAGACAGCCGGCGCGGAGCGTCCGGACGCGGCTCAGAATCCGCCTCGGCTTCCTCACGAACCTCACGCAAAATGATCGCCTGCTGCGCGACCTGCCAGAAGTTGGTTGTAACCCAGTAGAGCAGGATGCCGAGCGGGAACTGCCACGACACCACCGCCAGAAACACCGGCATCACGTACAGCAGAATCTTCTGCTGCTGCGCCATCGGATTGTCGCCCTGGTTCGCCGCATTTCGCGCCATCATCTGGCGCTGTGACCAGAACATCGTTCCGGACATCAGCACGATCATGAGCCATCCGGGCCAGCCGGCCGTACTGACGTTCGACTCAAGGCCGCCAGGCGCGTACCGCGTGAAGAAGTAGAACGGTTGGCCCACGAGATCGTCCATCCCGCGGAGCGTCCAGAACAACGCCAAGAACACCGGTGCCTGCGCCAACAAGGGAAGGCAGCTTGCAGCGGGATTCACCCCCTCGCGCTTGTACAGCGCCATCATTTCTTCATTGAGCTTGGCGCGCTTCGCCCGGTACTGCTCCGGGTCCTTCTTCATGACCTCGCGGTCGACCTTGTACTTCTTCTGCAGCTCCTTCATCTGGGGCTGGATGGCTTGCATCGCGCGCATCGAGCGGGTCTGCTTGATCGCCAGAGGCAACAGCAGAATCCGGACGATGAGCGTCAGGGAGATGATCGCCCATCCCCAACTGTGGATACCGAAGACGCTGACAAAGATGTCGTGAAAGAAAGTCAGGATGCCTTCAAACCAGGCCAGAACACTGTCGCGCAAAGCGGTCACGTCGCACTACTCCTCGGCGGGACGTGATCGACGCCGCCTGGATTCCACGGATGACACCGGCCTACACGGCGCGCCGCTAACAGCAACCCTCGCACCATGCCATGCACGCGGATCGCCGTAATCGCGTACGTCGAGCACGACGGGTAGAAGCGACAACGGGGCGACCGCACGAGGCCAGTCCACTGATAGACCCGAATTGGCGCAATGAGGGCCGCCTGCACCACTCGGCGACCTGCCGTCCCCATACTCGCGAGCGGTGCCGTCATGCCGCCCGCGTTTCCCACATTGCGTCCACAAGGCGCTGCACTTCGGCCAGCACCAGCTCAAGTGTGCTCTCAGCGCACGCTGCGCGCGCTACAAGCACAACATCGACCGATGGTGGCCAGGACACGCGCCGGGACGCCTCACGCAGAAGCCGCTTCGCACGGTTCCGGGCCACCGCGTTGCCAACGCGCCGCGACGCGACCACCGCAATGCGTGGCGCCCCGTTCGTCACCTCTTCCGGCGCCCGCTCGCGAATGTGGACCCCGACGAGATGGCCCGACCGCTGCCGACGACTTCGCAGAGCCGCGACGATGTCACGACTCTCCCGCAGCGGCTCGGGGTCGAACTGCACGGCACTCAGGCCGACAGCTTGGACCGGCCACGGCGACGGCGGCTTACGACAATCCGTCGACCGGCGCGCGTGCGCATCCGCGCACGAAATCCGTGCTTGCGCGAACGACGACGGTTATTGGGCTGAAACGTCCGTTTCACGGCAGAACCCTTGATCCCCTGCGGTTTACGTCAGAATGAGTGACCGCGGCCAGCCGCCACCCCATGGTCTCTGGCGTCCGATTGCGGACCGATGGGGAGACGAACGGTGGTGTCGGCGAACCGACCGCGCGCGGAATCGTAGCTTGCTGTGCGCATGTCGGGCAAACGCGCCCGCTGAGAGGACGTCAGGCGAACCCGCTCTTGCACCCACCCGCTTCCGAGCGCTAATGTCCGCCCTCGTTCGCCGACGTCAACCAAGTGGCCTCAAAGCGGGACGTGTGGGACCGCGCCTCCCAGGACCTTGAGTTGATGTCGCCGAAGCGGCGCCGCGTCCGCTTCTCCTGCGAACCTTCCCCGCCGCGGCGGTGATTCGCTCCGCGAGTCCGGTGCTGTGGTTATCCACATTTGTGGACATTGCTGTGGACAGGCGTCCACGGCGGCCGTAGACCGTGCATAGGGGCGAATCCCACCCGTACACCTGTACGGGCCAGTGACAGCCTCATGAGGCACGGAGGAGCGGGACGTGGCAGCGACCTCGGCACTCGATCTTGACGCACTGTGGAACGAGAGCCTTGCGGGCGTGATGGAGACGGTCAGCTCGCCAGCGCAGCGCCAGTGGTTGGCCGCGACCCGCCCCGTGGGGTTCAACGACGACACTGTTGTGATCGCGACTCCCCACGCCTTCGCCCGCGAATGGCTCGACACGCGGTGTGGAGACCGCATCCGCGAAGCGCTCTCTGCGGCGGCCGGCCGTGAGATCCGGGTGGTGATCACGGTCCAAACGCGTCCGGAACCAGTCGACACGACGGTCAACGGGTCCGCGGCGCCACCGCAGGTTCTCGACCCGACCTCGAGATCTGCGGCATCCTCGACCTCCGTGTCGCCCCCACATGATCCGCCTGCCCCTTTCGACAACGAGCTTCGCGAGCTGCCACTGCAGGCGCCCGGTCGCCCCGATGGGCCGACCGTCACGATCCCCGATGCACCACTTCCCGAGGACGTGTCTGCCGATTCTCAGCTCAATCCCAAGTATTCGTTCGACGACTTCGTGATCGGTTCCTCAAACCGCTTCGCGCATGCCGCAGCAACCGCAGTCGCTGAAGCCCCGGCGAAGTCCTACAACCCGCTGTTCATCTATGGCGGGGCGGGCCTTGGCAAGACCCACCTCCTGCACGCCATCGGGCACTACGTACGAAACCTGTATCCCCGACTTGAAGTCCGCTACGTCACGACCGAGCAGTTCACCAACGAATTCATCAACGCCATCCGCCACGATCGAATCACGACGTTTCAACGCACCTATCGCGAGACCGACGTCCTGCTGATCGACGACATCCAGTTCCTCGAACGGGCCGAGCGAACCCAAGAGGAGTTCTTCCACACATTCAATGCCCTACACAACGCCGAGAAGCAGATCGTCATTTCCAGCGATCGGCCGCCGAAACAGATCGCGCAATTGGAGGACCGCCTGCGCAGCCGGTTCGAGTGGGGGTTGATGACCGACGTTCAGCCTCCAGATCTCGAGACCCGCATCGCCATTCTGCGCAAGAAATGTGAAAGTGACCAGCTCGGCATCGCCGCCGACGTCCTGGAGCTGATCGCGTCAAAGGTCCAGTCGAACATCCGCGAGCTCGAAGGAGCACTCATCCGCGTCTCGGCGTTCGCAAGCCTCCAACGGGCTCCTGCAGACATTCCCATGGCCGAGACGGTGCTCAAGGACCTGTTCCCCGACGAACGCGACCAGGACGTTTCGCTGCAACTCATCATGGAAGAGGTCGCGAACTACTTCTCGCTGACGATCGACGACCTCTGTTCTCCGTCGCGCAGTCGTCAGCTGGTCCTGGCGCGCCAGATCGCCATGTACCTCGCTCGCGAGCTCACGGACCTGTCGCTCCCGCGTATCGGCAAGGCCTTCGGGGGCAGGGACCACACCACGGTCATGCACGCCAAGCAGAAGATCGCTGGGGTGATGCAGGAACGTCGCGCGGTCTACGACCAGATCCAAGAGCTGACGAACCGCATCAAGACCCGGGCGCGCCGGCCATGATCCACCACCCGGCGCAGCGGTGCCCTCGGCCCATGCATCGCCCGTATTCCGCCCGTGGACGAGCCGTGGACGACACGGGGATAACGTCGCTGCTCGGTGGACGACTGCGCACAACGTCGCGGTGCCTGGGGACGAAGCACCGAGTTGCCCACACCTCGTCCACCCCCACGGATTCCGTGCTGAGCAGGCCGAATGATGACTTGTCCCCAGTGTCCACACCCCCGATGGTTACGACGAGATTTCACTGTTCACTCCCCGAATTCATCATGGAGTGTGGACAAGAAGCAAGGAGCCGCTCGTGAAATTCCGCGCTGAGCACGATGCCTTCGCTGATGCTGTCGCCTGGGCGACACGCACGGTTGGAACACGCATCACACTTCCTGCGCTGTCCGGCATTCTTCTCGAGGCGACCGATGGCCGGTTGACGTGTCGCGCCACGGATCTCGAAGTCGCGGCAGAGATCAGCATTCCGGTGCAGATCGACACGCCGGGGACCGCGTTGCTTCCGGCGCGTCTGTTGTCGCAGCTCGTTGCGCGATTCGCCGACGCGCCGGTCGAGGTCACGACCGAGGACGGCAGAGTTGAGATCTCGTGTGGTCGAGCCACGTTCCGCGTCCGCAGCATGCAAGCGGAAGACTTCCCCGCGCTTGCAGCTCCCGCGGAAGACGCGCCCAGTGGACGTCTGAAGTCCGACGCGTTTGGTCGGCTCGTCGCACAGGTGTCGCGGGCTGCGGCGACTGACGAAGGACGTCCGGTGCTCACCGGTGTACTCCTCGAGGCTTCGGACGGCCGGATAACGGCGGCCGCGACCGACAGCTACCGGTTGGCGATCCGCTCCGTCGACTGGGAGGAACCGGTCGACGGACAGGCGCTTGTGCCGTCACGGTCGCTGCAAGAGGCCGCCAAGGGCGCCGCAGAGGCGGGTGGGACGGTCGAGATCGTCCTCGAGGAAGGCCAGGTGTCGTTCCTGTTTGGGGATCGGCGCCTGACCACGAAATTGATCGAAGGGGCGTTCCCGAACTACCAGGGCCTGCTTCCGGATGGATTCGAGACGGCAGTGGTCGTCGAACGCGCTGCGCTGACCGAGGCACTGCAACGTGTCTCGATCGTCGCGATGGGACAGGCCAACACGCCGGTCACCTTGACCTTTGCCGACGGTAGCGTCGACCTGCAGGCGTCGAATCAGGAGACCGGTGACGCGGCCGAGGCACTGCCCGCCGAAATCGAGGGAGAGGGACTGACGATTGCCTTCAACCCCGGGTTTCTGCTGGCCGGGCTCGAAGCGACGGGGACCGAGCAGGTGCGCATCGAGCTTCGCGACGGGCTCAAGCCCGCGGTGCTCCGCCCGCATGGCGAGGATGTCGACGACTTCACGTATCTGCTCATGCCGGTTCGGGTGAACTGACCGCGGTGCACCTCGAGAAACTCGAGCTGATCGATGTGCGTTCGTATCAGCGCGCACAACTGCGTCTCGACCTCGGCGTCACCGTGTTCGTTGGCCCCAATGCGCAGGGGAAGACGAACATCGTCGAGGCCGTGCAGCGGGTGTCGACCGGGGGTTCGCATCGTTCGGCCGGTGACACCGTACTCGTCCGTGTCGGTGCACAGAACGGAGCGATTCGGGCGCAGGCGATCGACGACGATGGGCGCACGAGAACGATCGATGTCGCACTCGGTTCGGGACGGACGCAGACGAAGGTCGATGGCCATCCGGTGCGCCGCACGCTCGATTCGATCGGGATCATCCGAACGGTGCTGTTCGCACCGGAAGATCTCGCCATCGTCCGCGGCGACCCCTCGGAACGCCGGGCGTTCCTCGATCAACTCCTGGCACAGCGTCGGCCGGCGTACGCCGCGGTGCGCGCGGAATACGAGCGGGCGCTCCGGCAGCGCAGCCAGCTCCTCAAGCAGCTGCGTGGTCTCGGGCCTTCGGCTCGTGCGACGGCACAGGCAACGCTCGACACATGGTCCGAGCAGTTGGTGCACCATGGCAGTCAGTTGCTCGCGGCCCGGCTCGCCGGGGTCGAAGCGTTGGGGCCGACCGTCGACGCGGCCTATCGCCGCTTGGCCGACCGGCCGGATCCGGTGACGCTGAAGTATCGATCTGCCGTCACCGACGCATGGTTCGACGAGCACCGAGACGGACCGCTGCCTGCGGTCGCCGAGATCGCGAATAGGTTCCATGACCGGCTGATCGACCGGCGCGATGAGGAGATCGCGCGCGGCGTGACGCTTGTCGGACCGCATCGCGACGATGTGGAGATCGTCCTCGGGTCTTTGCTCGCCCGGGCGTACGCGTCGCACGGCGAAGCATGGTCGACGGCACTGGCGCTCAAGCTCGGAAGCGCGGCACTGCTTCGCGACGTCGGTGACCGGCCCATCGTGCTGCTCGACGACGTATTCGCCGAACTCGACGATGTGCGCCGGCGGCAGCTCGCACAGATGTGCGGTGACTACGATCAGGTTCTGGTCACCGCTGCGGTCGAAGCTGACGTCCCGCTGGCCGGAGATCGCTACGACGTGCGAATCGAAAATGGGGTGTCGTCGGTGATCGCGCGCGGAGTCGACGGAGAGGTCGCCGATTGAGTGCTCGCAATCGCCCCGACAGTCGCCGCTCGGATCAGGCGGGTGGTGATGTCGCTCGCGTACGTCGGGCAGGATCAGACGAACGCGAGGTGCAGTACTACGAACGCAAGCGCGCCAAGCAGGTACGTCGCCGTGCCGCGCTGGATCGGGAGAACTTCGATCCCAGCCCCCCGGATGACGACACGTGGACCGCGCCCGACGAACTGACCGACGGATTGCGCAAGCTTCGCGCACCGGAGACCTTGAACGATGCGCTGCGAGCGTTCGTTGCGGCGAGAGGGTGGTCGCGTCAGGTTCAGGACGTCGAGGTCTGGCGGCACTGGCAGGATCTGGTCGGGGAGGAACTGGCGGCCCGATGCGAACCGGCACGCATTGTGAATCGGACGCTCACGATCCGCGCGGAGAGCCAGGTCTGGGCGACGCAGCTCAAGTATCTCGTGACGCCGCTGCGGGCGCGTTGCGACGAGATCCTCGGCCCGGGCGTTGTGCGCTCGATCACCGTGGTCGTGGGCCCGCGGAGTAGCTCGGAGGGATGACGTGCCGGTGATCGAACGCGCCCTGGCCGTGCTGGCGCTCGTGGCTCTGGCGATCGCCGTCGTCGTCGGCCTGCTCGTGGCGCGACGTCGGGTTCCCACATGGTTGGCCGAGGACGTCGCCCTGCCGACCGCGACGGCGATCGCCACTGTGGCGACGCTCGGGTCGCTGGCCATGTCGGAGATCGCGGGCTATGTGCCGTGCACACTCTGCTGGTATCAGCGGATCGCGATGTACCCACTCGTCATCGTGCTCGCCGTAGCGGCGGCGCGACGTGACGCCCAGGTCTGGCGCACGGCCGTGCCGATTGCCGCGATCGGTGCGTCGGTGTCCGTCTGGCACATCGCCGTCGAACGCCGCCCGTCGCTCGGAGGCGCGACATGTGATCCGGCGGCACCCTGCGCGGTCCGATGGGTCGAGGAGTTTGGCTTTCTCACGCTGCCGACGATGGCCGGCATTGCATTTTTGGCGATCATCGTCCTCGTGCTGGCCGCGCGGACACCGTTGATGTCCACCGCGACGTCGGCCATCGGGCACGATGGCAACACGGCCGCCCGCTGACGCACCCAAGACCCTCGTCGGCGGGCCACCGTCTGCAGCCCGACCGATGCCCGAGGGCAGCCCGAGAGGATTCGCATGGCACCCCCGAAGCGCTCGTCAGCCCGCCCGTCGCGCCCCCGAGTCTGGCTCGTCCTGGCGGCAGCTGCGGTCGTCGCATTGGCTGTCGGTGTCGCCGTGCTCACCGCCGCGGAGCCGCCGGCGCAGACTTCGGCCGACGTCTCCCGGCCAGTAGAAGTCGAGGGAGCACCCTTGCCGCCGCACAACCCGCAGGCGTCCCAGGATCCCGCGGTGGGGACGGCCGCGCCGATCGTGCGTGGATCCGACTTCGCTGGCGAGCCGGTGGCGGTCGAAGCCAACGGTAGGGCGCAGCTCGTCGCGTTCATGGCGTCGTGGTGTCCGGCCTGCCAGCAGGAGCTGCCCCACATCGTCGAATGGATGGAGGCGGGCGAGGTTCCCGCCGACGTCGACCTCGTCCTCGTCTCCACGTTCCATGACGAGACGCGTCCGAACTGGCCGCCGCAGGAGTGGTTCGCCGACGAGGGCTACACGGGCACCGTGCTGGTCGATGACGTCGACAGCACGGTCGCGCGAACCTTCGGGCTCAGCGGCACACCGTTCTGGGTGGGAATCGATCCTGACGGCGTCGTGAAGTTCCGCACGTCCGGCGTCATCGAACGCCAGGACCTCGTCGGACTCGCCGAATTCTTGACCACGTCGTGACGCGACGGTCACATCGGTTCGGCGGTCACGGCGTGCCACGCGCCGCCGGCCGAGGAATGCCTGAGGAGGCCCGATCGGGCGTCTAGGTACGGGGGTACTTGCCCGGGGGTCTTCGCGCACACGGCGCGTCAGGCGAGCCGGAAACGGGGCTGCGGCTGCTACCATGGGCTCAACGACGGGCGCATACTGTGCGTTCTCCGCGCAACCCCGCGCGATCCTTCGTCCGAATGAGAGGCTTCCGCTTGGCTGCCGTTCCCGATGCTGCGACCACCGCACCCGGATCGATCAATCCGGACTACTCAGCCAAGAACATCACGGTGCTCGAAGGGCTCGAGGCGGTCCGCCGCCGGCCGGGGATGTACATCGGAACGACGGGAAGCCGGGGTCTGCACCATCTCGTCTGGGAGGTCGTCGACAACTCGGTCGACGAGGCCCTGGCGGGCCGCTGCGACCGCATCGAAGTGACGCTGCTTGATGGCGGTGGTGTTCGGGTCACCGACGACGGTTCAGGGATTCCGGTCGACCTTCACGAGAAGGAGGGCCGGTCGGCGCTCGAAGTCGTGCTGACGGTCTTGCACGCCGGCGGGAAGTTCGACTCGCAGGCCTACGCCGTCTCGGGTGGATTGCACGGCGTGGGTATCTCGGTGGTCAACGCACTGTCTTCCCGACTCGTCGCCGAAGTGCGGCGCGACGGCGGTATGTATCGCCAGACGTTCGGACGTGGCCTGCCCGACGGGCCGATTGAGCGTGTCGGTGACGCCACCGACACGGGGACAACGATCAGCTTCTGGCCGGATGCCGAGATCTTCACCGACGGCGTGACATTCTCCGCAGAAACGATCGCGCGCCGATTGCGTGACACGGCCTTCCTCACCGCAGGGCTACGCATCGTCCTGCGGGACGAACGCGCCGACGTCGATCGAGCTGAGGGTGACGCTCCGGCGGAACGTGTGCACGAGTTCCATGCACCCGGAGGTTTGCGGGACTTTGTCGATCACATCCGGACGACCAAGGCCAAGGATGGCCTGCACGAACCGATCCACTTCGAGTCCGAGGAGGCGGGGCCGGTCGGGCCGCAGTCGGTCGAGGTCGCACTCCAATGGATCAACGACTTCAACGACTCGATCCTGAGTTTCGCCAACACCATCAATACCCACGAGGGCGGCACCCACGAGGAAGGCTTCCGCACCGCGATCACTTCGGTGATCAATCGGTGGGCGAAGGATCGGGGGTTGCTGCGTTCCAAGGAAGTCGACGCGCTGACGGGTGACGATCTGCGCAGTGGACTCGTCGCGATCGTCTCGGTGAAGGTCGGCGATCCGCAGTTCGAAGGCCAGACGAAAACGAAGCTCGGCAACACCGAGGTGAAGTCGTTCGTGCAGACGACGACCTATGCCCGGGTGGCGGAATGGCTCGAGGAACACCCCAACGAGGGCAAGACGATCGTGCACAAGGCCGAGGCCGAGGCGCAGGCCCGGATCGCGGCGCGCAAAGCACGCGACCTCACGCGCCGCAAGTCGCTACTCGAGTCGACTTCGCTGCCCGGGAAGCTCGCGGACTGCCAAACGCGTGATCCGGCAGAGTCCGAGTTGTTCATCGTCGAGGGGGACTCGGCCGGCGGGTCGGCGAAGATGGCCCGGGCGCGTCAGTTCCAGGCGATCCTGCCGATCCGCGGCAAGATCATCAATGTCGAGAAGGCACGCCTTCCGAAGGTGCTCAACAACGCCGAGGTCCAGGCGCTCATCACCGCGATGGGAACCGGCTTCGCTGACGACTTCGACGTCACCAAGGCGCGTTATCACAAGCTGATTCTGATGGCCGACGCCGACGTCGACGGTGCGCACATCCGAACGTTGCTTCTGACGTTCCTGTTCCGCCACATGAAACCGCTCATGGAAGCCGGCTACGTGTATCTGGCGCAGCCGCCCCTGTATCAGATCATCCATCCGTCCAAGAAGAAGACCGTCTACTACGCGTATTCGGATGCAGAACGCGACCACGTGCTCTCCGAACTTCCGACGGATCGCAAAGTCGAGATCCAGCGCTTCAAGGGGCTGGGCGAGATGGACCCGTCGCAGCTGTGGGAGACGACAATGGATCCGGAGCGCCGCACACTCAAGCTGGTCACGATGGACGACGCCGCCGTCGCTGATGAGATGTTCTCAATCCTGATGGGCGATGACGTCGAGTCGCGGCGTGACTTCATCCAGAGCAATGCCAAGTACGCGACGATCGACGTCTGACGTGGGTCGTCAACTGCTCTGGGTCGGCATGGCGCTGCTGGCTGCTCCACTGCTCGTGTTTGCGACCGCGCCGGAGCTGTGGGGTGGTGTCACGGCCAACACCCTCGGGGTGTACGGCGCGGTGATGCTCGCTGGTGCGCCGGGGCTGGTCGTCCTCGTCGTTGCTGCGACGCGGCGCCGACGACAGATGCACGACGCGCAGGACTGACGATGCGTGGGCGCACCGTTGTCGGTGCGAGCAGATGACTGGAGAACCTGTGGACGAAGGGCAGACACCGATCGGTACGCCGGACGCGACGCCGGGCGATCCCGTGGTGCGCGCCGACGACGGCACACCGCTCGACGAGATCGGCGGCGTGCTCGCGGCTCGCGTTGAGCCGGTCGTCATCGAGGACGAGATGCGTGCGTCGTATCTCGACTATGCGATGTCGGTCATCGTCGGTCGTGCTCTGCCCGACGTTCGTGACGGACTCAAGCCGGTCCATCGCCGCATCCTGTACTCGATGGACGAGACCGGGCTTCGACCCGACCGGCCCTACCGCAAGTGCGCGTCAGCTGTGGGCGATGTCATGAAGAAGTACCACCCCCACGGCGACTCGGCGATCTACGACGCGCTGGTTCGGATGGGCCAAGACTTCTCCATCCGCTACGAGCTCATCGACGGACACGGGAACTTCGGTTCCGTTGACGGCGATCCGCCTGCGGCGATGCGGTACACCGAGTCACGATTGTCGCGACTGGCAATGGAGCTGCTCCGCGACATCGACGAGGAGACCGTCGACTTCGTCCCGAACTACGACGGCTACGAAGACGAACCGCTCGTCCTGCCGGCGCGGTTTCCGAACCTTCTCGCCAACGGGGCGACGGGCATCGCCGTCGGCATGGCGACGAACATCCCGCCGCACAACCTCGGTGAATTGATCGACGCGACGATCGCGCTCATCGACGACCCGACGCTGACGGCCAGCGATCTGATGACCTACGTCCCCGCGCCGGACTTTCCCACCGGCGGGCTGATCCTTGGCACCAAGGGCGCGTACGACGCGTACACGACCGGTCGGGGTTCGGTCCGTGTCCGCGCGGTGTGCACCGTCGAAGAGGCGGATGCGCGGGGTGACCGGGAACGCATCGTGGTCACCGAGATCCCGTACATGGTCAACAAGGCCTCGTTGCTGCAGAAGATCGCCCATCTCGTGAACACGAAGGTCGTGACCGGTATCGCCGATTTGCGCGACGAGTCATCCCGTGAGGGGATGCGCGTCGTGATCGATCTCAAGCGCGACGCGAATGCGCAGGTCGTACTCAATCAGCTCTACAAGCACACGTCGCTGCAGGACACCTTCGGGGTGAACCTGCTCGCCCTGGTCGACGGCGTGCCGAGGACCCTGACGCTCGACAAGGCGCTCGGCCACTACATCGCCCACCAGGTCGACGTGATCACGCGTCGAACCCGCTATCGGCTGCGCAAGGCACAGGAGCGGGCGCACGTGCTCGAAGGCCTGCTGATCGCGCTCGACCACATCGACGAGATCATCGAGTTGATCCGGGCGAGCGAGTCCGCGGATGCGGCGAAGTCGACGTTGATCACGCGGTTCGAACTCTCGGAGATCCAGGCACAGGCGATTCTCGACATGCAACTGCGTCGGCTCGCTGCGCTCGAGCGACAGCGCATCCAGGACGAGTACGACGAACTGACCGCGTTGATCGCCGAGCTGACGGCGATCCTCGACGATCCGGCCCGTGTGCGTGCGATCGTCAAGGAGGAACTCACCGAGATCCGGGATCGCTATGCGGACGAGCGGCGCACCAAGCTCGTGCCTGACGACGGGGAAATGACCGTCGAGGACCTCATCCCGGTCAGCGAGATCGTCGTCACCCTCACGCGTGCGGGTTATGTCAAGCGCACGCCGCTCGATGCATTCCGGACGCAGCGCCGGGGCGGCCGTGGCGTTCGGGGCACCGACATGAAGGAGGACGATGTCGTCTCGGTGCTGTTGACGTGTTCGACGCACGACTACCTGTTGTTCTTCACGAACAAGGGACGGGTGCACCGGATCAAGGCGTTTCAGGTGCCCGAGAAGTCGCGATCGTCCAAGGGCGTGTACGTCGCCAACGTCCCCGGGCTCGCACTCGATCCTGACGAGCGCGTCGCTGCCGTGCTCGCGTTGGACGCCTTCGATGAACGCCGAGTCCTCGTCTTCGCGACACGGCAGGGAACGGTCAAGCGCACCACGCTCGACGCGTTCGATTCGCCGCGCACCGTGCTCATCGCGATCAATCTTCCCGATGACGACGAGCTCATTTCCGTTGCGGTCACCGATGGCACGAGCGATCTCGTCCTGGTGTCCCGGTCGGGTCGGG
Source organism: Nitriliruptoraceae bacterium (assembly GCA_040904785.1). Taxonomy (GTDB): domain Bacteria; phylum Actinomycetota; class Nitriliruptoria; order Nitriliruptorales; family Nitriliruptoraceae; genus JBBDSV01. The sequence continues at coordinate 13,556 of JBBDSV010000050.1, forward strand.
CGATTCGCTTCCACGAAACCGACGCGCGGACGATGGGGCGGACGGCCGGCGGGGTGCGCGGCATGCGGATCGATCCCGATGGTGACCGGGTGCTCGGGATGGCGTCGGTAGCGGCCGACGCCGATGAGACCCACTTCCTCCTCGTGGTCACCGAGCAGGGCTACGGTAAGCGGACGCCGCTGTCGGCCTACCCGGTCCAGCGGCGCGGCGGGCAAGGGGTGCTCACGGCGAAGCTGACCGGTGAGCGCGGCGAGCTCGTTGGTGCGCTCGTGGTCCCGTACGAGGCGGATGTGTTGTTGGTCACCGACACCGGGACATTGATCCGCATGGGTCTCGCTGACGTGCGACCGATGGGCCGCGCGACCCAGGGCGTGTCGCTCATGCGCCCGGGTGAGGACGCATGCGTCGTCGGTGTCGCGATGGTCGTCGAGGACGACGTCGAGGAGGACGCGTGATCCGGTCACGGACGCTTCGGGCTGCCGGGGTGCTGCTGGTGGCCGTATTGGCCGTCGCGTGCGGTAATGGCAACAATCCGTTCGACCTCACCGTAGGGATGTGCTTCGACGACCCTGATGTCGACGACGGACGTGTCCATGAGGTGACGACCGCAGACTGCGAGCAGCCGCACGACAACGAGGTGTATTGGGTCATCGAATTGCCCGATGGCGACTTCCCCGGCGTCGAGGACATCAGCGTCATCGCCGACGAGGGCTGTCTGGCCGCATTCCCCGAGGCCATCGGTGAGGACTATCTCGAGTCGGACTACTTTGCGAGCTATCTGGCGCCGAGCGCCGGATCGTGGGCGGACGGCGACCGCTCGATCGTGTGTTATGCGTTCGACCAGGATGGTCCGGTCACCGGTTCGGTACGGACGAACGCCGGGTAGCACCGTCGTCACCGTCGAACGCGACGGCTACGATCCTGCCTTCGGCCAGGAGGTCGCTGTGGCACGTCGGCGTTTCACGGTGAAGCGAATCGACCCGTGGTCGGTGCTGAAGTTCGGCGCACTGGCCAACGTGGCGCTGCTGGCCATCTTCCTGCTGGCGATGACGGTGGTCTGGTTCATCGTCGACCGACTCATGATCGTCGATCAGATCTGCGGGATTGCGGCCGACATCGGGTTCTCGGAGTGCGGACTGAGCGGCGGCAACATGTTCCGCGCGGCGCTGTTCCTCGGGCTGCTGTGGACGGTGGTGCAGACCGCGATTGTCGTGTTCCTCGCATTTCTGCACAACCTCATCGCCGACCTGACCGGCGGTGTCGTCATTGCCGTGCTCGACGAGGCCATCGAGGCGCCGCCGTCGTCGGACACGCGGCGAGCGACCTCGCCCGAGCATGCCCGACCCGATGCGACTGCGGCGATGCCGAGTTCGGCGACCGGCCGCGTGGCCGCACCGCGCCGATCGGGCGGTGACCAACCGCGCACGCCTACGTCTCCGGCAACGTCGACGTCGCGCTCGGCGCAAGCGCCGCCAACTCCACGGCGTTCGACCCGTGCACCGCAGGACACGCCCCGCACTGGTGAGACGCCGCCGTCGCCGCGGCCACGGCGCGACAGTGGTGATGACCAGCTCTTCGGCGGCGGTTGATCGCTCGGCGTTCGCGGGGTTGAAGGCGGCTCGCTACGCTTCGCCGCCGCGGGTTCGCCGCACACGGGCCAATAGCTCAGCTTGGTTAGAGCGCACCCCTGATAAGGGTGAGGTCGGAGGTTCAAGTCCTCCTTGGCCCACCGTCACCGGCATCGTCCGGGCTTCCACCGGCCGCATCAAGCGTCGCGCGCGCTTGCGCAACGAGATGAGATTCACCGGCCGCCGCGAACGCCCGGAGGGCTGAAGCGGCTTCGGATGCGGCCGCCGCTTTCGTTCGCTCGTCGGCATCCGCCGATCGCGACGCGGCGAGCGTGAGCAACGATCGCGCGACCGTAAGGTCACGAATCCCGTCGTCATGCAGCTGCTGCTGTTCGGTGAGCGCTGCCGTTGCCGCCCCGGCGATCCGCTGCATCGTCGAAGCACTGTCGGTTCCGGCGAGCCGTGCCCACGGGGCGGTGAGCGCCGCGACTCGGGGCAGCACGTGGACACGCGCGGCGGCAGGGGCTTCGGCGACGAGCGCTTCGGCGTCTGCAAGATGCTGGAGGGCGACGCTCGCGTCTGTGGATGCTGCATCGGGCGCCCTCTCGGCGGCGACCACCAAGCAGGCCGCTGCAAGCAGATGCGCTTCGGCGCGTACGAGTGACGGCACATCGCCGCCGGCCGTCTCGATCGTGTCGGCTCCGCGCCTCGCCAGCGCACGCCACGTCGGCGCGACGTCGCCACCAGCCGGCTCGTCGGCGGCCGAACCGAGCGCGCGGTCGGCATCTTCGATGAATGTCTGCACGGCGCTCATGGGAAGTCGTAGAGCCCTTCGAGGACGTCGAAGTTGTCCTGGATCTGGCCGACACGGTCCTGACCGCCGCGCACGTACTTGACGGCCTTGAGCATCGCGCGGCTGGCTTCCTCGGAGGTCTCCTGCACCGGCAGCCACGCCTGTGCGTATTCGCCCGCGTCGCCACCGGTCAGTTTGGCGATCGGTTCCATCATCGGCGTGGCGATCGAGTCCGCGAACGGTTGGAAGAGGCGCCCTCCGGCCTCGGCCATCCACCGATACCACACGACGGCTTCCTGCATCCGCGGCGGGACATCCCACTGATCAAGCGTGTCGATCGTCTCGGTTCCGACTTCGACGAAGTGGGTGTAGGCGTCGGCGGTCTCCTTGATCGTGCCCAGCGTGTCGCCGATCTCCTCGGTGTGGAGCTCATTCTTGATCGCGGTTGCGTCGTCCTCGCCGAACAGCTCATCGACCCACCCGGTGAGTTTGTCGCGGGCGTCCAACAGCGTCTGCGCCGTGTCCGACAACCACCTGCTGGCACCGGTGCCGGCGAAGTCATCGCTCCCGTCGGCTGCGGCGTCGATCGTGTCGGTCGGTGGCGGCGCGTCAGCAGCGTCTGCGCCGGCCACGGCACCCGCTGCCGCCGGAGACACCGGTGCTGGGGGTGGTGTTGCGTTCGATGGTGGCGGAGCCGCAGGATCGGCGACGGGGGTCGTTTCGACGACCTCGGTCGGTGGCACGGCCGGTGCCGGTGGGACGGGATCCGGAACGCCGTCGAGCGGATCGGGACGCGTCACGGCCGGCGGCGCATCGGCGCCTGCGACTGGCTCGCCGGCCGGCGGCGCCAGCGGTTCGGGCTCCGGTTGTTGATTGGCGATGGTCGTCTGCGCATCGCCAGGCCGAAGTTCGGTCGCGGTCCCGGTGCCGGATGACGCGTCCGCCGCGGGTGGGCCGTCGGGGCTCACCGCCGGTCTCTCACCGACCGTCGTAGTTCGCACGACGGCGACGTCAGCGTCCGGTCGATACACCTCGACGGGCTCACCGTCGATCTCGACGGTCATCGTCGCGTCGCCGCTGCTGGCCTCGAGCCCGATCCCGGGCAGATCGTCGGCGCTGGCGACGACCAACGTCTCGCCGCCGACCTCGACCGTCTGGCGGCCCGCGTCGCGCAGCGCGTCGAGCGCCGCGTGGCCGTGCAGCTGGTCAGTGGATCCTCCGCCACTGCGGGTGGGAATGCGGTCGAGCTGCCCGAGCGTCTCCGCGGCCTCGCGCGCCGCACCTGCGGCGAGCCCGATGACTCCCATCGCGGTCATGGTGGCCGCGGTCGCGCCGATGGGGTTGTCCAGCGGATCACCGGGCAGGCCAAACACGAACCCGCCGGTGCACCGCTCACCGTTCGGAAAGACGAGATCCATACGGACCTCGTAGAGGCCTGCGCCCATGATCGCCAACGCGTCGACGCCGATTGCTCCGCTGTCGGTGGTGGGACCCGACGAATCCTCGGCACGAGGTTCGCCATCACCTGCCACGCCGAAGACCTCGACGCCGGCGAAGTACACGCCGAGGCTGCCGGACATCTCGTCGCTGGGCGCGCTGAAGCTGTAGGCGAGCGCGCCGCCTTCCGCCACCGAGATCACGTCGTCGCGGTCGCGCGCGTCGACCGATTGCCCGTTGACGGCAAGCGAGCACGGTCCGTTCAAATCGGCGAGCGCAGGGACGGCGACGATGCCGGTGACTCCGATTGAGACCGCCGCGATGATCACGACGCGCATCAGCGCCGTCGCTGCGGTCGCCGAGCCGCGAGTGTGCGGTGTTGCGTACCCGAATTTCGCGAGCCGACGGTTGTGCGCGGCGACCGTGAACCACCAGAAGACCGATGGGACGAGCACGCCGGACGCGACGCCGATGACCAGTGCCCGAATGAGCGTTGCGCGATCGAACAGGCTCACCTGGTATTGCTGGAGCAGGAGCGCGCCACCCACGGTGGCCAGTACGCTGGCGACGAGTCCGTAGAGCCGGACCCGCGGGCGCCAGTGCAGCAGCTGTGGTGGGTTAGGCGGTTGTTCGGCGGAGCGGCGACGCGTTCGACGGAGCCGAACCACCCACGGGAGCAGTAGCACGAAGACGATGCCGAAGCCGAGCCCACCCAGCCCGTACTGCCAGGTGAGGAAGGCGACCGCGCCGAATGCGATCACGCGGGACACGGGCCACATGCGAGCCCCTTGTACGACGAGCTGACCCTAGGACGACGCGTCGGGGCTGCCCAGGGAAAGATTGCTGCTGGTGCTCAGGGCGCACACGGGTATTCGATTCGGGTCGCGGGCGTCGCCTCGACGTGCGGTACGCGGGATTCGGCGACCGATGGGCCGTCCACGATGGCCGCGAGAGGGCTAGCATCAACCGACCAGCACCCGACCGAGGAGCCGACGATGGCGAAACGACTGTCCAAGAAGGTCGCCAAGCTGGAACAGCAGGCCGACGAGTTGCGCAAGCGCGCCGAGAAGCGCGGCCACGAATTGCAGTCCCGTGCTGCTGAACGCATCGAGCGCCTGCAGCCCGAACCGGAACGTCGCAGCCGCAAGGGGTTGGTCGCGTTCCTGCTGGCAGCAGCCGCTGCCGTCGGATTCGTCGCGAAGCGCAAGCGCGATCAGGAGCTGGACGAATCGCTGTGGGAAGATCCCAAGTCCTTGTGACACGAATTCCACACGTGTGAGTACAGATGTGGAATCACGACCACCGGATCATCCACATCCCCACAGGTTGTCCACAGCTTCAGCGCGAATTCGCGCGTTGAGCGCACATTATGCGCGCTAGGTGGGCTCGTAGTTTGCCGGTTGGACCCGCTTGGCGTGCACTGGCCGGACTGACTGCCGTGTTCGCTGCGGCCGGGTGTGCCGTGCCGACGAGCGGCGAGGCGCGTGACGACGTCTCCGAGATGACCCCGCCGCAGTCCGACGGGATGTTCGTCGCGGTGGTCGGTGCTGGACCGGACGCAGCTGATCCACACGCCGCGAGCACGGCTGCCGCTGTGTTCGCGGCGATCTATGACACGCTCATTGTTCCCGGCACGGATCTCGCGCTTCGGCCTGCGCTGGCGACGGCGTGGATGTCGAATGACACGGCGACGCAATGGCGACTCACGTTGCGCGACGACGTCCACTTCCACGACGGCCGGCCGATGACCGCCACCGATGTCGTCGCCTCACTCGAGCGCCTCCGCGCGGACGGACCCCATGCGTGGCGCCTCGCAGAGGTCGCCACCATCGAGGCGACCGGTGACCACTCCGTCGAGATCACGGCTGGCCAGCCGATGCCACAACTGCCCGCACGCCTGGCGGGGGCAAGTCAACTCGCCATCGTTCCGGCCGACACGCCGACCGATCCGTCGGCACTGCCGGTCGGGACCGGACCGTTTCGCGTTGTCGACGCCCGTGACGACGTGGTGCGCGTGACGCGGTTCGTCGATCACTGGGGCAATCCGGCCGAACTCGAGGCAATCGAATTTCGCACGGTCAGCGATCCGGACGTGAGGCTTGCGGGCGTCGAGCGAGACATCTACCACTGGGTCGATGCCGCCGGGAGCGCGGAGATCGCCGACCGTGTTGCGGGCACGGCGTCGGTTGGTGACGTCGCGAGCGCTGAAACGGTCTACCTCGCGCTCAACCACCGGCGGACACCGTTTGACGAGGTGACGGTGCGCCGATCCATTGCCCGGGCGGTCGACCGCTCCCGGCTCGTCACCGAGGCGTTCGCCGGTCGCGCAGAGCCGAACACCAGTGGGATACTGGACGCTTCCGTGTGGTCGCATGATGACCAGGTGCTGCGGCGTGCGGGGGCGGTGGCGACGGCGCTGTCGCCCGGGGAGCACGCGGCTGCGCTCGGTGACGACCCGGTGGAACTGCTTGTCACCGACGCGATCGCGGGGATGGTGCCGGCCGCGCGCGCACTCGTCCGCCAACTCGACGAGATCGGCGTGTCGGTCATCGTCCGCGTCGAACCGCTGGACACGTGGCTCGACCGTCGTCGACGGGGCGACTTCGATGCGCTCGTCGCGACGTGGTCTGGCGCCGTCGATCCCTTCGATGCCTACCACCAGCAACATCACTCGATGGGGCGACTCAATTTCCAGGGCTTCGTTGACCCCGATGTCGATGCGGCGCTGGAACGGGCGCAGGCGACGGCCGATGTCGAGCGGCGGCGACCCGCCTACGACGAGGCGGTGTCGGCGATCATCGGCGACGTTTCGTACGTCTATCTGGCGAATCCACACGTCACCGAGATCATCGGTCAGCGGGTGCGGGGCTACAACGTGCATCCGCTCGGATGGCCCGACTTCACCGCGGTCATGGTCGAGGCCGAATCGCGGGTTCCACGCGTCACTGCGCCGTGACATCGCCGGAGGAGGAGTCGCCTGATGTGCCGCGGCGTCGGGCGTTCTGTTCGGCGATGCGCAGCTCGGCCTCCCCGGGAGTCGGTGCGGAGCCTCCCAGGCGGGCGGGCAACCACCACGGATCGTCCAGGTCCGGCGTCTGCGGATAGGCGTCCTGGAGCTCGGCCAGCATCGCACCGATCCTCTCCATGACGGTGCGGGTGCGCACCATCGCTGTACGACCCTCGGGAACGAACGGTTCGCCGTAGCGGACGAGCACAGTCACGTGGCGCTCCGGCCGCAGTGGCCGGCCCTTCGTCAGCAATCGCTGGCTGCCCCACAGCGCGACCGGGACGATCGGTGCACCGGTCTGTTCGGCCAGCCGCACGGCGCCCGATTTCGCGCGGCGCAGTTCGAATGACGGGCTGATGGTCCCTTCAGGGTGCAGACCCACGAGCGCGCCAGACTCCAATGCGGCGCGAGTCGCGGCCGCCGCGGCCATCGGATCGCCGTGGACGTCTACCGGGATCTGCCCCAGGCGGCGCATCAGCATGCCGAGGACCGGTTTGTCGAAGAACTCCTTGCGCGCGAGGAAGCGCACCTCACGCCGTGGACGCGGCGGCGCGAGCATGACGAGGGCGAAGTCGAGATAGCCGATGTGATTGGACACCAGGATGCCCGGTCCCGACGCCGGTACGTGCTCGGCACCCTCGACGCGCAGGTCGACATCGAGTGCGGCGAGGCCGGCCTCGATCAGCCGGCTCCCGACCCGGTACAACACCCCCACCATCTGCTCCTGGCTCCGTGGACCCGATCGGATTTGAACCGACGACCCCCTGCATGCAAGGCAGGTGCTCTGCCGAACTGAGCTACGGGCCCGAACTGGTGCGTCGCGCAGGGTAGGGCACGGCGAGCCACCGTCGTGTCACGGTAGCCTCACGACTTCTGCCCGCCGGAGCGACATTGTTCGCCGATCGGGATGTGCTCTCGTGATCTACCTCGCCGCCGTCGCCGCGTTGCTCGTTGCCACGGTCGTCGGGGTCAACTTCGGGTGGCGTTGGGTGCTCGCTCCGGTGCTCGGATGGGTCCTGCTGCGATGGTTGCTCGGTTCGCTGCGTGCGCTCGTCGCCGACTCGTCGCACGCGCCGGAAGCCTTTGATGCCATCGATGCACGCGCGGCCGATGGACGCACCATCTTCTGGTGTGAAGAGTGTGGCACCGAGGTGCTGGCACTTCGCCGAGGCTCACCACGCGCGCCGAGCCACTGTGGGCAGCGGATGCATGAGCGCACCGAGTTGGGCGATTGATCGGGCAGAAAATGCCTGTCAGCGGGCGAATTCGGCCGATCAGGCGCGGGTAGGCCATCCACAGGCCTGTGGATCGCCCGTGTGGATCGCCCGCGCGCTGGGCGGTGTTATCCACAGGCTGTGGAGCAGATACGCGCGCTTGTCGCGCGTCAAGATTGCATAACGTTCGCGAGGCGCACGGTTTGGTAATGCGGCTGTGGATTGTCGATCAGCGCCAGCGCGTGAGGAAACCGAATCCCGCCATCAGGAGGACGAATCCACCGACGAGGCTCCAATGGCCCCCGAGCCAGATCCATCCGCGCAGCATCCGTGCGACCGCGGGAAGGTTGCCGAGCAGGATCACGATGACGCCGGCGACGAGGAGTCCAGCGCCGGTTGCGGGAACCCATGTCGGTGACGGTGCCGGCCGCTTCTCCGGCTCGTGCGTCTGGTACTCGCGCGGGCGATTGCGTCCGTGGCGACGGTGGCGGCTGACCGGCATCGCGGCTCCTGCGGCTGGGTGTCCATCGAAGCGTACTGCGCGGCGTTGTGCCGTTCGTCGCGACCGTCACCGCGTGCGGAACCCCAAGGCGCCGGCCATTTCGCCCAGCAGTTCGGCGACTTCTTCGTCGAGCTGCAACGCGTCGAGTGCGGCGAATCCGTCCGTCAGCGCGGCGTCGATGTACGCCTCGGCGATCGCGGGTGCGTCTGCGTCCCGGACGAGCCTGCGGGCACGGCCGACGTCGTCATCGGTCAAGTCCGGCAGACCCAGCAGCGCATCCAATTCCCGTGCGGATGCCTCATCGAGCCGGGCGAGCGCCTCGGCGATCAGCAGTGTGCGCTTGCCTTCGGCAAGATCGGACGACGTTGACTTGCCCGTCGCATCCTCGTCGCCGAACAGTCCCAGCAAATCGTCACGTACCTGGAAAGCCCGACCGATCGGGTCGCCGAACGCCGCCAGTCCATTGACGAGGGCGTCATCGGCACCGGCGAGGAGTGCGCCAACTTCGAGCGGCCGGGCGACGGAGTAGCGGCCCGACTTGAGTGTGGCGACCTTCTCGGCGGTCGCCCGGTCGCTTATGCCGGCGGTTGCGCTGTACAAATCGAGGTACTGCCCCGCCATGACCTCCTCACGCAGTCGCGTGAAGCGCGCGAATGCCGTGATCGTCGCCTGCGGTGCCGCGGTCGTGCGGAAGAATGCGGCATCGGCGTAGACGAAGGCGAGGTCACCGAGCAGAATCGCGACGGCTCGCCCGAAGGACGACGATCGTCCGCGCCATTCGTTCTCCTGGTGGGCCGAGGCGAACTTCCGATGGACGGTCGGCGCTCCCCGCCGGGTGGAGGCCCGGTCGATGACGTCGTCGTGTACCAGCGCGCAGGTGTGCAGCAACTCCATCGCCAGCGCCGGCCCCATCGCCGCGTCGAGGTCGCGACCTCCGCCGGCGCGATACCCCAACAGCAGCAGGACCGGACGGATGCGCTTGCCGCCGGCCAGGAATGCCCGCAGTGCATCGCCGACCGGTGCGAGTGCTGCATCGTCGGCGACGAGCCGTTCGAGACACGCATCCAACTCGCGATCGAGCGCATCATCGACGCGTTGGCGGATCGAATCGAGCGTTTGACTCACGCGCCACCCTCGGACCGGACTGCGGCCTGCCATGACCTCGGGCAGCCCGTGGCACCGTATCGCGGTTACGATCGCGGCATGGAGACTGCGGCCGCCCCGACACCGCGCTTGCTCGTCGTCGACAACTACGACTCCTTCACCTACAACCTGGTGCAGGAGCTCGGCGAGCTCGGCGCCAGCGTCGACGTCGTGCGCAATGACGCTTTTGTCGTCGAGGAGATCGTCGCCACGCCACCCGACGGTGTCGTGATCTCGCCGGGACCCGGTACACCCGACGACGCTGGTGCGTCGAATGCGCTGATCGCCGCGCTCGCCGGCGTTCGTCCGATTCTCGGCGTGTGTCTCGGCCACCAGTGCATCGCGGCCGTGTACGGCGGGCGCATCGTTCGTGCTCCGACGATCGTGCATGGCAAGACGTCGCAGATGCACCATCGGGGTGTCGGCGTGCTCACCGGACTTCCCGATCCCTTCGAGGCGACGCGGTACCACTCCTTGATCGTCGAACGAGACACGTTGCCCGACGAACTCGAGGTCACCGCCGAGACGGCCGACGGACTCATCATGGCTCTGCGTCACCGTGAGTTGGCGATCGAAGGGGTGCAGTTCCACCCGGAATCGATTCTCACGTCGACAGGCATGCAGTTGTTGGACAACTTCGTGCGCAGGTGCCGCGGCGTCACGACGGCTGACTCGGCGACCGTCACGTCGGCTTGACGCCGCTACTCGCGTAGCGCGGCGAGCACATCGTCGAATGTCTCGACGCCGATGATGTCGATGTCTACGCCTGCCCCACGTGCGTCCTCGATCTGCAGGTCGGGCACGAGCACGACGTCAGCACCCTCGCGCGCGGCGGCGCGCACCTTCTCGGCGACACCGCCGACCGGTCCGACGGTGCCGTCGGCGTCGAGCGACCCGGTTCCCGCGATCACCCGGCCGCCGACGAGATCCTCGTCGGCGAGCAGGTCGTAGACCGTGAGCCCGAACATCATTCCCGCGCTGGGTCCGCCGATGCGTGTCTCTTCGGCGAGCCGTATGTCGAAGGGCAGACGAAGTTCGTCGACTGCGGTCTGGATCGCGACGCCGAGCCGCGGCATGTCCTGCTCCGGCGCCCGTTCCAGTTGGACGCGGTGGGTCTGCGTGTCCTCGCCACGCTGGATCGTCAATTCGATCACGTCACCGACGCGTCGCGATCGCACATCGCGCTGGAGTTCTTCGGCGGCGATGACCGCGGTTCCGTCGACGGATTCGATCACGTCGCCGGGTTGGAGCACGCCGTCGGCGGGGCTGTCGGTGACGACGTCGACGACGACCACTTCGGTGACCATTTCGGTCTCGTAGCCGGCGGCGCGGGCTCCCACCGCCGCGGCGACTTCGAACTGCCGTCCGAACCGGTCGCGCTGGAGCCGCAGATACTCGTCGCGTTCGAGATCGGGTGGATACACCTGTTCCACCCGATACAGCTCGCGCTGGTCGGAGATCGCGGCCATCAATGCCTGGGCGGGCGGCTGCTGGCGCAATCGGACGGTCAGCATCAGCGTGCGGCCGTCGAGCTCACCGACGTCGACACCCTCGATCGCGATCAACGGCGCCAGTTCGTTCGCCGGACCGGGGATGTACTCGACGAGCGGCAGTGGCACGACGACGCTTGCCCACGCGACGACGGCGACACTGCTGCCGACCACGATCTCCCGCAGCCACCGCCGTGCTCGCTTCACGAGGCGCCCACGCGTCCGCGCGATTGCGTGATGTCGCGAAGTGCAGTCGCGACCCATCGCTGCGGCAGCACGGCGACGATGTCTCCTTGGCGGGTGACCGCGACCGCGTCATGATCGGCGAACGCGTCGATGAGCGCGTGAAGATCTGCGTCGGCGTCGATGCGCGGGAGCGTCGACGCATCGACCAACAGCTCGCCGCCGATGTCGCGATGTCCGTCGAGCAGGTCGCCGACCGTGGTGTGCGTGTACGTCGCGTCAAGGCGTGCTGCACCCAACTCTCGGCGTGCCGCGGAGAACAGGAACATCCCGACGACTAGGTACCAGAGTGCGCCGAGCACGGCGCCGGTCGACACGACCGCCACCCAGATGCCGAATCCGACGAGACCCAGCCCGAGTAGCTGCCCCAGCCATGAAGTGATCGACACCGCACGGTCACGGCGGCGCAACAGTCCCCACAACAGCGCACGCAGGACACGGCCGCCGTCGAGTGGAGCGCCCGGGACGAGATTGAAGATCGCCAGCGCAAGATTGAGCCACCCGAGCAGCCCGGCGACGGCCCCGATCGCCGGTCCCGCAGGGTCGATCACCGCGCGGGAGGCCGTCGCGACAAGCCCGAAAACGGCGGCACAAACGAGACTGGCCCACGGTCCCACGGCGGCGATGGCGAATTCGTCACGAGGTCGGTGAGCGTGGGCGTCCATCTCGGTCACGCCGCCGAAGAGGAACAGCGTGATGCCCCGCACGTCGATGCCTCGATGGCGGGCCTCGAACGCGTGAGCGAGCTCGTGCGCGAGGATCGACGCGAAGAACAGGGTCGCACCGACGAGCGCCATCACGACCGCCAGTGGCCAGCCGAACGCCGGCGAGAACCGGGTAGAGAACGTCCAGGCGACGAGGATCGCAATGACGGCGAGCGACGGATCGAGTCGGACCTCGATGCCGTGCACGTGGATGAGCCGAACAGCGCGGGAGAACATGCGCCGACGATACCCGGGCGTGATTCGCCACGGACACGCGCCACCGCCTACCGTCGGTCATCATCACCCGTCGTCGTGCGGGAGTCATCCATGCAGACGTGGCCGCGCGACCGACGCCGGACGCTGCTCATCGCGATGTTGGCCCTGTTGGCGTGGGTTGCACTTGCCGTGCCGGCCGCGGGCCACGCGTTTCTCGTCGCGACGGATCCGGCCGACGGCGCAACGCTCCCCGACGCGCCGGAACAGTTCGCGCTCGACTTCGATGAGGCCGTCGAGGTGCCACTCGACGGGGTGCGACTCTTCGATGCCGCGGGTGCACGACTTGCGGTCACCCCGGCGGTCGACGGGGGTACGTCGATCGTCATCGACCTTCCGCCCTTGTCCGATGGCGCCTACGTGCTGACGTGGCGTGTCGTGTCTGACGACGGCCATCCCGTCGCGGGCACGGTCACGTTCTCCGTCGGCACCGCGGCCGGTGTCGACGAGGCGCTGCTGGCCGAGTTGACCGTCGAAGATGCGTCAATCTCCCCGGTGACGCAGGCTCTGCGTGCGCTCACGTATGCGGTGACGTTGCTGGCCGCCGGCCTGGCGGTGTTCCTCGCGTGGCTCGTGCCCCCGTCGACCGCGGTGCCAACCCGGGTGTCTCGCATGGCGGCCGGTGCGGCGATCGCGGGTGTCGTCGCGAGCAGTGCAGCATTCGTCGCCCAGGTCATGTCGGTGACGGGACGTGGCTTGGCTGAAGCGATGCAGCCGCAGGTGATCACCGAGATGCTCGGGACACCGTTCGGCCAGTCAGCCGTGCTCCGCGTGATCTGGACGGCGTTGACGGCGGTGCTGCTGCTGCGGCGGGCGCATCGACGTGTGCCCGCGGTAACGGGCATCATTGCGATCTTTACGTTCGTCATCGACGGCCATCAGCGTGTCGTTGACCCGGTGGCGTTGCTCGTGGGGGCCGACCTCGTCCATCTCGCCGTCGGCGCATTGTGGATCGGGGCCGTTGTCGGATTGGTGCTCGTCCTCCGCGGGCCACCAGCGGTCGCGCCCGTGGTGGCCATCGTCGATCGCGTGAGCGCCGCCGGCCTTGTTTCGGCAGCCATCATTGTCGTTACCGGCGTGATGATGGCCGTGCCACTCGTTCGCGTCCCGAGTGCGCTGGCGACGACGGCGTACGGACGCGTGCTGCTCGTCAAGGCCGCCGCGGTCGTCATCGTGCTCGCCATTGCCGCCGTCAACCGCTGGCGGTTGGTGCCGGCCATTTCGAACGAGCCGGAGGAGGCGCGCGCGTGGCGCCGACTGCGGTTGGCGCTGGGCATCGAGATCGGGGTGCTCGCCCTCGTGGTCTCGGTCAGTGGGGTGCTTGCGACGACACCGCCGGCAGCGCAGGTAATCGGGGCGAGCGGAATCTTCGTCGCCGACGCGCCGTTGACCGACACGCTGACGGCGGAGCTTGTCATCGACCCCAACGAGGTGGGCCGAAACGCGGTCCACCTCTACGTCTTTGGCGTCGGCGGACAACCGGCGGCCGACGTCGACGGTGCGCTGCTGGAGCTGACCCACGCGCCATCCGGAACGGGCCCGGTCCGTGTCGAGCCGTTCGCCGCGGGACCCGGGCACTGGGTCGCGAACGTCGACGACTTCGTCCTTCCCGGTCGGTGGACGGTGGAGGTGGTCGTCGGTACGGGCCGGTTCGACGAAGCCCGGGCGACGTTCACGACGACGATCGTCGACTAGGTGTACCCGGCGGGCGACCATGTGCCCCGCCGAGAACGTGCGAGGAGGCATTCATGCGGCACGGTCGGGACCGACGAGCGTCGGTGCGGCGGCAGATCCGTGCCGCTGCGTTGGCCGCGGCAACCGTCGCAATGCTGCTGCCCGCAGGCACCGCATGGGCCCATCCGTACATCGTGGGCGGCGAGGTCGCCGTCGACAGCAGCGTGGAGGTCACGCTCGCGATGGCGCACGGATGCGGCACGGAGTCCGATGCCGGTGGCGACCCGACCCGTGAGATCGCGATCGAGGTCGACGAGTGGCTTCGCATCATCGACGTCCCGGTGCCGGATGGTTGGCAGGTGGACGTCGAGACCGATGCGCGCGGCCGCGTCGAAGCGGTGGTGTGGACGGCGACGACTGCCGAAGTGGCGGCCCCGCAGGTGACGTTCACTGCCGTTGTGCACGGGACGGCCGGACAGGAGCGCTACCTCGCCGTCTACCAGGGCTGCGACGACTTCGCCTACCGGTGGATCGGCACGCCAGACGAACCGGCGGCCGACCCGGCGGTGCGTGTTCGGCTCGCCCCCGCCGATCCGCTGCGTCCGCCCCCGCAGGATCCACCGCCGGACGACGCCGCAGCGTCACCGTCGGACGTCGCGCCTGCCGATCCGCCGGATGCCCCGTCCTCCGAAACGAGTTCAGCCTCCGACGACGGGGCCGACGACGAGGAAGCGACCAGCGGTGTTCCGTCCAACGCACCACAGCGGCCCGCCGATGCCGCGACGGCGCGTGTGCCGGGCGCACTCGTCGTCGGCGGCCTGGTCGCACTCGCCCTCGCCGCTGGATGGTGGTGGCGTCGTCGTGCGTGATCGTCACGTGGTTCTGCGTGCGGTCGTCCTCGCGGTCGGACTGCTGCTGCTCGCCCACCCCGCGGCCGCAGATCCCGCTGGGCCGACGAACTATCGGTCGAGCGTCGCCGCTGTCGACGCGCCGACTGACGGCGTGCGGGCCCAGGTGATCGGCGGCGATGCGTTTCTCGTCGTGCGTGCGGAGGGCGCAGAAGTGCTCGTGCCCGGCTACGACGGTGAGCCGTATCTCTGGTTCGCTCCCGATGGCACGGTCTCGATCAACGATCGGTCGCCGGCACGATGGCTCAATGACGGCCGGTACGGCGCGCAGGACGTCGATGTTCCGGCGACGGCGGATTCGCAGGCGCCGCCCCGCTGGCGCGAGGTCGCGGATGACGGAATCTACGCCTGGCATGACCACCGCATCCATTACATGGCGCCGACGGTGCCGCGGACCGTCGATCCGGATCACGCGGCCGAGCAGCGTGTGTTCGATTGGCAGGTGCCGATCGTCGTCGACGGCCAGCCGGCGACCATCCGGGGAACGTTGACCTGGGTGCCCTCTCCGTCACCCGTCGTCGGGATCGGGACGGTGCTCGCTGCCGCACTCGTCATCGCGCTCGTCACGCGCACGCGACGCGCCTGGGCAACGCCAGCGGTCGCCGCGGGTGGTGGCGTGACGTTGGTGGCCGGCGCCGGACTCCAGTGGGGGCTGCCGCCCGGTGCTGCGGGTGACGCCACACTGATCGCGCTGCCGCTGGCCGCGCTCGGGCTCGCGGCGGTGGCCGCGATCGCGCGTCGGTGTGCGCCGGCCGGCCGATGGATCATCGCGCTCGCGGCGGTCCCACTGGCCGTGTGGGGGCTGCTCGTGGCCAGCGCACTCGTACGGCCCATCGTTCCGGGCATCTTCGCGCCGCCGGTCGTGCGCGCCGCGGTGATCCTGGCGTTCATTGCGGCGGGCATCGCGATGGCCGCGCCGTTTGCCGCGCGCCGATCAACGTGAGCGAGCCGTGCGGTCAGGCGGTCGTGTCGGTCGACCCGTCCGTTGTGCCGCCGTCCGTGTTCGTGTCGTCGTCGGTCTGGCCTGGTGGCGTGTCGGGTGGGCCGTTGCCGCCGCCGTCATCCGGCGGCTCGTCGGCAGGCGGCTCGTCGGCGGGTGGCTCCTCAGTCTCCTCGGGCCCGAGGCTGACGACAATCGTGACGATCGTGCCGACCGGCACCTGGGTTCCCGCGGGAGGATCCTGGCTGATGACGAACCCTTCGGCGACGACGTCGCTGTTCTCGCGCTCGATCCGCACGTCGAGCCCCTGTTCCTCGAGGCGGAACTGGGCGTCTTCGAGCGCGCGATTCTCGACGGCCCGCACGGCCACGACCTCCTGGCCGAGACTGACCGTGTAGTCGACTCGGGTACCGACGGGGACTTCGTCGCCGCCAGCCGGCGTGTGGGCGATGATCCGACCTTCAGGAACCGTGGTGCTGAACTCCGTTTGTCGCTCGCCGACGACGAGCCGATCGGCGATGAGTTGCTCGACCGCATCGTCCTCCGACAGCCCGAGCAGGTTCGGCACGACCGTCGACTCCTGTCCGACGGACACGACGAGATCGACACGCGAGCCCTCGTCGACGAGTTGTTCTGCGACCGGGCGCTGGCGGATCACGTTGCCCGGCGGAATCGAGTCGGACGCTTCTTCGGTCGTGTCGCCCGGCTCGAGCCCGGCGTCACGCAGCATCCCATCGGCGACTTCGAGTGGTTCGCCGACGACGTTGGGAACCGAGACCTGCGGAACCTCCTCGTCGGTGAGCATGGTGGCGAGGAACCACAAGATGCCGCCCATCGCAGCGAGGGCGGCGATGACGAGAAGTGTGTAGCCGACGACGCGGCGTCGCCGGTGCTGTTTCGTCCCGGGCGTCATGTCACTGAACGCCGGCTGCAGCAATGCGGTCTCTTCCGCCGTCATCACTGCAGGCGCCCCGACGGGTTGGCCATCGCGGGCATTGAGGACGTCGTCGAGCATCTCGCCGGCGTGCTGGTAGCGATTGGCGGGATTCTTCGCCAACGCACGCATCGTGATGGCCTCGGCGGCCGGACTGATCGAGGGGTTGCGTTCGCGGGGTGGGCGCGGGGCCTCCTGCACATGCTGGTAGGCGACCGTGACCGGAGAGTCTCCCGAGAACGGTTGGAAGCCGGTCAGCGCCTCGTAGAGCACCACGCCGAGGGAATAGAGGTCGCTGCGCGGATCCACGTCGCGGCCCTGGGCCTGCTCCGGCGACAAGTAGGCGGCCGTACCGAGGACTGCCGCCGTTCGCGTGACGGTCTCGTTGTCGACGGCACGCGCAATGCCGAAGTCGGTGACCTTCACCGCGCCGTCGTCGGCGAGCAGGATGTTGCCGGGCTTGATGTCACGGTGAATCAATCCACGATCGTGCGCGTACGCCAGGGCGCTGCACACGTCGGCGACGATTTCGAGTGCGCGGTCCTCGGTGAGGCCACCCGCACGGATCGCGTCCTGAAGCGAGCGGCCCTCCACGAGTTCCATGACGATGTAGGGCTGGTTCGCGTCGATGCCCGTGTCGTACACCGCGACGAGGTTTGCGTGGTTCAGCCGCGCGACGTGTCGGGCCTCGTCCTGGAATCGCCGGGTGAACGAGGCGTCCTCGAGGAACCGATCGAGGAGGAGCTTCACCGCGACTTCACGGCCCAGCGTTTGATCGCGTGCGGCGAACACTTCTGCCATGCCGCCGCGACCGAGCAGACGCAACAGTTCATACCGGCCGGACAGAACGCGTCCAACGCTCACGCTGCGCCTCCACCGGAAGGGTGCGGATGTGTCGACAGACCAAGCCGTGAGACTATCGCTGGCGCCGCGGCCGTCTGGGGACCGTTCGGACGCGGCGGCGTGCACCTGTCCGACGTCGACGTGTCGGTCGCTGGATCGTCACCACAGTGTCGTTCACCGTCCACGGGCAGCCTCCATGACGGCGCGTGCGACCGGCGCGGCGGCGCTACCGCCGGTGTCCGCCGGATCGGTGTCGACGATGACGACGGCGACCGCGATGTCGCGCTCGGCGAATCCGACGAACCAGGCGATCGACCCGGCACCGGTCTGTGCCGTGCCGGTCTTGCCGCCGACCTCGACACCATCGATCTGGGCGCGCGTGCCCGTGCCGGACTGCACCACTCGGACCATCAGGTCGCGGAGTTGCGCCGCCGTCCGTGCCGAGACGGCACGTCCGTCGCCGGGCGTGCCGGTCCATCGTGCGACCTCGGCGGCGCGCACGCGACCACCTTCGGGGTCACGCACCGTCTGCACGACGTGCGGAACGACGAGGATCCCGTCGTTGGCGATTGCGGCGGCGATCATCGCCATCTGCATCGGCGTCGCACGCACGTCGCGCTGGCCGATCGCGCTCTGCGCAGTCGACGGGACGTCGAGGTCATCGGGAAAGTCGCTCGGAACGGTGTCGAGCACATAGGGGATCGTGTGGTTGAACCCGAACCGCTCGGCCTGTGCCGCGAGCGTCTCCGCCCCCAGGTCGACACCCAGACGGGCGAAGACGGTGTTGCATGACACCCGGAAGGCATCGTCGAGTCGGATCGTCGTCCCGTCGGCACACAGCCCGCCGCCGAAGTTGCGGATGTTGGCGGTCGTCTGCGGAACGTCGAAGAACCGCTCGTCGGGAAATTCTTCGTCCGGTGTCGTGCCCGATTCGAGTGCAGCGGCGGCGACGACGATCTTGAACGTCGAGCCCGGCGGATACAGCTCCTGACGGGTCCGGTCGATCAGTGGCTGGTCGTCCGCGTCGTGCAGCTGTTGCCAGGCGCGCTGGATCTCTTCCGTGTCGTGGCCGGACACGCGGTTGGGGTCGAATGTCGGGTTGGCGTAGCTCGCGAGCACCGCGCCGGAGGTGGGCTCGATCGCCACGATCGCACCTTCCCGTCCCGCGAGGGCGGTCTCGGCGGCCTGTTGCACGGCCGGGTCGATGGTGAGCACGACGGCGTTGCCCGCTTGGTCGTCGCCGACGAGCAATTCCGACAGGTTCTGCGCCACGACTTCGGTCGAACGCCCCGTCAGGTCGTCGTTGACCGCGGCTTCGAGTCCGGATCGCTGGAGCACGACCGAGTAGTAGCCCGTTAGGTGCGCATACCGGGTGGCTTCCGGGTAGGTCCGCAGATAGCGCAACTCGCCCGACGTGGGCTGCGAGTAGGCGATGGCGTGTTCGCCGACGACGATCGGTCCCCGGGCGATCGCGTACTCCCGGATGATGACACGACGGTTCGCCGGGTGATTGGCCAGCTCATCGGACCGAACGAGTGTGAGCACATTGAGATTGACGAAGAGCAGCGCGAACAGGCCGAGGAGCACGGTGCCGATGTGGGCGATGTTTCGGTTCATCGCTGTGCCCGAACCTTGGGGCCTCGCGCGGCAGAACGCGATGTGGCGCTGATCCGGAGCAGCCCGGCGACGATGAGGAAGTTGGCGACGAGTGACGATCCACCGTAGGAAACGAAGGGCAGCGTGATCCCGGTCAACGGAACCACCCGCGTCAGTCCACCGATGATGACGAATACCTGGAGTGCCAGCGTCACCGTCAGGCCGAGCGCGACGAGCGAGCTGAATTCATCACGCGCGGCCTGTGCGATGTGCAGTCCACGGCCGACGAGCAGGACATAGACGACCAGGATCGCTGTCGCCCCGAGGAGGCCGAGTTCCTCACCGATGACGACGAACATCGCGTCGGTCGCCGCGAAGGGAACATCTTGCGGGCGTCCGAGTCCCAATCCTGTCCCGGTCAACCCGCCCGTACCGAGGGCGAAGAGGCTCTGGACGATCTGATAACCGGTGTCCTGCAGGTCGGTCCAAGGGTCGAGCCAGATGTCGATGCGGCGCTGCACGTGGTCGAACTGATGGGCGACGAAGAATGTCGCCAGTCCGAACACGGCGGCACCGAACAGGGGGTAGGCGATCCGTCCCGTCGCGGCATACAGCATCACGATGAACGTGCCAAACACGAGGACCGCGGAACCGAGGTCGCGGAGGCCCGTCATCGCCATGATCGCGATCGCGGCGGCAACGACGATCGGGGCGAGGTGCCGGGCCGCGGGGACGAGGACCGGCCCGATCCGTTCCGTTGCGACAGCGAGCAACTGCCGGTTGCGTTCCAGGTAGCTCGCGAGGAACAGCACCAGGGTCAGCTTGGCGACTTCTCCGGGCTGCACACGCATACCGAAGACGTCGATCCACAGGCGGGCGCCGTTGATGACGCCGGCGCTGAGGAGCGGAACAGTCGGCAGCAGCAGCAGGATGACAGTTGCCAACCCGACCGTGTACTGATAGCGGGCGAGCAGCCGGATGTCGTGGACGAACAACAGGAATGCACACATGAGGCCGACGGCTACGGCCGTCCATGCGGTCTGCGCGGCAGCGAGCTCCCCACCCGTCGCGAGGTCGATTCGCCGGATGAATACGAGGCCGAATCCGGTCAGCAGCATCGCGAGCGGCAGGATCACCGGATCCGCGGCCGGTGCGGTCGCGCGGACGGCGGCGTGCGCCACGAGCGCGGTCACGGCCAGTGCGATGCCGGTGACGATTCCTGCAGGTGGCAGGTCGCGGGCCATCGACCATCCGAGGAGAATCCCGGCGAACGCGACGAGCAGAACAGCACCGGCGAGCAGTCGCGCTTCGACCGCACGGTCGGCCATTGCCGACGTCGGGCGTGCTGATGCACTCACGACGTATCGCCGTCATCCCGCCGCGGGATCTGGCTGACGATTCGTCGCGCGTCATTGATGTCCGCGGCCGGCCGGCCCGATTCGAGTGTGGGGTGGTACCAGGGCGGGATGTCGTCGAGCAGGACGCCGCTGCGCTCACGCACTCGCGCGAGATCGATCGGGCCGATCTGCGTGTCGATGCCCTCATAGATCACGACTTCTTCGCCCTCCAGGCCGACGAAGAAGCTCTGTGCCAACAGGAAGCGTCCTCCCGCCGCGAGGAGTCCCACGAGGACGACGATGCCCAGCAGGATCGCCGTCCCCCGTGTCAACATGCGTGCGAAGGACGGCGTCTCTCCCGTCGTGGCGCCGGTGACCGGCCGCCCGGTGCCGAACGCCCCGAACGTGCCCATCTTTCGCGCCCAGTCGGCGCCCGGGTCGTCGTGGCGTGTGCGGATCGCCACCGTCGTCGGACCGTTGGTGCCCCGGGCCGCAGCCGCGTCTTCGTAGCGCAGCAGCACTGCCGTGACGTTGTCCGGCCCGCCGGCGTCGTTGGCGAGCGACACCAGTGTTTCGATCGTCGTGTCGGGATCATCACGCTGCGCGAGGGTCGTGGCGATCGTGCGGTCGTCGACGACGCCGGTCAATCCGTCGGAGCACAGCAGCAGGATGTCGTCGGGTTGCAGTTCGAGGGACATCGAGTCCACGTCGACTTCCGGTGAGACGCCGATTGCGCGCGTGATGATCGAGCGTTGTGGATGGTTGGCGGCCTCTTCGCGGGTGATCTGGCCCTCGTCGATAAGGTGCTGAACCAGGGTGTGGTCATCGGTGATCTGGCTGAACTTTCCGTCGCGGAGGAGATACGCACGCGAGTCGCCGACGTGGGCGATGTGCAACCGGGCGCCCTCGAGCAGGGTCGCCGTCAACGTCGTGCCCATGCCGTGGTACGTCGGGTCATCCTCCGCCATGCGCGACACGGTGGCGTTGGCGGTGATGACGGCATCGCGTAATGCGGCGAGGGCTTCGGTCGCGTCGCCGAACACGCGACCGTCGAGCGCGCGGATCGGCTCGAGTGCCGTCGACGCGGCAACCTCGCCCGCTGCGTGGCCTCCCATACCGTCGGCGACCGCGAAGACGCTGTCGCCGACGAAGTACGCGTCCTCGTTGCTCGAGCGGACGCGCCCGACGTCGGTCGTCCCGGTCGCGACGAGGCGGGTCATCGGCGCACCTCGATGCGGGTCTTGCCGATCCGCAGTTGATCGCCGGCCGCGAGCGGTGTCGGACGCCCGACGCGTGCCCCGTTGAGGAACGTGCCATTCGTGGAACCGAGGTCTCGTACGGACCACCCCCCGCCGTCAGCGAGGATCTCGGCGTGTTCATCGGAGATGTAGACGTCTTCGACGATGACATCGGCATGGTCTGCTCGTCCGAGGACCAGCCGGCCGTTGAGCGGCACCACGTTGGGCGCTCCGTGCATCGCGTGGACGACGATCTCCTTGGGGTTCTTTCGTGACCGCCGCGTGTCGGGGGCGCTCGTCGCCACGGGTCGACGGCTGCGAGACTTCCGCCGTGGCCCATGGATGTCGGTGACGACGACCCGAACCGTGCGGGCGAGAAACACGTAGAGCAACAACAGCAGGAAGAACTTCACGAGGGTCAAGAACTCGATCGGCACGTCAGGCCTCCACGAACTCCACCGCGATGCCACCGAACTCGATGACGTCTCCCGGACGGAGTTCGGCTTCCCGGGTCGCCGAGCCGTTGCAGCGGGTTCCGTTCGTCGACCCCAGGTCGAGGACCCACCAGACGTCGCCGCGGGCGACGATCGCTGCGTGTTCTCGTGACACGGTCGTGTCGTCGAGCGGAACGTCGCAGGACGATGATCGTCCGACGGTGATCCGCGATCCGGTGACGGCGTACTCGGCTCCGGCGCTCGGACCGCTCGTGACGACGAGTCGATAACGGTTGACGGGAACGTCGCCGATGATCTGTGTGCGGTCGAATCCGCCCGACCCGTGCGCGGTCGAGCCATCGGAGGCACCCACGAGTGCCGGGTCGACGACTTCCACACGACCCTGCAGGCGGTAGCGGCCGACACGGACGGCGTCATCCACATCGATGCGAACCTTGACGGGACCGCGCAGCAACCAGCCCCGTTCCGCTGCGGTGCGGACCACGACCTCGCCGAGTTCCCGCGGCAGTGACGAGCCGAAGCTCGACAGCCGGTCCTGATCTTTGGGACTCAAGTAGAGGCGGAAGACGTTGGGAACGACGATGCCGTCGGCGGTGACGTGCTGATGATCGGCGATGTACCGCTGAAGCGCCTTGGCGAGCTCGATCGGTTGAATTCCCGATCGGAACGCGCGGGCGAAGAACCCTTCGACCGCACCTTCGAGGCGACGCTCGAACTCCTGGAGCACTCCCATCGGTGGTCACCGTTCGTGGCGCGTCGATCCGTACAGATTGCAACTCATCCCGGGGCACCGCGCGTCGCGGTCACGAGCGGTGCATCGTCGGGAGCGTAGCCCAGCCCTGTCGCGCCGACCCGTACGAACGGTGCCTGTTGGACACGTCCGCCGCCAGTCAGTCGGCGCACCGTTCGCCCGCCTCAGAGAGCGTTGCTACCCTCCGGCAGTCACTCACGGGCGGGTGGCGGAATTGGCAGACGCGCACGGTTCAGGTCCGTGTGTCCTTATGGACATGGGGGTTCAAGTCCCCCCTCGCCCACTCCTCCGTTGTGATTCTCACAACGCTCTCCTCGTCACGATCTCATTTGCGCGCTCGAAGCGTTCCCGCGACGTGCGCACACAACCGTGATTCTGGGCGCTCCGGTCTCGGCGT
This sequence comes from Nitriliruptoraceae bacterium, assembly GCA_040904785.1. Taxonomy (GTDB): domain Bacteria; phylum Actinomycetota; class Nitriliruptoria; order Nitriliruptorales; family Nitriliruptoraceae; genus JBBDSV01. The sequence goes on from JBBDSV010000050.1 coordinate 37,003, forward strand.
CCAACGGCACATAACGATCTGCCG
>JBBDSV010000051.1:0-1797 GCA_040904785.1 Nitriliruptoraceae bacterium
CGGCGACCTTGAAGTCCATGTCGCCGAAGAAGTCCTCCACACCCTGGATGTCGGTGAGCGTCGTGTACTTGCCGTTCTCGTACACGAGCCCCATCGCGATGCCCGACACTGGGGCCCGGACGGGTACGCCGCCGTCCATCAGCGCAAGCGAGGATGCACACACCGATCCCATCGACGTCGACCCGTTCGAGCTCAGCACGTCGGAGACGATGCGCATCGCGTATGGCCACTCCTCGATCTCGGGGAGCACCGGCACGATGGCGCGTTCGGCGAGCGCGCCATGGCCGATCTCCCGCCGCTTCGGCGACCCAACGCGACCCGCCTCACCGGTCGAGTAGGGCGGCATGTTGTAGTGGTGCAGGAAGAGCTTCTCGTCTTGCGGGTCGAGCGTGTCGAGCCGCTGGCCCTCCCGTGCGGTGCCGAGTGAGAGCACCGAGAGCACCTGCGTGTCACCACGCTGGAACAGTGCAGAACCGTGCGTCTTGGGAAGCACACCGACTTCTGCGGTCAGCGGGCGCAACTGATCGGTCGAACGGCCGTCAATGCGGAACCCCTCATCGACGATCAACCCGCGGACAACCTTCTTCTCGGTCGCCCGGAACGCCTCGGACGCCTGCTTGCGCAGCGTGTCCTCATCGAGGTCGATCGGCGGGTTGGCGACGAGTCGTTCGACGGCGCCTGTCTTGATCTCGGCGAGTGCCTCGTCCTTGCCTTCCTTGCCGAGATCGCCCTGCCGGTACACGTCTTCGACACGTCCACTGACGTCGCCGAATACCGCGTCGAAAACCTCGTCGCTGTATTCGGGGAACAGCGGAAACTCAGCCGTCTCACGCACGCCGACCGTGTCAACGAACGCTTGCTGCGCCTCGCACAGCTGGCGGATGATTGGCTTGACCGATTCGATTGCTTCGCCAACGACCTGCTCGGTCGGCGCCGGCGCACCCAATTCGATCTTGACCCACGCGTCCGGTGTCGCCTCGGCCTCGATCATCAGAATGGCAACTCCGCCGTCATCCTCGATCCGGCCCGAGATGACCATGTTGAACACGGCCTCTTCTTCGAGCTCCTCGAAGGAGGGGAATGCGCGCCAGGTGCCGTCGCGCAGCATCGCGTAACGCACCGCAGCGACCGGTCCGGCGAACGGGATGCCCGAGAGCATCGTCGACAGCGACGACCCGTTCATCGCGATCACGTCGTAGGGGTCAACCTGGGTCGTCTGGATGATCGTGTTGACCACCTGGACCTCGTTGCGCAGCCCCTCGGCGAACGTCGGACGCAGCGGGCGGTCGGTGAGCCGACATACGAGGATGGCGTTCTCAGACGGACGGCCCTCGCGCTTGAAGAACGAGCCGGGAATGCGTCCGTTGGCGTACATCCGCTCCTCCACCTCGATGGTGAGGGGGAAGAACGGCAAGAAGTCCTTCGGCTGCTTCGATGCCGTCGTCGTCGACAGCACCTTGGTGTCGCCGATCGCGGCGACAACGGCACCGCCGGCCTGGGCGGCCAGCGTTCCTGCTTCGAATGTGATCGTCTTTCCGTCGATGTCGACGGAATGCTCGTGAATCCCGAGCTTGCCCACGTCGGGCCTCCTTCATCTCGTCTGCCGCGCTCTCACGCGGTCGCGCACGGTGGCGCATTCGTCTGTGGAGGCGCCGTGGCCGGAAGCCGGACCATCAGTGAGGGCGACTCGCCCGTCACGGGTCGAGGCGTCTCCACTGACGACCGACGGAACGGCCGCGGGCCTCCCGCACATCCGCGGAACGTCCGCGCATGCACGTCGGGTCCAGGCTTGAGCCT
>JBBDSV010000051.1:1807-36919 GCA_040904785.1 Nitriliruptoraceae bacterium
CTGCCCCCGAAGGTGTTCACCGGCGCAACTCGAGTTCCGAGATGAGCGCGCGGTAGCGGTCGATGTACTTGTCGCGGAGATAGTTGAGCAGTCGCCGACGACGACCAACGAGCATCAGCAGGCCGCGTCGTGAATGGTGATCGCCGTGGTGCTCCTTGAGGTGTTCCGTCAGGTGCGTGATGCGCTGTGTGAGCAGCGCGACCTGCACTTCCGGTGACCCCGTGTCGCCCGGTGTCTGGGCAAAGCGCTCGATGATCGCGTTCTTGTCTTCTGGCAGTGCGACAGCCAACGTTCTTCCTGTTCGTGGTCGGGCCCTGCCGCGTCGGGCCGACGCCGAATGGCATCGACGGGGACCGTTGATTCCATCCTCCACGATGCAGGAGAGAACCGGCCGCGCGTGGCCACACAGGGTGTGACGTGACGGCCATCGATCCCGACGCCCGAACGGGCACGGTGATGCCGGCCATTGTGGCCGACCGGTGCAGTGTGTCACAGACGCCGCCGCAGGGCAACCTCAGCCGTCGAATTCGGCCGGTCGGCCGACCGCTGGCGGTGCCCCTCGGTTCGTTGCCACCCAGGTGCGAGCCGCATCGACATCGCGGCCGATCTGCGCAACCAGCGCGTCGAGACTCGCGAATCGTGCTTCGCCACGCAGCCGGTGGGCGAAACTGACGGTCAGCTGCTTGCCGTACACGTCGAGGCCGTCAGGCGCGTCGATGACGTGGCACTCCGCACTGACCTGCGCATCGTCGCTGACCGTTGGCCGCACACCGATGTTGGAGACACAGGGCCAGAGTGCGCCGTCGAGTTCGACCTGACCTGCATACACGCCGGTCGCGGGCAGCACGACCATGTCGTCGACCTCGAGGTTGGCCGTGGGCACGCCGATGGTGCGGCCGCGACCATCGCCCGGAATCACCGTTGCCGTGATCGTGAAATCGCGCCCGAGCGCGCGGGCGGCGAAGTCGACGTCGCCGCGCGCGAGTGCCGCACGGATCGCGCTCGACGACACGGCGACGCCATCGATCTCTCGCAGCGCGACGGCTTCCACGTCAAATCCGTGCACCTGGCCTGTCTCGACGAGCGTGACGAGATCACCGGCCGCGCCGTGTCCGAACCGGAAATTGGTCCCGACGATCACCCGGCAGGCCTGGAGGCGGTCGACCAGCACCTGCGTGACGAACTCCTCCGGGGTCCGTTTCGACAGCTCGAGGGTGAAGGGCAGAACGACGACAAGATCGACGCCCGCGTCAGCCAGTCGACGTGTCCGCTCATCGACGGTGGACAGCAGCGGCGGTTCGGTCCCCGGCCGCAGCACGGCAGCCGGGTGAGGATCGAAGGTGATGGCGACCGACCGCGCGTCGCGTGCGAGCGCGGCATCGACGGTGCGGCGCAGCAGGAGCTGATGGCCGCGGTGCACGCCATCGAAATTGCCAATAGTCACACAGCTCGGTGCCGGAACGATGGCATCGAGCCCGCGAACAATCGGTGGGTCGACGTCACGCACGGAACCGCTCCGGATCGGACCACACGAGCTCGGCACGCGCCATGCCCTCGTCGTCACGATAGATGCCGACGAGGTCGGTGCCGAACCGCAGCGCGTATACCCCGTCCTGGCCGAACGCGTCGGCGCGCCCGCCCCCCGCGCGACGCCGCGCGCCCGCGATATCGGTGATCTAGACCACGGGCATGGTCCGTTCGACCGCGTCCTCGATTGACACGATCGCCGCATCGAGCCGGCCGGCCGTCGCCATGGCATCGAGTGCATCGAGCGTGTAGCAGTCGTCCAGCGTGAATGCCCCGTTCGCGACCCGCCGCAGTGCCAGCAGACTGCCGCCGACCCCGAGTCGCTCTCCGACGTCGTGCGCCAGGGTGCGAACGTAGGTCCCCGCTGAGCAGCTGACGAGAAAGGACGCCTGCGGGTGCGTGCCAGCAACGAACTCGTCGAGCACGAGATCATGCACGGTCACGGTGCGATCCTCGCGCTCGACGGTCTCCCCCCGTCGTGCCCGCACGTGCAACCGTTCTCCGTCGACCTTGACGGCCGACACCATCGGCGGCGTCTGCGTGATCGCGCCGCGAAACGTGGTCAGGGCCGCGCACAAGGATCGTTCATCGACGTGGCTCGCATCGACGCGCGACACCTCGGCCCCGTCGGCATCTTGGGTGTCGGTGGCGATCCCCAGCACCATCCGGGCGGCGTAGGTCTTCGTCCCCGCCTGTAGGAACCGCACGAGCCGTGTCGCGCGACCCAGGCACAACACGAGCACACCGGTCGCGGCCGGATCGAGCGTCCCGGTGTGTCCGACCCGTGCCTGGCCGACGATGCGTCGCACCCGAGCGACGACATCGTGCGACGTCATACCGGCGGGCTTGTCGATGACAACCACCCCGGTGCGATCATCCGGCGATCGACGGCGGCCCATCCGGTCAGTCGCCGTCACGATCGAGGCCGCGGAGCAGCGACTCGATACGCGCCGAGTGTTCCACCGTCGGGTCCCGGCGGAATCGCAAATCGGGAGCCGACCGAAGATCGACGCGGCGCACCAGCAGTGCACGCAGTCGCGGCAGTGCCGATTCGAGTCCTGCCGCCACCTCGTCGGCGTCGGCGACCCGGTCACCCCGCGACGGTGCGTTACCGGAGACGACCGTCGGGTCGAGCGAGGTGTAGTAGATGATGGCAACGTCGTGATCCGGCGTGACCTCGACCTCGGTGATCGTGACGAACGCCAGGCGTGGATCGCTGATCTCGGTCTCGATGATGTCGGCCAAGGCCGACCGCACGAGCGAGTCGATTCGAGGATTTCGCTTGCGCACCATGCTCGCTCCGTTGTTGGACCCTGCCATTCATGCTGCTGGTCCGACGTCGCCGATCTCCTCCTGCACGTCGAGCACGACGACACGCGGGTCACGCTCGATCACCGCGACGAGGCGCTCGAACACCCGATCCACGCCGCTCGGCACCGACGCGGCGACCACGACACCGAGCACGGCGCGCTGCCAGCGGTCCTGGGCACCGACTTCAGCGACCGCGCAGCCCAGATCGGTGAGCGCCGCATCGATGCGCCGGAGCAGCGCACGCTTGTCCTTCAGGCTCTGCGCTCCGGGCAGGTGGAGGTCGATGCGCGCTGCACCGAAGTGCAGCCGACCATCTTCGGCTTCGACACCCACTGGTCCGCCTCACCGACGCGCCGTGACCGTCCCGCTCGCGCGGCGTCAGTCGCGCACGACCTCGACCGTCTCGTACACCTCGAAGACGTCGCCCTCCTTGACGTCCTGGAACTTGTCGAGGCCGATTCCGCACTCGAAACCCTCACGGACCTCTCGAACGTCGTCCTTGAACCGTCGCAGCGACGACATCGTGTCCTCAGCGACGACGACACCGTCGCGGATGACACGCACCCCGGCGTCGCGCCGCACTTCGCCGCGCGTGACCATGCACCCGAAGACCGAACCGACACGCGGGACCCGGAAGATCTCGCGCACCTCGGCCTCGCCGACCACCTGGTCGCGCATCTCCGGGGCCAACAGCCCCTTGACGGCACGTTCGATGTCTTCGATGACCTCGTAGATGATCCGATAGGTGCGTACGTCCACCCCGGCACGGTCGATCTCATCGCGTGCGTTGGCGCCGGGCCGCACGTTGAATGCGACAACGATTGCGTCGGAGGCCTCGGCGAGCCGGACGTCACCCTGGGTGATCGCCCCCACGCCCTTGCTCACCACGCGCACCTGCACCTCGTCGAGTTCGAGCTTGACCAGCGCGTCCTCGATGGCCTCGGCCGAACCGGACACGTCGGCCTTGATGATGACGTTGAGGGTGGCCTTGTCACCGGCCTGCACCGCCGATGTGAACTCTTCGAGTGTGGTCGGACGGCGCTCAGCCAATTCCTTGCGTCGCTCGCGTGCCGAGCGGCGCTCGGCGACGTCCCGAGCGAGACGTTCGGCGTCGACGACACGGAATTCGTCGCCGGCCTCCGGAACCTCGTTGAGTCCGATGACCTGCACGGGCCGCGACGGTTCGGCGTCCTCGACGGCCTGCCCATTCTCATCGAACATCGCGCGGATCTTGCCGTCCGCAGTCCCGGCAACCAGCACGTCGCCGCGGCGCAACGTTCCTGCCTGCACGAGCACCGTTGCGACGGGCCCTCGGCCGCGGTCGAGATGCGCCTCGATGACCCGTCCGCGCGCGTCCTTGTTCGGGTTCGCCTGTAGCTCGAGGAGATCGGCCTGAAGCAGCACCATCTCGAGCAGCTCGTCGATGCCCTGGCCGCTGAGGGCGGACACCTCGACCATCGGCACGTCGCCACCGAAGTCCTCGGCGACGAGTTCGTGCTCGGTCAACTGGGTCTTGACCCGCACCGGATCGGCACCCTCGACATCGATCTTGTTGATCGCGACGACGACGGGGACCTCGGCCGCACGGATGTGGGCGATCGCTTCCTCGGTCTGCGGCATGACTCCGTCATTTGCCGCGACAACAAGAATCGCCACATCGGTGACCTGGGCACCACGGGCACGCATGGCGGTGAACGCCTCGTGGCCCGGCGTGTCGATGAAGGTGATCGCCCGATCGTCCTTGGTGACCTGATAGGCGCCGATGTGCTGGGTGATCCCACCCGCCTCGCCCGACATCACATCCGTCTGGCGAATGGCGTCGAGCAGGCGCGTCTTGCCGTGGTCGACGTGCCCCATGACGGTCAGCACCGGCGGACGCGGGTGCAGCGACTCGGGGTCCTCGGGCGTCTCGATGCCGAACTCGAGCTCTTCCTCGGACATGAAGTAGACGTCGACGCCGAGGTCAGCGCAGAGGATCTCGACCGTGTCGTCGGGCAGCGTCTGCTGGACGGTGGCCATCTCGCCCATCTCGAACAGCTTCTTGACGAGCGCGGCACCCGAGACACCGAGCTTGTCGGCGATCTCGCCGACGGTCACACCAGAGACGACCTCGATGCGCTCGACGTCGATCTGCTGCTCGATCGGCAGGTCCCGACGCACGGGACCACGCATGATTTCCTGCTCCTCGGGCGTCTCCTTCTCGCGACGCTTCTTGCGACGTGTCTTGCCGCTGCCCGGACCACCCGTACCCCCCGGTCCTCCCGGGCCACCAGGTCCTCCGCGACCACCGGGACCACCAGGACCACCGCGGCCGACCGACTGCCGGTACGGCGACGCGCCGCGTCCACGGTCACCGCCGCCGGCACCACGGCCACCGGGCGCGCCGGGACCGCCACGTGGTGCGGCAGCCGGACGTGCACCGGGCTGCGGCCGCGGCGGAGCTTCACGCAATGGCGGCGGGATCGAACGTCGTCCCGAACCTTCCTGCGGCAGGCGCGCGTCATGCGCCCGCCGGATCGCGGGCCCCTCGCCGGTGACCGTCGGAGGTGGCTGCGGTGCCCGAGACGACGGGGGACGCAATGGCGCCTCACCCGGCTTGAGCCGTGGTGGCGGCGCGCCCGGCATGCGGCGTGCCGGCGTCGCATCAACCGTCGACGGCTCCGAGGCACCGGGCGACTCGCTGCCCTCGTCGGTTCCAGGAGCCGATGGCGGCGTCGCGACCGGCGCGTCGGAAACATCGGCCGCCGGCGCCGGTGGCGCTTCGGCCGAAGACGCCGGGGCTGCAGGTTCGGAGGCCGACGCGCCGGCGTCGGTGCTGTCGGCCTGCTCACGCAGGTGCGGCGGCAGGACCTTCGCCGCCTTCTTCTTCTCCGGCGGCGCGGCAGCCTGCATCGAGCGGTACCGCTCAAGCTCCTCCTGTTCGCGCTTGCGCTTGGCAGCTTCTTCCGCCTTGCGCTCGGCTTCGGTCTTGCCGAGGGATTCGCGGAACCGTGCCGCGTCGGCGTCATTGACGGACGACGAGTGGCTCTTGGCCTCGACACCGAGGCCTTCCAGGCGACGCAGAACCTCCTTGTTCGGGAGGCCGGTTTCCTTCGCCAATTCGTATACGCGGACCTTGTTGCTCACGCGTTCTCGCTCCTCACGGTCCTCGTCGGGACCTGGTGTCGCGTCGCTCGGGCGCGCGCCTCGTCCAATGCGGCCAAGACCTCTGCGGTCGTGCCCCCGCGGAGTGCGCGTCGCAGCGCGCCCGCGTCACGGCGACTCGCCGACGCGACGCACTGGGGGTTCGGGCAGAGATAGGCGCCTCGGCCCGGCAGCCGGTGTGTGTCATCACACCGGATCCCGGTGGGGGTGCGCGCGATCCGGATCAGCGTGTGCTTCGCACGCGCCGACCGGCATCCCACACACGTCCGGACCGGTGTCCGGGGCACCTCATGCGCCAAGCGTACTTCCTTCTCGTCGTGCGACGCAGCCTCTGCGTCCCTGCGGTCTCCGGCAGCCTCAGGCGCCGGCGACGGGTTGCGACTCGCCGCCGCCGTCGGCGTCCAGGTCGATCCCGTCGGCGAACACGGTGACGTCGGGATCCTCGTCCTCTTCCAGTGCCGTGTCTCGCGCCGCCTTGGCGGACTCGACCGCTTCTTCGATCGCGCGCTCGCCCTCAGGAGACAGCGGATTGCCGAACTCGTCGATGAGGCCCTTTTCGAACGCTTCCTGGAAGGCGCGCTGTTCCTCGGCGAACTGTGTCTCGGACTTGATGTCGATGCGCCACCCGGTCAGTCGCGCGGCCAGTCGTGCGTTCTGTCCCTCGCGGCCGATGGCCAACGACAGTTGATAGTCGGGGACGATGACCATCGCGGTGCCGTCGTCGGGATAGAGGTAGACGTTGGTGACCTTGGCGGGTGACAACGCATTGGCGACCAGCTGTTCCGGCTCGTCGGCCCAGCGCACGATGTCGATCCGTTCCATCTCGTCGGCGTGCAGTTCCTTCTGCACCGCCCGCGCACGCTGCCCTCCGGGGCCGACGCAGGCGCCGACGGGATCGACATCGGCGTCGTTGGACATCACGGCGACCTTCGTGCGGTGGCCAGATTCGCGCGCAATGCCCTTGATCTCGACGATGCCTTCCTCGATCTCGGGGACTTCGAGCGCGAACAGGCCGACGACGAGTGCCGGATGGGTCCGGGAGCAGACGATCTGCGCACCGCGCAGCTGCTTGCGCACCTCGATGACGACGGCACGGGTGAACGCGCCGTGCTCGAGTCGTTCGTTGGGCACCTGTTCGGCGTAGGGAAGCAGTGCCTCCGAGCGCCCCAACTCGATCAGCGTGACATTGCCCTGCTGGCTGACCTGCCCGGAGACGATGTCGCCCTCACGGCCGACGAACTCCCCGTAGGTCGCTTCGCGTTCGGCCTCGCGCAGTCGCTGCAGCAACACCTGCTTGGCGGTTTGGGCGACGATGCGGCCGAAGTCTTTGGGCTCTTCCTGCCATTCGGAGACGATGTTGCCGTCGTCGTCGAGCTCCTGGGCGAACAGGGTCACCTCGCCGGTGACGCGGTCGACGGTGACCCGTGCTTCATCGGCGGTCGAATCAGACGAACGCTTGTAGGCCGACGCCATCGCCGTTTCGAATGCCTCGACGACCGTGTGGAAGTCCAAGCCCTTGTCGCGCTCGATCTGTCGCAGCGCGTCGATGTCGATTTTCATGCTCGGGCCTCCTCGATCACCATGGCAGCACCACGTTGCCATGGTCCACGTCGGCGCGGTCGAACGCCGTAGCCTCACCGTCGATCCGTACTGTCACCGTGTCGTCGTCGGCTGCCGTCAGTTCGCCGACGACCTCCTGCTCGGCTGCGCCCTCGTCGAACACCAGGCGCACCTGACGGCCGAGATTGCGCAGAAAGTCGCGCGTGGACCGCAGCGGACGATCCGCCCCCGGTGAGGTCACCTCGAGCGTGTAGCTGCCGGGAATCACGTCGGCGGCGTCCAGCGACGCCCCAATCCGATGGGAGACGTCGGCGATGGTGTCGACGTCGAGCGCCGCGGCGGGGTCGAGTTCGGCCGTGTCAGCGGTGACCCGGACCACACGTCTGGGGCCTTGGCCGCGGATGTCGATGTCCAGGACGGCGACATCGAGCCCTCCGGCAACGTCTTCGACGATCGCACGGACGCGATCGATCAGCTGCGCTTCGCGCTTGCTGGTCAAAAGCATCACCTCACGTTCGTCGGGCGCTCCCGTCCGGTGCGCGGCCGCACCCCTTCCACGTCAACGGCCGGCCCGCAAGTGGGCCGGCCGCCGCGTCGGACGTCCGTTGTCGGGTCCGGATCGCGGCGCTTTCACCAACGACCGGCGCGCACTCCCTGCGGAATGCGCAAAGCGGGCCGCGAACGGCCCGCACCGCTGGTACGAAGGTAGCACGACGCGCATAGGCGTGCCAGAGCGGGTGCCGGCGCACGATTCTGTGCACTGGCACCACATCAAAGGTCACGTCACGACCGGCGCACCCTCGCCGCGCTCGGCACGAATCTCTTCGGCCATCTCGGTCGCGTAGTGCACCATGGCCTCGACGATGTCTTCCTCACGGACCGTGGCGATCTTGACGCCCTTGCGGATGATGTCGCCCTTCCCGTTGCCTGCGGCGACCCCCAGGTCGGCTTCGCGCGCCTCTCCCGGTCCGTTGACGACGCAACCCATGACCGCGACGCGCAATGGTGCTTCGATGCCTTCCAAGCCCTGCTGGACCTGCTCAGCCAGCGTCCACACATCGACCTGTGCACGTCCGCACGACGGACACGACACCACGTCGAGTCCGCGCTCACGCAGGTGCAGTGACTCGAGGATCGCGATCCCGGCCTTGACCTCTTCAACGGGGTCGGCCGACAAGGAGACCCGGATCGTGTCCCCGATGCCTTCGGCGAGCAGAGTGCCGATGCCGACCGCCGACTTGATCGAGCCGGTCTTTAGCGGTCCCGCTTCGGTGACCCCGAGGTGCAACGGATAGTCCGTGCGTTCGGCCAACAGTCGGTAGGTCTGGATCATCACCCACGGGTCAGAGTGCTTGACCGAGATCTTCGTGTTGAAGAAGTCGACGTCTTCGAGCAGGCGGGCCTCCCGCAGGGCTGATTCGACCATTGCCTCAGGCGTCGGGCCGCCGAACTCGTCAAGGATCTCCTGCTCGAGACTTCCGCCGTTGACACCGATGCGGATGGCGACGCCCGCCTCGGCAGCCATCTTGCCGAGCAGCGCGACCTTGTCGTGCTTCTTGATGTTCCCCGGGTTGATCCGCACGCCGGCACAGCCGGCCTCGATGGCCATCACCGCATACTTCCACTGAAAATGGATGTCGGCGATGACGGGAACTCGCGCGTGTTCGGCGATCGCGGCGAGCGCTTCGGCGTCTTCTCGGCGCGGCACGGCGACGCGGACAACGTCGGCGCCCGCCGCCTGCGCAGCAGCGATGGCTTGCAGTGTCAGGTCGACCTCGTGCGTCGGCGTGACTGTCATCGTCTGCACGCTGATCGGCGCGTCACCACCGACCTGCAATTCGCCGAGCTGGATCGTGCGGGAGCGGCGTCGCTGTGGGCCGGACGGCTCCGGCGGCGCAGCCGTCTCGACGACTGGCAGGGAGGTCGTCACCGGCATCTCCTCGTCGCTTCACGGCAATGATTGATCGAGTGGCACACGCGTACCACCGCTCCACGCTCGGCGTCGAAGGTATCGCTGTCATGCCGGCCGGGGTCACCGGTTGCGGCGTCCGACCGATGCATCACCCGAATCGGATCGGGTTCGTCAGATCCATCCACAGCAACGCGACCACGACCACCGCCAGCACCGCCAAGACCGGGACGGCGACGGCCGCGACCACCCGTGGATCGAGCACGAAATTGGCATCGCGCCCCCGCAGCTTCCGCACCGCGTTGATTCCTCGTTCGATGCCCAGCGCGGCAAGGTGACCGCCGTCGAGCGGCGGTAGCGGAAGCAAGTTGAAGATGCCGATGAACACGTTCACGACCGCGATGAGGCCCAAGAACATCATCGTGCCCACGGCGCCACCGCCCGAAACCTGTCCCGCGATGGACGCTGCGCCGACGAGCGAGACAGCGCCATCGGGTGTGCGCTCGTCCTGCCCTGTCGCCTGCGACAGAATGTCGCCGATGCCCGACGGGCTGAACACCGTGCCGATGGAGCGCACCGATCCGGTGAACATGGAGACGAACCCGCCCGGGTTTCCCGGCTGCGGCGTGCCGAGCAGCCCGTGCCCGATCGCCTCCAACGGTCCCAGCCGCGTCGTCTCGAGTTCGGGCGCGAACCCAACGACACCAACGGTCGTATCGGCGTCGTCGACCGCTTCAGGGACCATGGTCAGCTCGACCTCGTCATCACCGCGGGCGACCAGGACGGTGATCGGCTCGCCAGGGCGCTCCCGAATCGCCGCTCGCAGCGTCTCATAGTCTGACGACGTCACGTCATCTACCGCAAGCACCCGATCTCCGGTCCGCAGGCCCGCCGCGTCGGCTGGCGAGCCCGGTTCGATCGCCGCGACGATCGTGGAGAAGTCACCGGTCCATTGCGGGAGCGTGACGTAGGCGCCGATGAGCAGCCCAATGGCGATGAGGAAGTGCGCGAGCGATCCCGAAACGAGCACGATGGCTCGCTGCCATGCAGGACGGTCATGGAAGAACCGGTCTGCGTCACCGTGCATGACCCGGTGGTAGGGATCGCCGACACGTTCGGTGTTTTCCAGTTCGGTCGTGAGCACCTCGCGCAGCAGCGCACGTGCGGCATCCGGATCGCCGCCACGCGCCAGTCCGGCCTCGATGCGACGAGCGACGTGCGCACGTGTCGACGGGTCGATGCCTCGCACCGACAGCTCGCGGTCGATCGCCGCGGCGACAGTCACGGGGTCGCCGAAGTCATGGTCGGCGATGGTGTCGAGCACCCCGGGCTGCCGGTGGTCCTCGGGGGACATGCCGACGATCCGCACGAAGCCACCCAACGGCAGCGCCTTGACCCCGTACTCGGTCTCTCCGATGCGCCGGGACACCAGCGTCGGACCGAAGCCGAGAAAGAACCGGTCGGCGCGCATCCCGAATCGCCGCGCCGTGACGAAGTGACCGAGTTCGTGCAGCATGATCGCGGCCACGATCGCCGCGATGAAGACGATGATCGAAACGACGCTCGTCACCGTCCCACCTCGCGCCGGCCGCGTGTCAGCGTGGTCGTCGCCGCTCGGCGCGCCCACCGGTCGGCGTCGAGGACGTCGTCAATGTCGCGGGGCTCGCGGGGCCGGCTCGCATCCCACGTGTCCAGGACGTCTTCGACGACGCCGACGATGTCGAGGAACCCGATCGCGCCGTCGAGGAACGCGGCCACCGCGACCTCGTTGCCCGCATTGAGCACCGCCGGATACGTGCCACCACGCCGGCCAGCACTCACCGCAAGATCCAACGCACTGAAGGTCTCCCGATCGGCCGGTTCGAACGTCAGTGAGTGTGCCGTCGCCCAGTCACAGCGTGCAGGCGCCCACCCCAGCCGTTCGGGCCAGGCCATCGCCAGCTGAATCGGCAGGCGCATGTCCGGCGGCGACAGCTGAGCGAGCGTCGAACCATCAACGAACTCCACCATCGAGTGCACGATCGACTGCGGATGGACGACGACTTCGAGTGCGTCGAAACTGATGCCGAACAGTTCGTGCGCCTCGATCAGTTCCAGTCCCTTGTTCATCATCGTCGCCGAATTGACGCTCACGAGCGGACCCATGTCCCACGTCGGATGGGCCAGTGCGTCGTCGGGCGTAACCGCGGCGAGCTCGTCACGGTGTCGACCGCGAAACGGACCACCACTCGCGGTGAGCACGAGCCGGGCGACCTCGGTGTCGTTGCCCCCCCGCAGACACTGGGCGATGGCTGAGTGCTCCGAGTCGACCGGGATGAGCATGGGTTTGCCGGACGACACGGCCGCCGCGGCACGGGTTACGAGCGCGCCGCCCACGATGAGGCTCTCCTTGTTCGCCAGTGCGACGGGCGTGCCGGCGTGCAGTGACGCCAGCGTCGACGCGAGTCCGGCGGCGCCCGCGACCCCGTTGACGACAAGATCGGTGTCCCATGCGGCGAGCGCACACACCCCGCGATCGCCATCGAGCACTTCGACGTGCGGTCGAGCTTCACGCACCTGCTGTGCGGCGGCAGGGTCATCGAGCGCGACCTGTGCGACCCCGAACTCATCGATCTGGGCGATGATCGCGGCGGCGTCGCGGGCAGCAGCAAGTCCGGTGACCGCAAACCGGTCACCATGGGCGCGCACGACGTCGAGCGCCTGCCGACCGATCGAACCCGTCGACCCCAGGATGACGACCCGGCGTGTCACGTCGGCCTCCGGCGCGCTTCGATGCGCTCGACCGCGCCCACTGCCGCCGGCAGTCGCGCACCACCTCCGAGGGTGTAGGACGCGAGGAGCTGGCCGCACGCCGCGTCGGCATCACGACCACGGGTGTCTCGCACCGTGATCGCGACGTCTGCGGCATCCACCCGGTCAACGAATGCGCGCATGCGTTCACGCGTGGGTTCCTTCCACTGCACACCCGGCGTCGGGTTCATGCCGATGACGTTGACGTGTGCGCGCCAGCGACGGGCGACCGCCGCCAGCGCGTCCGCCTGTTCCAGATCGTCGTTGACGTCACCGATGAGGCACCACTCGATCGTCACGCGGCGGCCCGTTCGTTGCCGATACCGGCCAACAGCGTCTTCGAGCTCGGCGAGCGGGTGGGTCACATTGATCGGCACGAGCATGTCGCGCAGCTCGTCGGTCGCCGCGTGCAGGCTGACGGCGAGCGTGACGGGCAGCCCGGTCGCCGCGAGCCGGTCGATCCCCACAACGAGCCCGACGGTCGAGACGGTGATCGAGCGGGCCGACAGATTGAAGCCGTCCGGATCATGGAGCCACGCGAGGCTGCCAAGCGTGGCCTCGAGATTCGCGAGCGGCTCCCCCATGCCCATGTAGACGACATTGGTGATGTGGTCGGGGGTGCCGACCGGGCGTCGGAATCGCGTCGGGCCGTCCGAGGAAGCCGCCGTGCCGAGTGTCCCGGAGCGCAGCACCGCGTCGGCGACGACGACCTGGCGCACGACCTCGCCCGACGTGAGCTGGCGTCGGAATCCGGCCTGCCCGGTCGCGCAGAACGGACAACCCATCGCGCACCCGGCCTGTGTCGACACGCAAACGGTCGCCCGGCCCCGGTAGAGCATGACCACCGTTTCGATGGCCTCGCCATCGGCGAATTCGAGTAGCAGTTTGTGGGTGTGCCCGTCGTCGGCGACGCGGTGGGCGACGAGACGTGGCCGCGCAGCGGCGAATGCGGCACGGAGCTGGGAGCGCAGCGACTGGGGCAGATTGGTCATCCGCTCCGGATCGTCGACACCGCGGATCAGCCACGCCCGCAACTGGTCGGCGCGGTAGCGCGGCTCGCCGAATCGGCCGACCAGCGCGTCGAGCCCCGCGCGATCCAGGGCGTAGGGGTCGATCGGGTCGTCGAGGGCGGTCATGCCGACCACTTGCGGTCGCAACGGGTCATCGCAACAGCTCGAGCGCGAAGAATCCAACGGGCAGGGCGAACAGGATGCCGTCGATCCGGTCGAGCACGCCACCGTGACCCGGCAGCACCACACCGAGGTCCTTGACGCCAAGGTCGCGCTTGACCATCGATTCGACCAGATCTCCGATGAACGCCGCACCGGCGCACAGTGCTGCCACGATCGCCGCATCACGCATCGAGAGCAGATCGGTGAGTAGCGGCACAACGATCGCGGCGACGCCTGCGGCGATCACCAGGCCACCGAGGAACCCTTCCCAGGTCTTGTTCGGGCTCACGCTCGGGGCGATCGGATGGCGACCGACCGCGACACCGACGGCGAACGCGCCCGTGTCACCGAGCGCGGCCGCAGCGAGGACGATGAGCACCGCGGAAGGTCCGAACTCGTCCGCGGAGGCGAGCAGCACGGCGAACGACGCGGGCAGCCCCACCCACAGCCCCAACCAGACGGTGGTCGACATTGCCGCGACGACGTCGTCACGCGAGGTATCGAGCAGCTGCCAGACCGCCGCGCCGAGGAGGAGAACGAGCAATCCGATGACCTGGCCGGCATGGCGTGCCTCGACCGCACCGAGCAGCATCACCCAGGTCGCGACAATCGCCACCGGCGCATCGAACACGCGCCCGACGCGGCGCAGCACCCGTCGGACCTCGACGAACGCCACCGCCGTCACCAGTGCGACTGCCGCGACGAAGATCCAGGGATCCACGAGCAGGGCGGCGACGACAGCGACAGCGAGGACCACGCCGACGAGGGTGGCGACGACGAGATCTCGACCGCCGACGACACGGCGTGACGGACGCTCGGCATGCGGTCGCGTTGCGGAGTCCTGCGTCATGCGTCGACCCTCCACGCGAGGCCACACATCGGCGGAACGCCGACGTGCCGTCAGACTTCGAGCAGTTCCTGCTCCTTGGCGTCAAGCGCCTTGTCGATCTTGGCCACGTGCTCGGCGGTGAGTTCTTCGAGTTGCTTCATATAGCGCTCATGCTCGTCGGCGCCGACGTCACCGTCGTCCTCGAGCTTCTGCATCGCGTCGCGGGCATGGCGGCGGACGTTGCGAATCGACACCTTGCCGTCCTCGGCGGCGGTCTTGGCCATCTTGATGTATTCCTTGCGACGTTCCTCGGTCAGCTCCGGGAACACGCAGCGGATGATCTGGCCGTCGGACGCGGGATTGAGCCCGAGACCCGAGTCGCGAATGGCTTTCTCGATCTGGTCGAGTGAGCCCTTGTCGAACGGATTCACCAGCAGTATCCGCGGTTCGGGAACGGTGAAGTTCGCCAGCTGCTGCAGCGGAGTCGGGCTGCCGTAATAGTCCACCGTGACCCGGTTGAGGATCTGCGGGTTCGCACGCCCCGTACGGATGGCGGCGAAGTCCTCCGAGACCTTTTCGACGGCCTGGTCCATGCGCCGGGCCGCGTCGGTCACGACATCCTGAAGGGTCATCGGTCTGCACTCCTCGGCGACGCTCCGGTCTGCGCCGGGTCGGCGTCGCGCCGTTCGCTGTCGACGTCGATGGGCCGCACAAGTGTGCCAACTGGTTCGCCGCGCACGACCCGCCGGATGTTGCCCTCCTCGAGCAGCGCGAACACCACGATCGGCAGATCGTTGTCCATGCACAGCGAGATCGCCGTTGCGTCCATCACCTTCAGGCCCTGGTTGAGCACGGCCAAGAAGTCGATCTCGTCGTACCGCGAAGCGTCGGCGGTCGACCGCGGATCGGTGTCATAGACACCGTCGACCTGTGTGCCCTTGAGAATTGCCTGGGCGCCGATCTCCAACGCCCGTTGTGCCGCCGTCGTGTCGGTCGTGAAGTATGGCGCGCCGAGGCCTGCGGCGAAAATGACGACGCGGCCCTTCTCGAGGTGGCGGACGGCGCGTCGACGGATGTAGGGCTCGGCGATCGCCTGCATCTCGATTGCGGTCTGCACCCGCGTCTCGACGCCGAGCTTCTCAATCGCATCCTGCAGCGCCAGCGCGTTGATGACCGTGCCCAGCATGCCCATGTGATCGGCACTCGACCGATCCATGCCCGTCGCGGCGGGCGACGAGCCCCGGAAGATGTTGCCTCCGCCGACGACGACACCGATCTCGGTGCCGTCGCTGGCCTTGAGTTCAACGATCTCGCGGGCGACCTGACGCACGATGCCCGGATCGATTCCTCCCTTGACCGACGGGTCGGAGAAGGCTTCTCCGGAGAGCTTGAGCAGCACCCGGTGCAGTGTCGGCCGTGGTGTCACTGTGCACGCCCTTCGGTCGTCGTCGCCGGGCGGGCCACGCAGCGCGCAGCCCTGTCGCGGAGACTAGCGGCCGGCGGCCCGGCGACGACCGGCCGCTGAGACGTCAGGCGCCGACTTCGAAGCGTGCGAAGCGGGCAACTTCGACCTTTTCGCCCACAATCGCCTGGATCTCGCTGATCGCCTGCGCGACCGTCCGGTCAGGGTCGAGCACGAACGGCTGGTTCAGCAGGACCCACTCTTCGTAGACCTTGGCGACCTTGCCCTCGACGATCTTGTCGACGATGTGCTCGGGCTTGCCCTGCTCCAGCGCTTCCTTGCGGGCGAACTGCCGTTCCTTGTCCACCATCGCCTCATCGACGTCGGACTCGCTGACTACGAGCGGCTTCGCGGCCGCGATGTGCATCGCAAGGTCCTTGGCCAGCTTCTGAAACGCCTCTGCCTTGGCGACGAAGTCGGTTTCGCAGGACAACTGCAGCAGCACCCCGACCTTTGCCGGCATCCCCGGCGTCGGGGTGTGCAGGTAGGTGTGTACGAGGCCTTCACTGGCGGTCCGGTCCGCGGCGCGTGCGTCCATCTTGGCACCGGTGCGTTCACGCACGAGCTCGGCCGCCCGTTCGAGGTCACCGTCGGCGTCGACGAGCGCGTTCTTGCAGGCCATCATCGGCGCGTTGGTCAGCTCACGCAGCTGCTTGACGTCACTTGCGGAAATCGACACGGTCTTGCCTCCTCGCGCACCCGGCGCGGTCACCATGCAGTCCCCGCGAGAGCACCCGCGGGGACGACGTGTACGACACGTCAGCGACGGATCATTTCTCGACGGTCGCCGGCTCGTCACTGGCGACATCACGGTCTGCAGCGGCGTCGCTGTCATCCGACGAATCGTCGCCATCCGACGAGTCGCCGCCATCCGACGAGTCGCCGTCATCCGACGCGGCGTCACCGTCGGTCGCGGGCGCGGCATCGGCCGGCGTAGCCTCGCCAGTCGCCTTCGTTGCCTTCTCGGCAGCCTGCTGACGCTCGAGCTCGATCTCCCAGGCAGCCTTGGGCTCGGAGGCGGCGTCGCCGGTGGCCTCCTGCTGGGTTGCTTCGAGCGCCTGCGCACGCAATTCCTCGTCGGGCGAACGCGATGCACGGAGCAGCAGCCCGTCCGCGCAGGCGTCGGCGATGATGCGCGTAAGCAGTGCCGAGCTGCGAATCGCGTCGTCGTTGCCCGCGATCGGATACTGCACCATGTCGGGGTCGCAGTTCGTGTCGAGGATGCCGACCACCGGGATGTGCAGCCGGTTGGCTTCCTTGACCGCGATCTCTTCGATGACGGTGTCGACGATCCAAACGGCGTCCGGCACCTTGCCCATCTCCCGGATGCCTCCGAGATTGGTCTGCAACTTCTCGCGCTCACGCTCGAGTTGCAGAACCTCCTTCTTCGGCAGCAGTTCGAAGGTGCCGGAGGCTTCCATCGCCTCGAGTTCCTTCAGCCGGCCGATCCGCGACTTGATGGTCGCGAAGTTGGTCAGCATGCCGCCCATCCACCGTTCGGTGACGTAGGGCATGCCGACACGCTGCGCCTGCCATTCGATCGTTTCGCGAGCCTGCTTCTTGGTGCCGACGAACAGCACGGTGCCACCCTTGGCCACCAGATCGCGCGTGAACGTGTAGGCGCGTTCGATGTGGGTGACCGTCTGGCGCAGGTCGATGACGTAGATGCCGTTGCGCTCGCCGTAGATGAAGCGGCGCATCTTGGGGTTCCAGCGCCGGGTCTGGTGACCGAAGTGGACACCGGCCTCGAGCAACTGGCGCATGCTGACAACAGCCACAGAGATTCCTCTCGGGTTCGGTTGGGCCTCCGCTCGCGTCATCCGGGTCGGCGCGGCGCCTCGACCCACTCTGCGTGTGCACAGAGCACCGGGGTCGCCCGTCAGCGAGCGTGTGGAATGGGTTCGGTCCGTCGCGTGGGTGCCGATTCCGGACGGAGCCGGCGGGCGCCACTCGACGTGACAGCGGACCCGACACGCGGGCCCGTTGGCCGCAGCGTACCCGGCGTGTGAGGTCACCGTCCACCGAGCGGCAGCACCGGCATCGCCCACGGGCTGACAGTCACGGCGCGACCGAGGACGCGGAAGACCAGGCCGACCTCGTCGGCAAGGTTCGACGTGAACACCGATGCCGGGTGGACGACCTCGTCACCGTGCAGGAATGTCCACATCACCTCACGGACGGCTTCGGTCGTCGTCACCCCGTGGTGGCCTCCCGGCAGGACGACGTGCCGCGCAACATCGTCAGACGGCAGCGCTGCCCGATTCCGCGGCGTCGGGTGCGAGGCGTTGCCCGGCGTGGCGACGAGGTCGCTTCCACCACCCACCGTCAGCACGCGGGTGCCGATCGCGAACACACCGGCATCACCCGCAGCGACCGCGCGAGCCCAGGAACGTCCATAGGCATCGAGGAACGGCGATCCCGTCGCGAGCTGATCGAGCGCGGGCATGTCGAGCGGCGTGCGCTCGCGCTGCGTCATACCGCCGGCGTCGATCGTGCCCAGGATCCGTGAGGTCACCGCGGAAACCACCGGGTTCGCACCCGCCCACGTCGCGAGATCGGCGAGGTCCGAGCCGCGATGTGGCGATGCCAGCGTGACGACATTGCCAATGGGCGGCAGTCCGACGTCGTAGGGATCGTGACGGTGGACGAGGTAGTACGCGGCGACAATGCCACCCATCGAATGCCCGATGAGGTCGACGGCGCGACCGGGCTCTCGTGCACGAATGGCGCGCAACTGGGCTTCGAGACGGGCGGCGGCCGCCGGCACACCGGCCCACGTGTCGCTCGGGCCATAGGCCCGCTGGTCACGCCACGGATCCTGTGGATCCTGATCTGCGGTCGCCGACCGACCCGCGTAGGACAACGCGGTGACGCTCGCCGCGTCGAACCCCAGGTCGGTCACATCGATCGCGGGCGCAGCCGAATCCGTGCCGATGCCGCCGATGACCACGGCATGGTTCGGTGTCGGTGCGACCGCATACCCGGGCGCGATCGCTTGTGGCGAGTCGTGCAGCGCCAGTCCACCCCACCGCGCACCCTCCCATGGGGTGTAGGCGTCGACGACCAGGTCAGACGGCTCCCAGTGGCCGCCGGAGACGAGCGCGGCACGGCGGCGCGCTACGAGCCCGGCCGGATCGATGTAGGCACCACCACGCTTCGCGCCCCAATGCAGGTAGCCGTCGGCGTCCGCGAGCACCCCGAGCGACTCGCCTCGATCGATTGCCGCGCCCCGACGAACAGTGAGCGCCGCAAGCGGTCCGTAGGTCGTGGCCGTGCCGTTGCCGTGCTCGATCGTCACCCACGTCTCGGCGGCGACCTGCCCGGCGAAGGTGATAACGCCGTCGGCGGCAGCACGAACCGGGGCGCCGGGTGCCGCCGCGATGTGTATGCCGCGGCGGCCCGGACCGAACGGTGTCCGGGGAGCCGCGAACTCTCCGACGACCGCACCGGCGAGCGGCCATTGCACCTCCAGTTCGTCGGCGGTCGCAGGCGCGTACGGTCGGACGCTGATCGCGAGCACACCGACGATCACGATGACGCATCGCGTCCACACGACACCGCTCCCCCGCCGGTCGCCGCGGGACGCTACGTGTCCGACCGTGATCCGACGGGTGCGCTCGTTGACGGGTGTGGACAACCCGCGATCGGTGGGTCAGCTCAACTTGGTCCGCAGATGCATCACCGCTTTGGCGTGAATCTGAGAGACGCGGGATTCGGACACGCCGATGACCGCACAGATCTGTCCGAGGGTGAAGCCTTCGAAGTAGTAGAGCAGCAGGACCGTCTGTTCCCGATCGGGCAGGGAACGCAACGCGGCGCGCAGCCGCTGCCGCAATTCGCGCTTCTCGACCAGCAGGTCGGGAGCATCGGCAGAGAGATCCCACAGTGTTTCGGCGATCGTGGGACGGTCACCGACGTCATCGATATCGAGCACCCCGATCGTGGTGGCCGCCGCATCCTGCAACGCTTCGTCGAGCTCGTCGGCAAGCTCTTCGTCCGTCGGTGCCCGGTGGAGCTGGGCCTCGAGGGCGCGCAAGGCGGTCTCGATCTCGCGTGAGCGTTCCCGGACACGCCGTGGCACCCAGTCGACGGCGCGAAGCTCGTCGAGGATGGCGCCGCGGATCCGGACGATCGCGTACGTCTCGAAGGCCGCGCCGGCGGTCGGGTCATAGCGCTCGATCGCGTCGATGAGCCCGATGACGCCGAACGAGACGAGATCGGCCAGTTCGATGTCTGCGGGGGTCGACGCTGCCACCCGCCCGGCCACATACTTGACGATGGGTGCGTAGCGCAGGATCAGTTGTTCGCGCGCGTCACGATCTCGGCCCCACAGGAACTGCTCCCACACGGGATCGATCGACGTTGAATCCGCAGACGCGCCACCCGCCGGCGGACTTGGTCGACCGCCCAGTTCGCTGCCGGCACCTCGCGCCTCGTGCGTATCGGTGCCGGGGAGGTCGCGCAATCACGCACCGTTTCGACGACGGGCGCGCGGATGTGCGGACGCGTGCACCTCGCGGAGCCAACCACGCGAGAGATGCGTGTAGCGCTGTGTGGTCGCGAGTGACACGTGCCCCAAGAACTCCTGCACCACCCGGATGTCTGCACCGGCCTCCAACATATGCGTCGCGGCCGAATGCCTCAGCGTGTGCGGTGTCACCGATGACAGTCCGGCAACGCGTGCGGCGGACGCTACCGCTGATCGGGCATCACGCACCCCGAGCCGATCGCCGGACGTGTTCAGGAATACCGCATTCGACGTCCGGCGGCCCACGAGCTGCGGACGTGCAGTACGCACGTAGGCCGTGATCGCGTCGACGGCAGGTTCACCGATCGGCACGAGCCGCTCCTTGCGACCCTTGCCGAACAGTCGCACGAGCCCCTGGGAAAGGTCAACGGCGACGAGATCGAGCGCGACGGCTTCAGACACCCGCGCCCCCGAGGCATAGAGAAGTTCGATGAGGGCGCGGTCCCGCATGCCAACCGGCGTGGCATCGTCGGGTGCGATCAGCAGCCGATCGACCTCGTCGGGCCGGAGGACCCGCGGCAGGCGGCGTTCCTGCTTCGGCGTCGTTACGAGCGCAGCTGGGCTCTGCGAAATGACGCCGGAGTCGACGAGAAACGCAAAGAAGCTGCGGACGGCGGACACGCGTCGCGCAATCGTGCTGCGGGCATATCCCGCCTCGACGAGCGTGCCCAGATATCGCCGCACATGCGCTGCGGTTGCGGCTGTTGGATCGGCGATGCCGAGGTCGTGCAACCCGACCGCGGCGTGCTGGATATCCCGCAGATACGCCATCACCGTATGCGGCGATCGATCGAGGGCACGCAGGTGCGCGACGAAGCGATCGAGCGCGTCGTCCCACGCGGCGGTCAGCGCCCCGGTCGGCGCCTGTTCGGTCGATGGCGGCATTGGCGGATCGTGCGACGCGCTGTGACAGGTGTCAAGAACCGTGTGTCGTGTCCCCTGATGACCGCACGAGTCGTACGGCGTGGCCATCACGCACAACCCGACCGTCGAGTTCGGCGCGACCGACGATCGCGAGCACCTCGCCAACCGGACGATCGGCACGTGCCGCCAGCTCGTCGAGCGGAATCGCGCGTGGCCACGCGTCTGCGATGACACGGAGTGGTCCGTCAGCGGCGAGTTCGTCCGCTCGCGCAGATTCGTTCACCGTCGGTGCCGCCTCCGCGCCCAGCGCATCGAGCACGTCGGCCGGACCGGTACACGGTGCGGCCCCTTCGGCGAGCAAGCGATGCGGCGCCTGCGAACCCGGGGCACGGACATCGCCGGGCACAGCGAGCACCGTACGTCCCCACTCTGCCGCCGCCGACGCCGTGAGCAACGAGCCGGAGTGCGTACCACCCTCGACGACCACCACCACGTCCGCAAGTCCGGCAACGACACGATTGCGGGCGCGAACGGCACCGGGTCGGGGCGGCTCGTACGGCAACAGTTCGCTGCAGACGGTGCCCGCCGATGCCACGACCTGGTCGAACAGGCCGCCGGTCCGTGCGTGCGGACGCGGATAGGACACCTGATGGCCACACCCGAGCACAACGGTCGTACCGCCCGGCGACGCAAGCGAGGCGTGATGCGCAGCAGCGTCGACCCCAACGGCGCCGCCGGAGACGACACGCGCACCGGCGGGGGGGCCGACGGCGTCGGCGATCCAGGCGGCGACGTCGGCGCCGTACGTCGACGCGTTGCGCGCACCGACGATGGCGACCGCAGGTGAGTCCGATGGCGGCTGGCCGCGCCAGGCCAGCAGGACGGGCGGAGCAACGCTCGGCCAGGGTGCCACCAGGCGATGCGGATAGCCCGCGTCACCGAGCAGTGCGACGCGTACGCCTGCGTCCTGCCACGCCGCCAGAAGGCGGCCCGCCGCGGCCCGCTCCGAAGCATCGAGCGCACCGACCACCGCGGCCATGGCTGCTGGCACCTCACACGGGTCGTCGACGTCCCGGCACGCCGCCAACAGGCGCCCCGGTCCGTGTCGAGGCCGTGCAAGCCCCCCGACGACGTGTGCCAACACCGAGGGGTCGGTGCCTGGTGCCGCGACCGCTGCCGCACGGTGGTCGACGCTCACATCGCACCGAACGCGCGGTACTGCACGGCTTCATCGACGTGCGTCGGTCCGACCGTTGACTCGCCCTCGACGTCAGCGATCGTGCGTGCGACACGCACGATCCGGTCGAGTCCACGTGCGGAAAGTCCCAGCGCTTTGGCCGCGTGTTGCGCACGCGCACGGGCGTGTTGACCGACAGCGCGGCTGAGTTCGTCACGCGTCGCGTCGCGTACCAGACGTCCGCGGCCCCACCGCTGGGCCGCATGCTCGCGTGCGACCGCGACCCTCGCGGCCACGACCGCGGTCGGCTCACCGTCGCTGGTGTGCGCGGACAGGTCGACGGGTTGCACATCGACGTGGAGGTCGATGCGATCGCGCAATGGTTCCGAAAGTCGGGATCGGTAACGCTCCAGCTCGTCTGGACGGCATCGGCATGCACGTGCGGGGTCTCCTCGCCGCCCGCAGGGACAACGATTGGTCGTCGCGGCGAGCAGGACGCGACACGCGTACGTGACATGGTGACGGCCGCGACCGAGGTGAACCTGTGCCGTTTCGAGCGGTTGCCGCAACGTGTCGAGTACTGCGCGACGGAACTCACCGAGTTCGTCGAGCACGAGCACACCGTGATGCGCCAGCGTCATGTCGCCCGGCTGCGGGATGCCGGATCCTCCCCCCACCAGCGCGGCAGCCGTCGTCGGCGGATGAACTTCGCGTAGCGGCGGCGTGACGTCGATCGTGTCAGTCGAATTGGCCAGCCCCGCGGCTGCGCGAATTGCGGCGACGTCGACGGCGGCAGCATCGTCGAGGTCCGGCAATAGGCCGCGCACGCGACGGGCGAGCATGGATTTGCCGGTGCCGTTCGGGCCGGACAGCAGAACGTGGTGACCGCCTGCAGCCGCGATCTCGATCGCTCGCCGCGCGACGGGCTGACCACGAACGTCGGCGAGATCGTCGTCGCCGACTCGCCGCCGCGGCGGATGTCGCTTCACGGGACGTCGGACCCTCGCGCCGCGCAGCAGCTCGACGACCTCGCGCAGGTGATCGACGCCGACGGCATCGACGCGATCGATGCATCCCAGCTGATGGGCCGTCTGTGTTGCAACGAGCAGTCGTGTCGGCGTTGACGCCGTCGACCGCGCCAAGCCGCGCGCCACGGTGAGCGCCGTAGCCGCCGGCTGAACCGACGCGTCGAGTCCGAGCTCGCCGACCAGGACCACGCCGTCGAGCGCATCGGCCGGCACCTGCCCGCTCGCGGCGAGCACCGCGCAGGCGATGGCGAGGTCGAACGCCGATCCTCCCTTGGGCAGATCGGCCGGGGCGAGATTGAGCACGATCCGGTCCCGCGGCCAGTCGAGACCGCACTGTTGCACGGCGGTGCGAACGCGATCGCCTGCTTCGCGCACTGCCGCGTCGGGCAGACCAACGATCCGCAAGGCCGGCAATCCACGTGTCCGGACACACTCGATCACCACCTCGTGCGCGTCGACGCCGATGACCGTCGCCGATCGAGCTCGAGCAATCCGTGCGGAGGTCACCACGCGTCGATCACGTGCGTAACCATCGGCGCCCGTCCGAGGTCGACCGCGACGAGGTCGCCACGAATCGTGCGCACGGGTTGCGTCAGCTGACGCGCACACTCCGCCGCGAGCAAGCGCAAACGCGCACGTTGCGGCCGTCCCAACGCAGCGACGGCGCCACCGAATCGGGTCGCGTCACGCCGCGTTTTGACCTCGCACACGACGAGCGTGGCGTCGGCCGGGTCGTGCGCGACGATGTCGACTTCACCGCGCACTTCAGGATGTTCGGGCCGCCAGTTGCGGGCGATGACGACAAGCCGGTCGCGGGTGACGAGGTGGTGCGCGGCGATGTCTTCACCGAGGGGGCCGATGCCACGCTGCATGGCCGTCGGCCCCCAGCCGTCGATCGCGAGTCGATGTGGTGCGCAGATGGACATGCGGCGACCGTAGAGCGGCAAACGCCTCGGGCCAGCGATAGCAACTGCGTGCTTGTGGATGACCGTCAGCGCACGACGCGGCGTCGGCGTGCCGGCTTCAGAAGATGCCGATGGCCCAGAGAATCGCGCCGCCGACCAGCACCCCGGCGGCGACGAGCAGCCAGATGTCGTTGCGCTTGTCGTCGCGGTAGCGACGCGTCGCGTCGAACCCCATCGTCAGCCCTCCAGGAAGCCCGACAACTCGTGCGACTCGTGGTCGAGCTCCTCGATGTTGACGTCACGGAACGTCAGCACCCGCACCGTGCGAATGAATCGCGCCGTGCGGTACATGTCCCAGACCCATGCGTCGGTCAGCTCGAGTTCGAACCACAGATCGTCACCCTCGTGCGGCGTGACGTTCACGTTGTTGCACAGGTAGAACCGCCGTTCGGTCTCGACGACGTACCGGAACATCTGCACCACGTCGCGGTATTCGCGGTACAGCGACAACTCGAGGTCAGTCTCGAAGGCATCGAGTTCATCGGGCGTCATGTGACCTCGACAGACGACGGTGCGGCGGTCGCAGCGTAGCGTCGCACTAGTCTCGTGCCCCATGGCAAACACGTCGCGCGTGGGACACGTCCGCGGT
This sequence comes from Nitriliruptoraceae bacterium, assembly GCA_040904785.1. Classification (GTDB taxonomy): domain Bacteria; phylum Actinomycetota; class Nitriliruptoria; order Nitriliruptorales; family Nitriliruptoraceae; genus JBBDSV01. The sequence goes on from JBBDSV010000051.1 coordinate 26,663, forward strand.
CCGGCTCCGTCGATCACGCGGGAACGTCGCCATTGGGATTGCGGTCGCGTCGTGGTCGGCATCGACGAGGTCGGGCGCGGCGCGTGGGCAGGTCCGGTCACCGTCGGTGCGGTCGTACTACGACCTGACCGGCGCATCTATCGCCTGCGCGATTCGAAGCTGTTGCGTGCCGAGCAGCGGGAGCACCTCGCGCAGCGGATCACCTCGTCTGCGCTGGCAGTGGGCATCGGACACGCCTCGAACGACGAGATCGATGCCCTCGGCATGAGTCTGGCGCTCCAGCACGCTGCGCTGCGCGCTGTCGACGCACTCGGGGTCGCGCCAGATGTCGCACTCGTCGACGGGAACTGGGACTTCGCTCGGTCCGTCGGCACGGTGAATGAGACGATCATCCGCGGCGATGCGGTCTCGGCCTCGATCGCCGCCGCTTCGATCGTTGCCAAGGTGTCGCGCGATGCGCTGCTCGTGGGCGCGGCAGAGCGGTTCCCCGCGTATGCCTTCGCGAGCAACAAGGGCTACCCGACACCAATGCACCGCGCCGCACTCGCGGCCAACGGTCCCTGCGCGATGCACCGGCACTCGTGGGCACCGATTGCCTCGCTGCGTCAGGCGCGGCTGTTCTCGATGTGCGATGCGAACGGCACCGAAGGTCCGTGACTGAGCAGGCCCGCGTGGTCGGTGGGCCAGATCACGATTGCCGCTCGACCCACGACGTCGGCACGTTCGACGAAGCCGAGTGAGCGCCGCGAGTCGGACGAATTCGGCCGGTTGTCGCCGAGCACGAAGAGGTGACCGTCGGGAACGACGACAGGCCCGAAGTCGTCGTGGTCCTCGTAGACCACGTACGGCTCGTCGATGGCGACATCATTCACACGGACTTCACCGGCAACGATATGCACCTCGTCGCCGGGGAGTCCGATAATGCGCTTGACGTAGTCGCGTGCGGACAGGGGAACGATCCCGATGAACTGTCCGACACCGCGGACGATCCGGTCGAGGGATCCAGCGTCGTCAGATACCGGCGCGAATCCGTCGCCGGCGAACACGACGATCTCGCCGCGCTGTGGTGCACGGAACCGGTAGGTGACCTTCTCGACGACCATGCGGTCGTTGATCTGCAGCGTCGGTTCCATCGAGCTCGACGGGATGTAGAACACCTGCACGACGAAGGTGCGCAGAACGAAGGCGAGAACGAGGGCGATGACGATCAGCACCGGCAGTTCGCGCACGAACGATCGCGAGCGTGGCGCGTCGGTGGTGTCTCGCTCGTCGCCCGCCATCGTGTCAGCGGTCGCCTTCGCGGCGCTCCTTGATGCGCGCCTGCTTGCCGATGCGGTCCCGCAGGTAGTACAGCTTGGCGCGACGGACCTTGCCCCGCCGGTCGACCTCGATCTTCTCGATCACCGGGCTGTGCAGCGGGAACGTGCGCTCGACGCCGACACCGAAACTGACCTTGCGCACCGTGAACGTCTCACGGACGCCGCCGCCTTTGCGCGCGATGACGACGCCTTCGAAGACCTGCACACGCGAGCGTGTGCCCTCGACGACGAGGACGTGGACTTTCACCGTGTCACCCGGACGGAAGTCCGGGATGTCGTCGCGGAGTTGCGACTGCTCGACGAGGTCGACCTTGTTCATGGTGTGCACGCTTCCGTGAGTGACGTCTCGGCATCGAGTCCGGGCAGCCGAAGGCGGCGCGTCGCGCGGCGAGCGGCCAGCCACGGGTGGATGGCCCAGGATCGACAAGGCGCCCGACACGAGAGCGTACCGGGCACTGGTGGATCGAAGGATACGGCGCGTGCCGGCCACGGGTCAACCTGCGGCGACCTCGGCACGCCTGAGCCCGGCGGCGAGTAGTGGAATCACTCCTCGTCATCGAGCAGATCGGGGTCATTGAGCAGATCGGGTCGCCGACCTGCGGTGATCGCACGCGCCCGTGCGCGCCGCCACTGGTCGACGGCATCGTGGTCACCTGAGGTGAGCACGTCGGGGACGCCGAGGCCGCGAACGGTCGGCGGCCTCGTGTAGTGCGGATATTCCAGCAACCCGGCAGCGAACGACTCGTCCTGCGGCGATGCTGCATTGCCGACGATGCCGTCAACCAGGCGCGTCACCGCTTCGATGACGACCGCGGCCGCGACCTCGCCACCGAACAGGACGTAGTCGCCGATCGAAATCTCCTCGGTGGCGACGAGTTCATGGGCACGTTCGTCGATGCCCTCGTAGCGCCCGCAGACGAGAACGAAGCGCTCGAGGGCGGCCAACTGCCGCGCGCGTTCCTGCGTGAACGGCCGGCCGCGCGGCGTCAACAGGATCGTCGGCGGGCGGTGGCCACCTGCGATGTACGCCGCGTCGGGATCCGGATCGTTCGCGAATGCTGCCGGCGGGAGGTCGTTCCACACCGATTCCGCTGCCGCGATGAGTACGTCGGGACGCATCACCATGCCCGCGCCACCTCCGTACGGCGCGTCGTCGACGCTGCGGTGCACGCCAGCCGCCCAGTCGCGCAGGTCGTGGACACGGATGTCGAGCCGACCGTCCGCCCGCGCACGACCGAGCAACGACGCGTCGAGCGGACCGGCGAACCAGTCAGGAAAGATCGTCAAGACGTCGATGCGCGGGCCGACCATCGTCATCGCTCCGAATCTGCGTCGGCGAGATCGACCAGGCCCGCGGGCGGATCGACGAGCTGCAGTTCGACGGACACCTCCGTCTCGACCATGGCGACGTAGTCCTCGACGGCCGGCAGCAACCAGGTGCTCCCGTCGCTCCGACGTACCTCGAGCAGGTCGTAGTCGGCGGCGGCCGGCAGTTCGATCCAGGCGCTGACGGTGCCCAGCATCCCGCCATCGACACCGCGGACGGGCATGCCGACGAGCTCATGCACGAAATACGTGTCGTGGTCGTCGGGATCGAGTGGCGCGGCGGTGACGTCGGCGCCACGAAGCGACTCGGCCTGTGTGCGATCAGCGATGTCGGCGAAGGTGACGAGCAGCCGCCCCTGGTGCGGGCGCATCGCGACGATGTGTGTGTGCGCACCGTCGACCGCGACGGTCTGTCCCGGATCGAACCGTCCAGGAACGTCCGACAGTGGATGCACGACGACCTCGCCGCGCAAGCCGTGCGGTTTGACGACGGTGCCGATCGTGACCCACGCCGTCGACACGCCGCCCTCCTGCGTCGTCAGTCGACGATCTCGACCGAGACGTTCTCGTCGTCGAGCGATGCGGCCGCACGCACGACCGTGCGCAACGCCTTGGCGGTCCGGCCACGCTTGCCGATCACCTTGCCGAGGTCGTCCTTGTGTACGTAGAGCTCGATGACGGTTTCTCGGTCCTGGGAGTCGACTTCGACCCGCACGTCGTCGGGCCGGTCGACCAACTGCTTGGCGAGGAACTCGCACACATCGGCAGCTCTCATGCTTCGTCCTTGGTCGCGGTGTCGTCGCTGTCGGCTTCACCCGCATCTTCGGTGGACGCCTCGTCGTCAGCATCTTCGACGGCGTTGTCGGCCTGCGCCGCTTCAGCGGCTTCCGCGGCCTTCGCGCGGGCCTTCTTCGACAGCCGCGGCTTCGCGGCGTCCCGCACCCGCGCGGGTTCGTCGCCGGGCTTGAACTGCTCCCACACCCCGACGATGCGCAGCAGCTTCTCGACGGCAGCGGTGGGCTGGGCGCCGTGGCGAAGCCAATGCAGCGCCCGTTCTTCATCGATGCGGATGCCGGACGGTTCTTCCATCGGGTGGTATTCCCCGATGATCTCGATGAATCGCCCGTTGCGGGGCGCGCGGGAGTCGGTCGCGACGACACGGAAGTGCGGGCGCTTGACAGCGCCCTCGCGCCGCAGGCGGAGCTTGACGGCCATAAAACGTCCTCGTGGTTCGTGTCAGGCGCGGTGCACACTGACGGATGGAGCAGCCAGTACCCGCACGATCGAACCGCGGCCGAGGAACATTCGCGGTGATGGTGGGGCGGGGACTGCCGGTGGCGGACACGCGCGGGAGAAAGTTCTCGGGCGCGTGCGGTGGCGGCATGCTATCGGACCACACGACGGTCGGGCCAACACATCGGTGTCAGCGACCGCGACGACGCGCCGCGCGAGACGATTGCTGCAATCCGGCGAACCCGCCCGGCGGTCGCCCCGGTGTCGGTGCCTGAAGCTGCCGCAAGGCGGATGCCTGCGCGGCGCGACCCTTGGCGCCGGTCGGCTTGCCCGAATTCTTCCCAGCCATCTTCGCCGCGCTCTTCATGACCTTCTGCAGGTGCTCGAACTGCTTGACGAGGCGATTGACCTCGGTCACCGTCCGACCGGCACCGGCGGCGATACGACGTCGGCGCCGGCCATTGAGGATCTTGGGGTCGTGCCGTTCCTGTGGCGTCATCGACCGGATGATTGCTTCGACGTGCGCGAGTTGGCGCTCGTCGATGTCGGCTCCCTTGAGCTGCTGGGACATGCCGGGGACCATGCCGAGCAGACCTTGGAGTGGCCCCATGCGCTTGACCATCTGCATCTGCTGCAGGAAGTCGTCGAGCGTGAAGTCGCCTCGCAGCAACGCCTCTTCGGCGTGTGCGGCCTCTTGTTCAGTGTAGGTCGCCTCCGCCTTCTCGATGAGCGTCATCATGTCGCCCATGCCGAGAATGCGTGACGCCATGCGATCGGGGTGGAAGACCTCGAAGTCGTTGAGCGATTCGCCGATGGAGGCGAACAGGATGGGCGCACCGGTGACCTCGCGCACCGACAGCGCTGCGCCACCGCGCGCGTCACCGTCGAGCTTGGACAGGATCACCCCGTCGAAGCCGACGTGGTCGTGGAAGGCCTTGGCGACGTTCACCGCTTCCTGGCCGATCATCGCGTCGATCACGAACAGCGTCTGTGTCGCATCGACGGCGGCACGGATGTCACGTGCCTGCGCCAACAGTTCGTCGTCAACGTGCAACCGACCGGCGGTGTCGACGATGACGACGTCACAGCCCGTGTCGCGCGCCTTGCTGATCGAATCCCGTGCGACGGCCACCGGATCGCCGGAGGTGACCGGTGCGTAGGCGTGGACGCTGGCCCGTTCGGCGGTGATCTTCAGCTGTTCGACGGCGGCCGGGCGTTGCAGATCGCAGGCGACGAGCATCGGACGGCGCCCCTTCGACGCCAGCAGCGCTCCGAGCTTTCCCGCCGCGGTCGTCTTCCCCGATCCCTGCAGACCGGCGAGCATGATGACAGCAGGCGACCCGCGGAGCTCGAGTGAGACGGTCGTCCCGCCGAGCGCCCGTTCGAGTTCGTCGCTTACCGCCTTGACGACCTGTTGCGACGGATTGAGCGCCGCGGAGCTCTCGGTTCCGACGAGTGTGTCCCGCAGCCGAGCGACGACGTCGCCCACCACCGTGTAGTTGACGTCGGCGTCGAGCAGTGCACGCCGGATGTCCTGCAGCGTCGCGTCGACCGTCGACTCGTCGAGCCGCCCGCGCCCTCGGACGTGACCGAGCGCGGCGTCGAGCTTCGCGCTGAGCGTGTCGAACACGGTGACTGCCGTTCTTGCGGTGAGGTCAGACCGACGCGGCCGACGCGGCGCGCCCGGCCGGCTGCGAGCCTAGCGGCCGGTTCCACAGCGACCGGCGAGACGGTCAGTCGTCTCGGGCGAGCAATGCGTCGACGAATGCGGTCGGGTCGAAGTCCGCGAGGTCGTCGATGCCTTCGCCGAGCCCGGCGAGCTTGACGGGAATCCCGAGCTCGCGCTGGATGGCGATGACGATGCCGCCCTTCGACGACCCGTCGAGCTTGGTGAGCGCAACGCCGCTGACGTCGACTGCCTCGAGGAATGCCCGCGCCTGCGCGATGCCGTTCTGTCCGGTGGTCGCGTCGAGCACCAGCAGCGTTTCGTCGACCATGCCGGCCTGCTTGACAAGGACCCGCTTGACCTTGCCGAGTTCGTCCATCAGCGCGCGCTTGTTGTGCAGTCGGCCAGCCGTGTCGACGATGAGGAGGTCGGCGCCGGCTGAACGGGCAACATCGTGGGCCTCGTAGGCGACGCTCGCCGGGTCAGCGCCCTCATCCTTGCGCACAAGTGTCGCTCCGGTGCGCTCGGCCCACACGGCAAGCTGTTCTCCGGCAGCCGCACGGAAGGTGTCCGCTGCGGCGAGCACGACCGTGCGGCCAGCCGCGATCTCTCGCGCGGCGAGTTTCCCGATCGTCGTCGTCTTGCCTGTTCCGTTGACGCCGGTGACGAGCCAGACGGCCGGCCGTTGGGTGGTCACCAGGCCCCGGTCCGACGTTTCGAGAAACTCGCGCAGCGTCGTGGCGAGCAGTTCGGTCACATCCTCGGCGCTCTTCGCGCCCGTTTCGCGGCTGCGACGACGCACCGTGTCGACGATGTCCGTGGCGGCGGCGACCCCGACATCAGCGACGATGAGCGCCTCCTCGAGACCTTCCCACGCAGCGTCGTCGATGCCGCGCCCGAAGGCGTCTGCGAGTGATCGTGCCAGCACGTTGCGTGTCCGGGCGATGCGGCCCCGCCACGACGGCGTGGCACCACCATGGGGTGTCTCGTCCTCCGACGCCGCCGGCCGAGACACGGCGGCAGTCGCCGCGGTGTGCCCTTCGTCACGCTCACGGTGCGGCTGTCGAGGTGCTCCCTTGCGCATATCGCCCGACCGGCGGCGGGCAGCGACGACCACGCCCGCCATCACGAAAACGGAGAAAACGACCACGAGCATGACGATGAGCTGGATGTCCATGGTGTCGAATTCCTCGTCGCAGGATCGGTACGCGAACGCGCGACGCCACGCGTCCCGCGTTCGCCGCTACGGCCGTGCAGTCGCCGCGTAGGCAATGTCGACGTCGGCCGTACGGCCTTCCAGCACCACCTCATCGACGTCGTCGAGGCGTTCGGCGACCACCTTGGTGACGCCGTCGGCTCCCATGGTGATGCCGTACAGCACGTCGGCGATCTCCATCGTCCGCTTCTGGTGGGTCACCATGATCACCTGTGCGGCGCCCTTGAAGCTGAAGACCACGCGCAACAGCCGTTGGAGGTTGACGTCGTCGAGCGCCGCGTCGACCTCGTCGAGGACGTAGAACGGACTCGGTCGTGCCCGGAAGATCGCGAACACGAACGCGAGCACCGTCAACGAGCGCTCGCCCCCCGACAGCAACGACAGTCGCGTCACCCGCTTGCCGGGCGGACGCGCCTCGACGTCGACGCCGGCGCGCAGCAGGTCGTCGGCATCGGTCATGACCAAACGACCGCGCCCACCGGGAAACACGGTCGCGAAGGTCTGCTCGAACTCGCGGGCGACGTCGTCGAACGCCTCCTTGAACACGACACGGATGCGGTCGTCTACCGCACTGATGACCTCCTCGAGATCGCGGCGGGACCGACGCAGGTCATCGAGCTGGTCGGACAAGAACGCGTGGCGTTCCTCGAGCGCATTGAACTCCTCGAGCGCCAACGGATTGACCCGCCCGAGCAACCCGAGCTTGCGCACGAGAACGTCCTCGCGCTGCGACAACTCGTCGTCGTCGTATTCCGAGGGATCGGGATGTTCTGCGCGGACGTCGTCGGGGTTCAGCGACAGTTGAGAACGCAACCGCGCCTCAAGGGCCTCGAGTTGATTGGCCGCTTGCGCCCGACGAAGATCGGCGGCATGACGGGACTCGCGCTGCGTGTCACGCTCTGCCGCGAGCCGCTGTTCTTCGTCGCGCGCTGTGGCCAACTTCGCGCGAACGTCGTCGAGCTCGGTCGCAACGTTCGAGCGGGCCTGCTCGGCCTCATCGATGCTGCCATCCAATGCGTCGAGCGCCGCACGGGCGATGACGGCGAGCTCACCACAACGTTCGATTCCCTGCCGGCGCAGCTCGCGACGACGGGCCGCGTCGGCGAGCGCCGTTTCGACCTCGTCGGCCTCTCGTCGCAGAGTTTCGGCCTGCAGTTCGAGATGGCGGACCTGTTCGGTGGTCCGCTCCAACTTGACCCGCGCGTCGAGCTCGGCTTCACGGGCACGCTCGACGGCCTCATCGAGTTCGACGGCCGCAGGATCGCCACCCTCGGCGTCGGCAGCGTCCTCGTCGTCGACGACGGGACCGCGACCGTGCAATTCCGAGAGCGCCGCACGGTCGCGCTCAAGCACCTGTTCGAGCTCGCCACGTTGTCCGTCGACGACTTCGCGTTGCGTCGTCAGCGAATGCAATTCCTTGTTGAGCCGCGCGAGCCGCTCAGCCGCACCGGTGATCCGCGCGTCGGATTCGTTGATCCGCTCGGTCGCAAGCGCAAGGTCGCGGCGCGCTTCTTCGACCGCGGCCTCCGCGTCCCGACGGCGCAGTGCGAGCGTTTCGAGCTCGTCAGCCAGCTCTTGTGCCTTGTCCTCAGCAACCTCCGCCGCCGCGGCCGTGGCCACCGCAGAATGTTCCTCAGATCCTGCGGCGCGATAGCCGTCCGGGCCGGCGACATCGCCGTCGGGCGTGACGAACGACGACGACGGATACGCCGTGTGCAGGCGGACCGCGGTTTCCCAGTCGTCGACGAGATGGCCGTAGCGCAGCCAGCGGCGCAACGCGTGCACAACCCGTGACGAGGCCTGACGGTCGTCGGCGGGATGAACGAACGCCGTCAACGGCCGCGCGCCGTCGACCGCGAGTTCATCCTGGTCCGCGCCGTCTGCCGGTGCGGCGGCGATGACGACCGCACGCCCCGACGACGTCGACCGCAGCCACGAGATGGCATCACGCGCCTGATCGCGATCACCGACGACGACCGCTTCGCCGACCTGTCCCAGTGCCGCAGCGACCGCTACGGCGGCGTCGGGATCGACCCGCACATGGTCGGCCACTCGACCGAGCACGCCGGTGGAGGTGCGCGCCAGCAGCGCCGCAGTGCCCGCATCAGACTCTGCCAGTGCCGCACGGAGTGCCTCGGCCCGCGCCGCGTGGGAGACCCGCTGCGCGTCGAGGTCGCGCATCCGATCACGAAGTGCCTCCAGCTCGGCATCACGCTCGGCAAGCGCGGCCTCGGCGTCTTCGAGTGCGTCGGTCAGTTCGACCTCGCGCACGTCGAGCCGTTGGATCTCCTCTTGCACACCGGCCGATTCGCGTTCGGCCTCGGTGATGCGTGCGTCGAGACTGGTCAGGGACGCCGTTACGCGTCCGAGCTCGCTCTCCGCCGAGGCGATGGCGCCGCGGAGCGCGGAAACCTCGCCTTCCCAGCGCACCAGCCGTTCGCGTTGTTCGGCACGCCGTCGGCGGTCGGCCTGCACGGCCTGTTCGTGGTCGCGCCGAGCCGTCTCGGCCTCACGGCGCGCGGCGACGGCTGCATCGAGGCGTTGGCGATCCTTCGCCTGGTCGGCTTCGCGCTCGGCTCGCTCGGTGTCGATCCGTTCGGCATGGGCCCGCAGATCGGCAGGCGGGCGGCCCGCCAGCGGTTCGTCGACATATTCGACGAGGTGGCGCCGCTTGGCGTCGATGAGATCGGCCGTACCGCGAATTCGTTCCCGCAGCGACGCAAGCGCGTGGTGGATTCCGCCGTACCGCTCGACGTCCTGCGCCAGCCGCGCGGCGCGCTCATCGAGCGCGGTGACACGTGCTCGGCACTCCTCGAGGGCCGACTCGAGCGACGCGACCTTTGCCGCAGTGGCATCGCTGTCCTTGCGCTGTTCGTCGACCTGCTCGGTCAGGCGGTGCAGTTCACGCGCAGCACGTGCGACGCGCACCTCCCGGAGTTCGGCCTGCAGTGCCGCATGCTTGTCGGCTGCTTCGGCCTGCCGCTCCAGCGGGCGCAGTTGGCGCCGCAGCTCGCGAAGCACGGTCTGGAGCTTGTCGATGTGCTCGTCGACCTGTTCGAGCTTGCGGACCGCACGCTCGCGACGCCGACGATGCTTGAGAATCCCGGCGGCCTCTTCGATGTAGCGGCGGCGCTCTTCCGGCTTGGCGTTGAGGATCTCGTCGAGCTGCCCCTGGCCCACGATCGTGTGCAACTCACGGCCGAGTCCGGTGTCCGACAGCAGCTCTTGCACGTCGAGTGCGCGAACCTCGGCGCCGTTGATCTCGTAGGTCGTCTCACCGTCGTGGTGGATGACGCGCGCGATGCGGACTTCGCTGAATTCGGCGGCGCTGGCGGCGGTACCGACCCCTCCCTGCAGCTGCCCGTCGGAGTTGTCGATGACGATCTCGACGCGGGACTGGGTCGCGCGGCTGCGTGTCGGTGACCCGGCGAAGATGACATCCGACATCGATCCGCCGCGCACCTTCTTGGCCGAATGCGTGCCGAGCACCCAGGCGA
>JBBDSV010000052.1:0-36781 GCA_040904785.1 Nitriliruptoraceae bacterium
CTACGAGTCCGTGTCGCCGTGGGGACGGTGGTGGAACAGTGCAGAATTCCGCGCATTCTGGGACGAATCTCAAAAGGCCGGAGCATGGTCGGGTATCCAGATTCCTGATGTGCCCGCGGCGCAGTGACGTGCCCCTCCGATTGCGGGAACGATCCGTGTTCGCGCCATTGCGCAGACCTCGGAGCGATCGCCAGTCGAGGCGGAAGGTCCTGCAAGAGCCCTACATTCTGGCCCTAACGCCGTGCATCGTGCTTGCCGATGCTTTCCAACGAAAGCGACCGCAACCGGGGAAATTCACGGTGAAGAAACGCAACCATCTGACTCGCGTCGAGGATCTAGGGCGTGCGGCCAACGTCGACAAGGAAAAATCATGACACAGCCACCTGACGGTGTTCAACCACAGGCGCCATCAAGTACCGCACCGGGCGCGGATGTGATCGCACGATTCATCGCAAAGATCGTCGATGGGGTCGTGTTGTTCGTCATCATGTCCCTTGTCACGATGATCGTGCGGCCCATGCTGCCCGGACCACGCGGATTCTTCACGCCAGGGATCGGCCTCACGGGTCTCGGTATTGCCACAATCGTCCTGTCGGTCATTTCAGCAGCGATCTATGTCGCCTACCTGTCGCTGCTTGAGACGTCACGGGGCCAAACCATTGGCAAGATGGTGATGAAACTCCGGGTTGTCGGACCGGACGGCGGGAACCCAAGTATGCAAGCAGCCCTACGCCGCAACGCATGGGTGTTGCTCAGCATCATCCCGTGGTTCGGTGGACTCCTCCAAGTCGCGGTCGCTGCCTACATCGGCTACACGATTTATGACAGCAGCGACAACGTTGGCTGGCACGACAACTTTGCCGGTGGAACGCGGGTCATCAAGATCGGCTGACAACGTCGGGCCTCATGGATGCGGGAACCGATAATCCATGGATGGCCCGTTCCCACATCTGTGTGGTCCGATCCGCAGAGATCCTCTCGCGACCGCGCCGGCGAACGACAGCCGCACCTCGGAGTCGCGACGTGGCAAACGTCCCACCCGACACCAGTCCGTTGGTCCTGGCTTCGATCCACGGGCATTCGTAGTTTTGACGGAGATGATTGGCGTGTGGATATTCGGAAATCGCGCCCATTCCGACTGCCCGAAGCACCGACGGAAAGTGCCGACATGACAACGCAGATGAGCAGACGATCCTTCTCGCTACGCGCTGTAACCACGTTCTTCGCGCTCGTAGCGCTGACACTTACGACGGCTGCGTGCGCATCGGATACCTCAGACAGCGAGCAAGACGAGTCGCAGCCAGCAGACACGGCACCGGAAGAATCAGCCGCGACGGCGGGCAGTGAGGAACAGGACGCGTCGCCGACGACAGCGGATCGCCCCGACGGACTGCCGGACGAAATGCCGGTTCCCGACTATGCGTCATACGCGTTCTCCATCGAGCCACACATGTTCTTCCAGACCGATGTTCCTGTCGCCGAGCTCATCGAGGACATGGAACGTCTGCTCGCGGAGACCGGTTGGGAGATTGTCGATCGCATCGAGAAGGTCGCATGGAGCGACGACGTGCTGTTTCGCGTAACTGGGCACGGTTTCGACATGGACGTTTACCTCGAGCCAACTGCGGGCAGCGAAACCGAGAGCCAGATCGTCTTCGGGCCGGGGGGTGGACTTGTCGGCTAGCGACGAAGCGCCCGAGTGCAGGATACGTGCCAACCGAAGGATCTAATGATGTCGAGCGACACTCGGCGGCGTTCGATCGCACGTCGCTTCGACGTGTTTGCGGTCATCGGGGCCGTGGCGCTCAGCGCCTGCAGCAGCGGGCAATCGACAGACGATGTCCTGTCAAGCGACACGGCTCCCGACATGAACGTCGAGTTGCCTGACGGCGGAGATCTCGACGAATCGATCGATCAGTTCGTTGAGGATCGCACGCCGGCCGAAGGTGCATCGGCACTGGCCACCGCCTGGACGTCGCTTGCAAACGAGTACGCGTCGGCGGAACGTGCAGCCGCCGCTGGGACAAGCGGCGTACCGGACGACCTCATCGAAACGACCGTGTTCTCCGCCATCGACCTGTTTCCGCCCGGGATGCCGCTGCCCGACCTGAGCTATATCGGATCGGTCGGCGTCAGCCCCACCGCATCGGGTTGCGTTGCCAACTTCCAAATCGATGTCGGAATGTATGAACTCGACGCGCACGGTATCCCTCGCCCATATGCGTTTTCGCGTGCGGTGACGCTGATGGAGACAGGATTCGCGGCGATGGGCGGGCAGGTCCTCGAAATGTCGGACATGTATCCCGACGGTCACCCAGTCGATAGCGACGCTCAGGGCACGCAATACCTCGTCGACGCTGACAGTGAGCTCTGGCGCGTTTGGATTCATACGTATCGGAGCGCGGCAAGCGCCTTGTACTGCCCTGCGTCGTAAGCCTCGCCGTGTCCGATCGGCGCGTCAGGAACGCGCCCGTTCGCGAACGCTGCCGGCTTGGCAGCACGCGCCGGTGACTCGACGTGCGTATGCCGCAAGTCTGCCAGCGATACACGCCGACGCGGAGACGCCGTCAGTGCCCGACGGCTGGTGGCGCGCTTCGACCGGTTGTTCCACGGAGCCGCCGGGCGCTTCGGCGCAGGTCGGTCGGTAGGTGACCGTCGGAGTTCCAGGTGTCGAGCCACCGGAGTCCGTCGTCGAGACCGATGATCGTCAGCGACGTGTTGCGCACCCCGCCGAGTGTGGGTTGCACCAGTCCGAGCAGGCCGTGGACGCCGTGCCAGATGGTGCCGCCGTGCGCGATGACAACGGTCGCCTCACCATCAGGCGTCTCAGCAGCATGCCGCTCGAGGGCGGGCACGACCCGGGCAGCGAGCTGGGCGGCCGACTCTCCCCCGATCTCGGCGATGACATCCTCTCCGCCGCGCCACCGGTCCCACAGGTTGGGTTCGTCGGCCGCGATGTCATCGAGCAGCCGGCCTTCCCAGCGCCCGAACGAGCGTTCCCGCACCGCCGGATCTTCGGCGACGTCGACCCCGGCGATGCCGGCGACGGTCTCGGCGGTCTGTCGGGCGCGCAGCAGGTCGGAGGACACCAGGCGCATGCCGGCGAACCGCCGTGCAAGCTCGTCGGCGAGCGATTTGGCCTGGGCGTGACCCCGCTCCGACAGGCCCGCGCACGCCTGGCCCTGCACACGCTGCTCAGCGTTCCAGCGCGATTCGCCGTGGCGAACCAGGACAAGGCGCTTCACGCCTGCTCCGCGTCGATCGCCGTCGGTGCCGGAGCGAACGTCACGTCGTGGCGCGGAACGTCGGCCCAGAGCCGTTCGAGTGCGTAGGTTGCGCGCATCTCTTCGGAGAACAGGTGGCAGACGAGGTCGCCGTAGTCGATCAGCATCCAGCCGGCCGCCGGCGACCCTTCGCGGCGGAGCGGCGTGCGCCCGTGTTCGCGCAGCCGCGCCTCGATGCGCTCACCGACAGCCTTGAGCTGCCGATCGGACTGCGCGGTCGCGAGCACGAAGACGTCGGCCAGCGCGAGCACATCGGCGACTTCGAGCAATACCAGATCGGTGGCTTTGACATCGTCGGCCGCCTCGGCGGCCTCGCGGGCGATCTGCATCGCCTCGTCGCTTGCGGGCACACGCACCTCGTTCGTTGCAGGGTCGGAAGTTGTCGCAGTGCCACGGTACGCGTGCAGCCGCATTGTCACCAGCCGATCAGCCGGCGGACGGCGATCGGTCACCCGGCCAGCGGAAGCAGCGTGGTGCGCACGAACCATGCCAGCCCGGTCGGCAGCCATAGCAGGATTGCGGCGAGTACGGCGGCGACGGCCACAACAATGGCGGTAGCGCCGAGCGCCCGTCGTCGCCGGGCACGCCGGGTGTTCGCCGATACCACCGGCGCGATCCGGGATCGTGCGACACGCGGCGGGGTGTCGACCGGGATCGCTGCCGAGGGCGCCTCGCCGCGCCGACGGCGATGCCGCCAACGATCCCGTGTGCGTTGCTGGCGGCTCAGGTCGACGCGTGGCCAGTCGGCCGTCGGGTCAGCCATCGGTTTGCGGACCGCTCGCCCCGCCGTACAGGTCGACGCGGCGAATGGCGTCGTCGACGGCGGGGGGCACCAGGTGCCGGGTCGCACGGCCAGTGCGGTAGCGGTCACGAAGCTCGGTCGACGAGATGCCGATCGCCGGCACGTCGAGCCGGTGGTCAACCGCGCCGTCGGGTGGCGGATCGTGGCCTTCGCGGGTCACGGCCACGAGTTCGACGGCGGCACGCAGGTCGTCGGCGCGATGCCACTGCCCCAAGTTTACAACGAGGTCGTCGCCGACGAGCAGCCACCAGGTCGTGCCCGGCTCCTCGGCGGCGAGCTCGTCGACGGTGTCTGCGGTGTAGGTGGTGCCGGCGCGCCGCGTCTCCCGGTCGTCGACGACCAGGCCGGGGGCGTTCGTGACGGCAAGCTGCGCCAACTCGACCCGCACCGACGCCGGCGTGTCGACGTCCTTCATCCACGGTTGGCCGGCGACGAGCAGCCGCACCTCGTCGAGCTCGAGTTCCACACGCGCGCACTCGGCGACGACGAGGTGGCCGAGATGGGGCGGATCGAACGTTCCGCCGAGGATGCCGACGTTGCGGACCATGGATTGCCAGCCTATCGACGGCCGTCTGCGGGACCCAGGACACGGGTGACGAAGTCGGCGAGCTGACGCAGATTGCGCACCTCGACCATCGCGTCGACGTGGCGGGCGTAGACGTCGGCGACCGAATCGCCGGTGTTCCAGTGCGCGCGCGGCTCGGGGTTGAGCCAGTAGACGTGACTGACCTGGCGGCGCAGTTCGGCGAGCACGTGCGCACGGGGCGGATGATGGTTCGTTCGCGCGTCACCGAGGACGAGCACGGTGGCACGCGCCGGCAGTTCGCCGTCGACACGCGTGTGGAAGTCGGCGAGTGCGGCGCCATAGTCGGAGTGGCCGGCACCGGCGACGACGCGGGCCTCGCGAATAACCCGGTCGACCGCTGCGGCGACGTCGACGGTGTCGAGCGCCTCGGTGATCTCGTCGACGGTGTCGATGAACGCGAACGACCGCACACGGGCGTGTTCGCCCTGCAACGCGTGCAGGAACAGCAGCGTGAATCGGGCGAACGCGGCCACCGAGCCGGACACGTCGGCGAGCACGACGAGGTCGGGGCGGTGGGGACGCCGACGGCGGAACACCGGCGTGAACGGCACTCCCCCGGTTGCCAGCGACCGCCGCACCGTGCGACGGATGTCGAGCCGGCCCTGGCGGGCACGTTGGCGGCGGACCGCGAGTCGACGCGCCAGCCGTTGCACCAGCACGGCGATCTCGGCCCGCAGCGCGTCCTGCTCGCCGGGGTCGAGCCGCAGCAGGTCACGTTCGACCAGTGGTTCGGCGACGAGCCGTTCGGCGACCGCGTCGCGGCCGTGGGCTTCGGCATTGCGACGGCGGATGGCCTGGTCGACCGCCCGGCGGAACGCCACCAGATGCGGCGTGTCAAGCGTGTCGTCGCTGCGCTGGCCGAGCTCGGCCGCCAGCGTGTCGACCGCCCGCGCCGCCCGGTAGTGGTAGTAGGCCGGCGTTCCGTCCTGGGCGGGAATCTGACCGAACCGTTCGGCGGTTTCGTCGGCGAGCTGCTGCAAGGCGTGGTCGTCGTCGGCGTCGAGGGCTTCGGCAAGCCGGTCGCTGAAGGTCGCCTCGTCGCTGTCTGCACGCGTGACACCGGGCGGGAACCACAGCGCGAACAGGTCGTCGAACACCGCCTGGTAGGACGGCCCGGACACGAGCACGGCGGCCAGTGCGGCACGCAGCTGTCGGCGGTCGGCCAGGTCGACGGCCTTGAGCGCCGCGACGGCGTCGATCGTCGTCGCGGGACCGACCGGCGCTCCGGCACGGCGCAGTGCGGTGACCAGGCCGAGCAGCCGTGCGATGACGTCGTCGAGGCCTTCGCCGTGCGCGTCCTCCGCAGGCGTCATGGTCGCCCTCAGCTGCGTCGGTAGACCGCGACGACGGGTCCGCGGTCGGTTTCCACAGCGACGGCGGCACGCGCGGGCGTGATAGCGACGTCGAGCAGCGCGTGCCGTGTCGTGGTCAGCGTGCCGTCGGCGGCGAGCAGACCCCGATCGGTCGCAGCGATCCACGTCGCACCGTCGGCGCGAAACACGGCGGTCGATGCCCCCGGCACGCGGACATCGGTGCGCATGTCACCCGAGGCATCGACGGTGACGATGTCGAGCGCGTCATCGCGGCTGACGGCGAACACCACGCCCTCGCCGGTCACATGCACGTCCTGCAGGTCGCCCTCGACGACGTGGCGCCACACGAGCTGGCCGTCGGAGGCGTCGAGGGCGATCAGCGTCGCCGGTGCCCGCCCGTCGGTGTCGGCCCGGACGTCGAGCACGACCAGCCCGCCGTCGAGGGCACGGACGTCGATGCGCTGGGTGTCGTCGATGCCGACGGCGGCGACATCGACAGTCCACCGTTCGCTCCCGGTCAGCCGGTCGAACGCGGCGAGTGCTGGCGATGCCTCGCCGGGTGCGCTGCGACGTGCGACGACGACGAGGTCGTCGCCGATGAACGCCGACAACCGTTCGGCGAGCACCCCCGGGGGCGCCATCGGCACCGTGATCGGCGCCTCCCAGACAACCCCGGCAGCGGCACGCAACTCGAGCATCGGCTCGGCGGCATCCTCCTCGATGCGGGCAAGGAGCAGCTCGCCGTCGCGGGCATCGAGATGAAACGCCAGCGGCGAGCCGACGACGGCGGTGTCGACGCAGGCGAGCGGGGTCAACGTCGTCGGCAGTGCGCGCAACGCGTCGACCTGTCCCGACACCACGTTGGTCAGGGCCAGCGCGAACACGGTGTCACCCGAACCGACGACCGCCGAGGTGTCACCAAATGCGACCGCACGCACCCCGGCGTCGTCGACGACCGCGGTGGTCGCACCGCGCACCACGATCGCCTCGCCCCCGGTCGCCAGGCCCGTCACATCGGCCATCTCGACCACCGTCTCGCGCGCACCCCACACGTGGCGGAACACCGCGAGGTCGTCGACGAGATCGACGCCGGCGTCGTCGGCGTCGTCGGCCAACACGGCCGCGTCACGCGGCTGTGGATCGAGCACGTCGCACGCCGAGGTGGCGAACACCGAGGCGCTGACCGCGCCGATGGCGACGAAGGCGACGGTGGCCACCGCGGCGATGACGAGAACACGACGGTCGGCGGCCAGGGTCTCCTCGTGCCCGTCGCCGCTCACGGCGCCGTCTTGCGCGCCGGGGCGATCGCCTCGAGCTGCCCGGTCACGGTCGCCGCGTCACGTTCCAACTTGACGAGCACACCCAGGGTCGCCGCCAGCGTGTCGGCGTCGACGTGATCGGCGGCGAGCGCCACCAGGGTGCGCGCCCAGTCGATCGTCTCGGCGATCGACGGCGGCTTGCGCAGATCGAGTCCGCGCAGGTTGGCCACGGTGCGCACGATCTGCTCGGCGAGTTCCACCGGCGCTTCGGGCACGTGCGACAGCACGATCTCGCGTTCGCGGGCCCGATCGGGATAGTCGAGGTGCAGGTAGAGGCAGCGGCGGCGCAGCGCCTCCGACAGCTCGCGTGTCCGGTTCGAGGTGAGCACGACGAACGGCGGCACGGTGGCGGTCACGGTGCCGAGCTCGGGGATGGTCACCTGGAAATCGGCGAGGATCTCGAGCAGCAACGCTTCGAATTCGACGTCGACCTTGTCGATCTCGTCGATCAGCAGCACCGCACCGTCGGCGTGGCGCAGCGCCCGCAGCAGCGGCCGTTCGAGCAGGTAGTCCTCGCTGAACAGGTCGCCTTCGAGGTCGTCCCAGCTGCTCGGCCCTTCGGCCTGGCGTGCGTGCGTGATGCGCAACAGCTGCCGGGCGTAGTCCCACTCGTAGAGCGCCTTGGCTTCGTCGAGCCCCTCGTAGCAGGACAGTCGCACGATCTCGGCACCGCGGGCCGTGGCCACGGCACGGGCCAGTTCGGTCTTGCCGACCCCGGCGGGGCCTTCGACGAGGACCGGCTTCGCCAGGTGGTCGGCGAGATACACGACGGTGTCGATCGTCGCGTCGGTGAGGTATCCGGTCGCGGCCAGTCGTTCACCGGCCGCAGCGGGACTCGCGAACCGGTCTGCCACGGCCACCTCCTGTGGTTTGCCGCCGCCACGTCGTGGCGCTGCGAGGCTACGGCAGCCACCGTTGCAGCGACCACTCGGTGGAGTCGGACGCTACGGTCGCGGCAGTCGCCTTCCGGGAGCGGGGACATGCACGCGATCCAGATCACCGAGTTCGGCGGACCCGACGTCATGGAGCTCGTCGAGCTGCATCGGCTCGTGCCCGCAGAGGACGACGTCGTCGTCGAGGTCGCCGCCGCGGGCGTCAATTTCGTCGACACCTACGTACGTTCCGGCGGTCGGGGTGGCGATCTGCCGCGGCTGCTGGGGGCGGAGGGCGCAGGAACCGTCGTCGACGTCGGGTCGAACGTGCAGACCCTGGCGGTGGGCGACCGAGTCGCCTGGGCGCGTGCCGCCGGCTCGTACGCGACACACGTGGCGCTGCCGGCCGCCGACGCCGTTCGAGTGCCCGACGGCCTCGACCTCGAACTCGCCGCGGCCGTGGCACTGCAGGGCGGCACGGCCCACTACCTGTCCCATTCGTCGTATCCGTTGGAGGACGACGACGTCGGGCTGGTGTGGGCGGCGGCGGGCGGCGTCGGGCGGCTGCTCGTACAGATGGCCAAGCGTCGCGGCGCACGCGTGATCGCCTGCACCTCGACCGACGAGAAGGCCGACGAGGTGCGCCGCATCGGCGCCGACGAGGTCATCAACTACCGCACCGACGACGTCGTAGCCCGCGTGAAGGAACTGACCGACGGCCAGGGCGTCGACGTCGTCTACGACTCGGTGGCGCGCGCCACGTTCGAGATCTCACTCGACTGCGCCCGCCGGCGCGGCATGATCGTCCTCTACGGGCAGGCATCGGGTCCGGTGCCGCCGTTCGACCTCAACGTGCTCGCCGCACACGGCTCACTGACGCTGTGCCGTCCGTCGCTGGGCGACTACACGGCGACACCGAGCGAGCTCGAGTGGCGGTTGCACGCGGTGTTCGACCAGGTCGCCGCCGGCCAGCTCGACGTTGTCATCCACGACCGGTACCCGCTGGCAGAGGCGGCGCGTGCCCATCGGGACATCGAGTCGGGGACGACCGTCGGCAAGCTGCTGCTCATTCCGTAGGACGACCGCGCGGCGTCAGGCGAACACGACGAGGTCGTCGCGATGGATGACCTCGCGCGCATATCCGGCCCCGAATTCGGCCGCGGCCGACGCCGTCGACCGGCCGGCGATCAGCGCGATCGCATCCGCGCCGTAGTTGGTGATGCCGCGGGCGACGACCGCACCGTCGGGACCGACGACTTCGACGGCATCGCCGGCGTCGAATGTGCCGTCGGCGCCGGTCACGCCGACGCTCAACAGCGACACCCCGTTGGAACGCAGGGCGGCGGCCGCGCCGGCGTCGACGTGGATCCGCCCGTGCGTGTTGAGCGCGAAGCCGATCCACAGCCGTCGGGCTTCGAGGCGCGTCGGCTGGGCGACGAACCAGGTGCCGATGTCGGCGCCGGCGAGCACCTCGGGAAGCACCCGTTCACGGCGCGCATGGGCGATCACCGCATGCGCGGCCGAGCGGACGGCGACGCGGGCCGCGTCGACCTTCGTGCGCATCCCGCCGGACCCCACGAACGATCCGACCCCGCCGATGCCAGCGACGTCGAGCGCGTCGATGTCGTCGACACGGCCGATGAGTCTCGCGTCGGCGTTACCGCGCGGATCGGTGTCGTAGAGCCCGTCGACGTCCGAGAGCAGCACGAGCACCTGCGCGTCGAGCATCGATGCGACGAGCGCGGCGAGATGGTCGTTGTCGCCGTAGGCCAGTTCTTCGTTGGCGATGGCGTCGTTCTCGTTGATGATCGGCACGGCACCGAGATCGACGAGCCGCCGGATCGTGGTCCGTGCGTTGAGGTAGCGGCTGCGGCGGATGAAGTCGTCCTGGCTCATCAGGATCTGCGCGGCGGGGTGCCCGTGGGCCTCCAGCACCGACTGGTAGGCCTGGATGAGTTCGCCCTGGCCGACCGCCGCCGCCGCCTGCAACGTGGGCAGGTCGGTGGGGCGCCGCTCGAGCCCGAGCAGCCCCATGCCGGCGGCGACGGCGCCGGACGAGACGAGCACGACTTCGGTGCCGGCATCACGGACCTGGAGCACCTGGTCGGCGAGGTTGACGACCATGTCGCGATCGAGGCGGCCGTCGTCGCGACGCAGGCTCGACGACCCGATCTTGACGACCGCCAGTCGCGGCGGCGCAAACCGTGCGGTCATGCCCCACTCTCCTGGTCCAGCGCGTCGATGTCGACACCATCGTCGTCGGCTTCGGCCTCGGCCGCGAGCACCGCCGCCCGTTCCTCGGCGGGCAGGTCGGCAAGGTCCGGGTCGAACGTGAACGCCGCCCCACCGATCAGCACATCATCGCCGGCGCGGGCGCCAGCGTCGATCAGCGCCCGTTCAACCCCGGCACGCCGCAGGCGCCCCTGCAGGTAGCGGACCGCCTGCCAGTCGTCCAGCGGCAGCATCTGCACCCACCGTTCGACCTGTCGGCCCGTGACGGCGTAGCTGCCGTCGGCGTGACGCTCGACGGCGAAGCCGGCGTCGACGGGGGTCAGGCGGATCACGGCCTCGCCCGGTTCCTCGTCGGCGGCGATATCGGCACGCCGAGACCGTTCGGCGTCGACGAGCACGCCGATCCGGTAGCGCAACGCGTCGAGCCCCTCGCCGGTGACCGTCGAGACGGCGAACACCTCCTCGCCGTCGGCGGTCAGCGTGGGACGCGCCAGCTCGGCCATCGCCGCACCATCGGGCAGGTCGATCTTGGTGATCACGGTGATCTGCGGCCGGGTCAGCAGCTGCGGGTTGTGCGCGGCGAGTTCACGACGCAGTACTGCGAGATCGCCCACGGGGTCGCGATCGGGTTCGAACGCCGCGCCGTCGAGGACGTGCAGCAGCACCGCGCAGCGTTCGACGTGCCGCAGGAAGCGGGTGCCCAGTCCCCGACCGTCGGCCGCTCCTTCGACGAGCCCGGGCACGTCGGCCAGCACGACGTCGATCGGGGTGCCGTCGGCGCGGTCGCCGGCGCGCATCACCCCCAGGTGCGGCGTCAGCGTCGTGAACGGCCAGGCGGCCACGCGCGGACGCGCCGCCGACAGGCGGCCGACGAGCGAGGACTTACCCGCCGACGGGAAGCCGATCAGCCCGACGTCGGCGATGAGCTTGAGTTCCAGGCGCAGCGACCGGTCGGTCGTTTCTTCGCCGCGTTCGGCGAACGTCGGCACGCGCCGGTGGCGATTGGCGAACGCGAGGTTGCCCCGGCCGCCGCGGCCGCCCTCGGCGGCGATGAACTGCTGGCCTTCGGTGACGAGGTCGGCGAGCACCGTGCCGTGGTCGCGGTCGGCGATCACGGTGCCGACCGGCACCCCGACGATCCGGTCGTCGCCATCGGCACCGTCTCGGCCGCCGCCAGCGCCGTGCGTGCCGTTACCGCCTCGCAAATGCGGGGAGCGATGCAGCTCGAGCAGCGAGGTGACGTTGCGGTCGGCGACGAACACGACGTGCCCGCCTCGGCCTCCCCGGCCGCCGTCCGGGCCACCGCGGGGCACGTGCGCCTCCCGCCGGAACGAGGCCGCACCGTTGCCGCCGGTGCCGCCGCGGACGTGCACCGTGCACTCGTCGACGAACGTCGGTGCCTCCACGGGCGCTTCCAATCTGCTCTCTGGTGTTGCGACGCACGAAGGGCGGCCACCAGGGCCGCCCTCGTCACTGCGCGTGTTGCGACGCGGGCTACGCGTCGACCGGGTCCACGTTGGCTGTGGTGCGCGACCCGGACTTGCGGAACCGCACGTTGCCGTCGGTCAGCGCGAACAGCGTGTCGTCGCCGCCGCGGCCGACGTTCTCACCGGCGTGGATCCGGGTGCCCCGCTGGCGCACGATGATGCTGCCAGCGGACACGATCTCGCCGCCGTACCGCTTGACACCAAGGCGCTTGGCATTGGAATCGCGGCCGTTGTTGGACGAGCCTCCGCCCTTCTTGGTCGACATGTCGATCCTCCTGGTAGCCGCAAAGGCCGAGCGGTCCGCGACGGGACGTCGTACTGGTCAAATCTTGTCGATACGGATGGTCGTGCGGTACTGGCGGTGGCCGCGACGCTTGTGCTGCCGCGACTTGTTCTTGTAGGTGAAGACGCGGATCCGCGGCCCACGGTCGTGACCGGTGATGGTGGCCGACACGGCACGCTTGGCAGCGTCGGGACCGGCGGTGACGTCGTCGCCGTCGACGACGAGCACTGCGGGAACTTCCACGCTGTCACCGATGGCGCCGTCGAGCTTCTCGACGATCACCTCGTCGCCGGGTGCGACCCGGTACTGCTTGCCGCCTGTGGCGATAACCGCGTACACGTCGTCCTCCTGCGGGGAGCCCGCGGTGTTTGCCCCATCGGGCGACACCTTCACGGCGACGGTCGCTTCACCGTGCCGCACGACGAAGCGCCGCGCTTCATCGAGAGTGTCGGGCCACGAAATCGGGCCGGAGGGACACACACAAATGCGGCGCATGACGCCGCTTGGCAGTGAGCGTACCGCCCCGAGCGGCCGATGGTCAATCGACGGCCGCGGCAGGCCGTAGCCTCGCACACGCTGCACGGCGCACCGCCGGGAGGTGGCCCCACGTGTCTGCCATGACGTTTGCCGACGCCTGCGCGACGATCGCACGCCAGCGCGCCGAGCCACTGCCGGGCACGGCACCGCACGCGACCGGCTGGGTCGTCGTCGAGGTCGACGGGCCGTGGGCACCGAAGACCGAAGACAATCTGCCGGCGGCGTTCATCGACCGCTGGCAGCAGATCGCTGCGGAGCTGCCGCTGCGTCTGCAGCTCCTGCGCACCCCCGGATCACACCCCCGGTCGACCGGCAGACACCGCGTGCTGCTGGCACACAGCGGCCCGCAGCCGTGGATGCGCCTGCTCGACGACGTCGACGACGCGGCACTCGCCGGACTCGACATGGCCGCGACCGCTGCGCCGAGACCGCCGGCGGCCGGCCAGGCGGTGGAGGACTCGTGGCTGCTGGTGTGCACCCACGGCACACGCGATCGGTGCTGTGCGGCGTTCGGCCGGCCCGTCGTCGACGCGCTCGACGGCCGGGTGCCGCAGGTCGCCGAGACGAGCCATGTCGGCGGTCACCGGTTCGCCGGAAACGTCCTCGTGCTGCCCGACGGGCTGCTGTATGGCGGGGTCGACGCCCCCTCGGCGATCGCGATCGTCCAGGCGCACGCCGGCGGGCATCTGGTGCCGGGACGGCTGCGGGGCCGCACATCACTGCCGCCGGCCGCTCAGGCCGCCGAGATCTTCGTCCGCCAGCGGTGGGCGCTCGACGACGCACGGCTGCCGGTCGACGTTCGGCTCACCGGCGAGGACACCGCGACGGTGACCGTGGGCGGCCGGCGGGCGCTGGTGCGGCTGTCGCAACGGTCACGGCCGCCGGCACCGCTGTCGTGCGGGGAAGCCGAGCAGGTCGCGACCGAGTTCGTCGCCGACGAGATCCGTCCCCTCGACACCGACGAAGCGGGCGCGAACGACCGTCCCATCGACGGAGTGCCGCCGGCGTCGTGACGCGGTCAGCCGCGCGTGCCGGTGACCCAGCTGGCATGCAGCCGTGCATACACCCCGCCGGCAGCCAGCAGCTGGTCGTGTCGGCCACGTTCGACGATGCGGCCGTCGGCGAACACGAGCACCACGTCGGCGGCCTCTGCCGTCGCCAGCCGGTGGGCGATCGTCACCGAGGTGCGTGCCGCCGCCAGTGCGGTCACGGCCTGTTGCAGATGCACATCCGTCGTCGGGTCGACCGCCGAGGTCGCTTCGTCGAGGACGAGCACGTCCGGGTCGGCGACATGCGCGCGGGCAAGCGCGACCAGCTGCCGCTCCCCTGCCGACAGCGCCAGCCCACGTTCACCGACCGGCGTTTCGATGCCGTCGGGCAGCCCCTGCAGCCACGGGGTCAACCCGAGTGCGGCGAATGCGGCGACGACGGCGTCGCCGTCGAGGTCGTCGTGGCCGAGCCGCACGTTGTCGGCGATCGTGCCGCCGAGCAGCGTGCCGTCCTGCGGGACCATGACGACACGTCGCCGCAACGAGTCGAACCGGACCGTGTCGAGCCGAAGGCCGCCGAGCGTGATCGTCCCCGCAGTGGGGTCCATCAGCCGTGTGGCGAGCTTGGCGAACGTCGTCTTGCCCGACCCGGTGGCACCGACGACCGCGACGCGCGTGTGCGGCGCGATGTCGACGGTGATGTCGGACAGCACCCACGGGCCGCTGGCCTCGGCGGCGCGTTGGTCGGGCCGCGGATAGCGGAACGCCACGTCGGCGAACCGGATGCCGAGCGGCTCGTCGGGCAACGCCTGGCCGTCGTCCGCAGGGTCGGTGACGTCGAGGGGCACCTCGAGGACGTCGAGCACCCGCCGCCAGCCGGCGATGGCGGTCTGGCCTTCGTTGACGACTTCGCCGGCGATCAGCACCGGGTCGACGAACAGGGTGATGAGGAACAGGAATGCGACGACAGTGCCGGCCGACACCTGGCCGTCGACACCGAGCATGACCCCGGCGACGACCATCGCCGCGGTCGCCAGCGCGCCGAACATCTCGCCGGCACCGGAGAAGCTCGACACGAACCCGCCGGCCCGGGTCGCCGACGATCGGTGGGCCTCGATTGCGTCGTCGAGTCGCTGCTGCGTGCGTGTCTCGATGCCGTAGGCACGGATGACGCTGGCGCCGACGACCGCCTCGGCGATGACGCCGAGCATCCGCCCGATGTTCTCCCGAACGACGATGTAGGCGCGCATCAGCCGCTGCTGGAACCACCGTGCGGTCAGCACGAACGGGACGAACACCACCAGCACGATCGCGGCCAGTCGCCACGAGTACACGAGCATCACGATCGTGGCGACGAACAGCTGGCCCAATGCGGTGATGAGGTTGAGCCCCGCCCACTGCATGAACCGGCTGATCTCGTCGATGTCGCTGGTGACCCGGCTGACCAGCGACCCGCGCTGGTGAGCGGCCTGGTCGAGCATCGACAGCTGGTGGATGTGACCGAACGCCGACACGCGCAGGTCCGACAGGGCCGACTCGACGACGCTGGCCAACCGGTAGTTCATCCATCCGCTGGCGAGCGCGGTGGTGGCGACGGCGCCGAACGCGCCCGCGACGATCGTGACGATCCGGTCGATGTCGACGCCGCTGCCGCCGCGCAGCCCGCCGTCGATCACCTGCTGGACGGCGATCGGCACGACGGCGCGGCCGGCCATGGCGACGAGCGCGAGTGCGAGCGTTCCGGGCAGGCCGACGCGCAGGTGCGGGCTGAGCGCGATGCCGCGGCGCAGCGTCTGCCAGGCGCCCAGCGGCGTGACCTGTCCGGTGTCGGCGGTGCGCGGGATCACGGGTGCACCCGGGCGCGTTCGTAGGCGGTCACCAGGTCCCGGTATGCCGCGACGTCGGCGAGCAGACGCTCGTGGGTGCCCTGGGCGATGAGCCGGCCACGGTCGAAGAACGCGATCTCGTCGGCGAGCAGGATCGAGCGGGTGCGTGCGGCGACGAGCACGACGGTCGTGTCGACTTCGGCGGCCAGCCGCCGCAGGATGTCGGCCTCGATCTCGGGGTCGATCGCCGAGGTCGCGTCGTCGAGCACGAGCAGGCGGGGCCGGCGCAGCAGCGCCCGTGCGAGCGCGATGCGTTGCCGTTGGCCTCCCGACAGGGTGGTGCCCCGTTCGCCGACCAGTGCGTCGTAGCCGTGCGACAACGTGGTGACGAATTCGTCGGCGCGAGCGATCGACGCCGCCCAGCGCACGTCGTCGTCGGACACCTCGGCACCCAGCGTGATGTTGTTGCGGACCGTGTCGTCGAACAGGAAGGCGTCCTGGAGCACGATCGCGGTCTGGCTGCGCAACGCGGCGTGGGACAGCTGCCGGATGTCGTGGCCGTCGAGCCGCACGGTGCCGCGGTCGGCGTCGAACAGCCGAACCATCAGCGCGGCAACCGTCGTCTTGCCCGACCCGGTCGGTCCCACCAGCGCCGTCGTCGTGCCGGCGGTCACGTCCAGGGTCACCTCTTCGACCCCGCGGCCGCTCGAGTCGTCGTCGAGCGTTTCGGGTCCCGACAGCCGGTCGCGGCGTTCGGCCGGGTAGGTGAAGGTGACCGCGTCGAACGCCACGGCGATCGGCGCGTCGCCGTCGAGGTGCCTGTCGCCGTGTTCGACGGTGCCGCGCGCGTGCAGGACCCGTTGGACGCGGTCGAAGCCGACGATGGCGCGCGGCATCTCGCCGAGCATCCAGCCGAAGACCCGGATGGGGATGGCCAGCAGCCGGAACAGGTAGGCGAAGAGCACCAGGTCGCCGGGGGTCAGCAGTCCGTCGGCGACCCGCACCGCCCCGACCAACAGGACCAGCAGGATGCCGATGTTGGGCAGCGACTCGATGATGGGGTCGAAGAACGCGCGCAGCCGGCCAACGGCGATCATCCGGTCGCGGAGCGTCTCGGATTGCGCGGCGAACCGGCGCGTCTCGGCGTCTTCGCGGCCGAGCGTCTTGATCACCAGCGCCGCGTCGAACGATTAGTGGGCGGTCTCGGCGACGTCGGCGCGGGACTCCTGGGCCCGGCTGACCGCGGTGCGCATGCGCCGCTGGTAGCGCCAGTTGGCCAGCGCGAGCACTGGCACGACGGTCAGCCCGATCGCGGCCAGGAACGCGTCGGTGGCGATGAGCAGCCCGCCGGTGGCGGCGATGAGCACGGTCGCGCCGACGGCCATCGGCAGCGGCGCGGCGACGAAGAACGCCGATTCGACGTCGGCGTTGGCGTTGGACAGCAGTTCACCGGTCGGGTGCCGCCGGTGCCAGGCCAGCGGCAGTTCGAGATATCGGCGGGTGACCCGGCGGCGGAACGTCGACTGCAGCACGTACTGGGCGATGTAGGCACCGAGCCGCCTGCCGACGACCCCGGCGGCCTTGAAGGTGGCGACGCCGACGATGCCGATGACGGCGAGGAGCAGCAGCCGGCGGTCGACCTCGCCCGCGTCGATCATGGCGATGATGACGTGGTCGGTGACCCAGCCCAGCACCAGCGACGCGGCGACCGTCATCGCCGAATAGAGCACGGCACCGCCGATGCCGACCGCGAACGGCTTCGGTGCGCCCCGCAGGGCGACCGTCACGACGGTGACGCCGCGCCGGAACCAGCCGGGGCGGTGCACCGTGGCGTGCCCGGCGGGCGGTGTCGCGGTCACTCCAGCTCGGAGATGATGCCGCGGCCCTCGCACGTCTCGCAGGTGTGGCTGAAGGACTCGATGAGGCCCTGGCTGACGTTCTTGCGGGTCATCTGGACCAGCCCGAGCCGGGAGACCTCGGACACACGCGTCTTGGTGCGATCGCGCAACAGTTCGCGCTTGAGTCGGCGGACGACCTGGTCCTGGTTGGCCTTGAGGAGCATGTCGATGAAGTCGATGACGATGATGCCGCCCATGTCGCGCAGCCGGAGCTGACGCACGATCTCCTCGGCGGCTTCCAGATTAGTCTTGAGCACGACCTCTTCGAGGTTGGTGTCGGCGTCGCCGGTGAACCGGCCGGTGTTGACGTCGATGACCTTCATCGCTTCGGTCGTCTCGATGATGAGATACCCACCGGACGGCAGCCACACCTTGCGTGCCATGGCCTTGCGCAGCTGTTCGTAGACGTCGTAGGCCTCGAACAGCGCCGGCAGCTCGGCGCGCCGGGTGGCGGCCTCCTCGAGTTCGGAAGCGGTCAGCGGGGCCAGCACCGGCGCGTCTTCAGCCGCGGGCGGCACATCGGCGTCGTCGGCGACACCGTCACCGTCGGCGGGTGCGTCTGACGGGGCCGCGTCGTCGCCCGAAGGCGTGGTGTCGTCCGCCGCTGCCTCGGCCGGTACACCTGCCGTCTCCGCACCGTCGGCGTCGCCAGCGGCCGTCGTCTCGGCGGCGTCCGGGGCGGCCTGGCGGGTCGGCTGGCCGTAGAGCTCGACCTTGTCGAGCAGTTCGGGCGCGACCTCTTCGAGGTAGCTGCGGACCTGCTGGTAGAGCTGCTCGTCGTCGACGACGCAGCCGACGAATTCGGGGCCGAAGTTGTCGCGGATGACCTTGACAACGAGCGGCGGCTCCTCGTAGACGGTGTCGAGCGCCTTGGCAGCCTCGGCCGCGTCGGTGACGCGCTGCCACTTGGCTAGCAGCCGCGCCATGTCGGCGGCGAGCTGGCCTTCGGTCGCGCCTTCGGCGGCGGTGCGCACGATCACCCCGTGCTCGTCGGGCTTGTGCTGTTTGACGATCTTGCGCAGCCGGTCGCGTTCGCGGTCGGTCAGCTTGCGCGAGATGCCGAACAAATCCGAGTTGGGTGCCAGCACGACGTAGCGTCCGGCGAGCGACAGGTGCATCGTCAGCCGCGGCCCCTTGGTGCCCATCGGGTCCTTGGTGACCTGGACGAGGACGTTCTGGCCCGGCTTGAGCGCGTTCTCGATGCGGTGGGCCGCACCTTCCTCGAGATCGAGTTCGTCGTAGAGCACCTCGCCGGCATACAGCACCCCGTTGCGGCCCTTGCCGATGTCGAGGAACGCCGCCTCCATGCCCGGCAGCACGTTCTGCACCCGCGCCATGTAGATGTTGCCGACGTAGGTGATGTCGTCTTTGCGGGTGACGTAGTGCTCGACGACGGCGCGGTCTTCGAGCACCGCGATCTGCGTGCGGTCCTCACGGGCGGTGACGAGCATGGTGCGCGGAGGGCCGTCGAGCATGGCACGCCGCAGCTCTTCGGGCACCCCGCCGGTGCGGGGTCCGCGGCGGTCTCCGCCGGTGCGGCCGCGCCGGGCCGCGGCGCGGGTGCCGCCTGAGGCAATCGCCGAGGCGATCGCCTCGTCGTCACCGTTCGTTGTGTCGGCCGGCGCGGCGGTGTCCTCGGTCGGCGTGGATGTGCTGCCCCCGCCGCGACCGCGCTTGCCGCGCCCCCGTCCGCCGCGGCGTCGGCGCTTGCGTCCCCCGCCGGACCGTTCGGAGGAATCCGCGGTCTCGTCACCTGCCGCGGTTTCGGTGCTCGACGCCTCCGTGTTCGGCGCATCGGCGTCGCGGGAGGCGCGGCGACTGCGACGCCGGGTCGGCGACGACGTGTTCGTGTCGTCGGCCGCGGGCGTGTCGCGCGACGGGCCGCGGGGTTCCGGCGGGCCCGTTCGCGTCCGCGACCGGGTCCGCGTGCGGACGGTCGAGGTGCTCGTGTCGTCGGTGGTGCTTCGGGTCGATCTGCCGGTCGATTTCTCGGCCTGCTGGTCGTTGTCGGTCACGTTGGGCTCACTCGTGGTCAGGCGGCCTCCGCGTCGACGTCGACAACCATCGGTTCCAACGTTCCACTGAGCGCTTCGCGCAGGCCATCGGGCACGGGTTCGCCCTGGGCCACGCGGCGACTTCGCGCGGGCCCGGCGATGTCGTCGTGCGACAGCGCGGCATGGAGGTCGGTCGGTCGTACGGTTGGTCCGTCGTTGCGAAGCACCGCGCGCAGGACGGTGCAGACGCCACCCGTGTCGGTGTGGCGTGCAGACGCGGCGAGTTGCAGCACCGCTGGGCGGACGTCGATGGTCCGGTCGCCGTCGTGACGGTGACGGATGACCTCGACGTGCTCGCGGTCGAGCAGTGCGCTGCTGCGTCGGCGCAGAAGTTCGGTGAGTTCAGCTGCGTCGACTGGCGGCCAGCTGAGCTCCCACAGTGTTGCGCCCAGCATCCGCGCCAGTTTCGGCGCACCGCTGGGGACGTGCCAGTAGGTCGTGATGTCCATGCCCTCGGGCAGGTGGGCGGAGAGGCGCGCGAGGTCGTGTTCGGCGTCAATCGGCGCGGTGAACGTCAGCTCGGCGTATTCGCCGGTCGATTCGGCACCGACGGGCAGCGCATCCGGGAAGGACACCTTCGCGTGCGGGGTGAAGCCCTCCGAGTAGGCGATGGGCAGATCAGCGCGGCGCAGTGCCCGTTCCCATACCGACGTCAGGTCGCGCGCGGAAATGAAGCGTGTGCGACCGAGTTTGGTCCATCGGATCCGGTACCGCGTTGTCACGCGATCGTCACCTCTCTTGTCGCGACCGTCACCGGCCGCGTGCGCCACCGACCCTACCGTCGCGGCGCGGTCGCCGTGCGTTGCGGCTGCGACGCGTAGCGTTCCGGGGTGACCGGCAGATGTTCGGCGCCGCCGAGGCCCTGCGGCAGCACCGGCAGGGTGAACCCGCCGGTGTATCCGGTGTCGTGCTCGATGCTCAGTCCGGGACACACGCCGCAGTCGTAGCACGGCGACCAGCGGCAGTCGTCGAGCTGCTTGTCGCTTCGTGCGTCGGTCCAATCTTCCCACAGCCAGGCCTTGTCGAGCCCGCTGTCGAGATGGTCCCACGGCAGCGCTTCCTTCTCGTCGCGCTCACGGGACGCATACCACTGAAGGTCGATGCCGGTCTCGGCCATCGCCTGCCGCCAGATGTCGAGGGTGGGCATCTCGTGCCAGCCGTCGAACTTCGCCCCCAGCTGCCAGGCGCGTTCGACCGCAGCGGCGACCCGACGGTCCCCACGGGCCAGCAGCCCCTCGATGACGCCTTCTTCGGGGTCGTTGGTGCGCAGCTTGATGCCGTTGTGGTCCTTGATGGCATGGCGGATCAGCGACAGCTTGCGCCGGATCTCGTCGGGCGAGTCCTGCGGCGCCCACTGGAACGGGGTGTGCGGCTTGGGCACGAACCCGCCGACCGAGATCGTCACCCGGTTGCCGCCGCCGTGCTTGCGGGCGATCTCGTAGGTGCGGATGGCCAGCTCGGCGATGGCGAGCACGTCCTCGTCGGTCTCGGTGGGCAATCCGACCATGAAGTAGAGCTTGATGTGGCGCCAGCCTTCCGAGAAGGCGATCTCGGCGGTGCGCAGCAGATCGTCCTCCGACACCATCTTGTTGATCACCGCACGCATCCGTTCGCTGCCCGCTTCGGGCGCGAACGTCAGGCCGGTCCGCCGGCCGTTGCGCGACAGTTCGTTCGACAGCGTCACGTTGAACGCGTCGACGCGGGTCGACGGCAGCGACAGCGACGTGGTCGTGCCCTCGTAGGTGTCGGCCAGGTCGCGGGCGATCGGCCCGATCGCCGAGTGGTCGGCCGACGACAACGACAGCAGCCCGACCTCTTCGAAACCGGTGTCCCGCACACCGTCTTCGACGAGCCGCTGGATCGTCTCCGGGCGCCGTTCGCGCACCGGACGGGTGATCATGCCGGCCTGGCAGAACCGGCAGCCGCGGGTGCAGCCGCGGAAGATCTCGACGCTGAACCGTTCGTGCACCGTTTCGGTGGTGGGCACGAGCTGGCGCCGCGGGTACGCCCATTCCTCGAGGTCCTGGATGGTGCGTTTGGGCACGAATGCCGGCACCCCGGGTTCGATCGG
Source organism: Nitriliruptoraceae bacterium (assembly GCA_040904785.1). Lineage (GTDB taxonomy): Bacteria > Actinomycetota > Nitriliruptoria > Nitriliruptorales > Nitriliruptoraceae > JBBDSV01. Next base: position 21,554 of record JBBDSV010000052.1, read on the forward strand.
CACCGTCTGCCGCAGCCGGCCGTCGGCGAGATACCGCGCTTCGTAGAACGCCGGCACATAGACGCCGTCGACGTCGGCGAGTGCACGCAGAAGCTCGCGGCGCGCCTCGGCGCTCGCGAGGTCGTCACGACCCCGTTTGAACCGGGCGAGCACGTCGTCGATCTCGAGCGTGACCGCTTCCCCGTCGCCCATCACGGCGATGTCGATGAAGTCGGCCAGCGGTTCGGGGTTGTAGGCGGCGTGGCCGCCGACGATCACGAGCGGGTCGATGCCGGTGCGCTGCGCGGCACGGTGGGCGACCCCGCCGAGGTCGAGGAGGTTGAGCAGGTTGGTGTGCCCGAGTTCGTGCGGCAGGGTGACGGCGAACACGTCGAACGCCCACAGCGGCCGGTGGGTCTCGAGCGAGAAGGTGGGAATGCCCCGTTCGCGCAGCCTGAGTTCGAGGTCGACCCAGGGCGCATAGGCCCGTTCGGCCATCGCCGTCGGCCGTTCGTTCAAGATCTCGTAGAGGATCTGGATGCCCTGGTTGGGCTGGCCGATCTCGTAGGTGTCCGGGTAGCACAGCAGCCAGCGGGTGTCGACGGACTGCCAGTCGGTGACGACCTGGTTGTGCTCGCCGCCGACATACTGCGCCGGCTTGCTGACGTCGTCCAGCAGCGGTTCGAGTGCGGTCCAGTAGGACGGCGGGACGCTCGCCGCCCTGCCGGGGCGCCGGAACGCGACACGGTCGCCGGCCGCCGGCAGTGGTGCGACGGTGGGCTCTTGAGCGACGCCGAGCACGGTGCCTCCGGGGGAAGGGGACGCGCGGCCACGACAGCGACACGCGCGGAAAACTCGCGTCTCGAGGGTAGCAAGCACCCCTGACGGCGCTGGGTGGACCGGCGGGGTCAGAACCGCCGCATGTGGACGTTGAGCAGCAGGCCGATCATGCTGAACCACACGATCAACGACGTGCCGCCGTAGCTGACGAAGGGCAGCGGCAGCCCGGTGACCGGCATGATGCCGATCGTCATGCCGATGTTGACGAACACCTGCAGCACGAGCACCGCGGCCACACCGGAGGCGAGCAGCTGGCCGAACAGGTCCTTGGCGTGCAGCGCGATCCGCAGCGCCCGCCAGACGACGATCGCGAACAGCACGACGACGAGGCTGGTGCCGATGAACCCGAACTCCTCGCCGATGACGGTGAACACGAAGTCGGTGTGGTTCTCCGGCACGTAGGCCAACGCGGTCTGGGTGCCTTCGAACAGCCCCTTGCCGGTCAGCTGCCCCGAACCGATCGCGATCAGCGACTGGCGGGTGTGATAGGCGGGGCCCTGGGCGAGCGAAGGGTCGGAGGCATACAGGAACGCGGTCAGCCGCCGCACCTGGTAGTCCTGGATGAAGTCGGTCTGCAGGGCGACGATGAAACCGACGCCACCGGCGATCGCGAGCATCACGAGGTAGCGCGCCTTGGCGCCGCCGATGAGCAGCAGCACGCCGACGAGCCAGACGAACACGACCGAGGTACCCAGATCGGGCTGGATGAGCACCAAGCCGATCGGGATGATGCTGATCAGCAACGCCAACGCGACTTCGCTCAGGCCCGGCGACCGGTTGGCTTCGGCGAGCAGGGCGGCGACGGCGACGAGCACGGCGACCTTGGCGATCTCGGACGGTTGGATCTGCATCGGGCCGACGACCAGCCACCGCTGCGAGCCGCCGACCTCGGCGCCCAGCGGGGTGAGCACGACGATGAGCCCGACAACCGCGATGCCGTAGAGCACTGCGGCGTACGACTGCAGCCGCCGGTAGTCGATGAGCGCGACGACGGCCATGCCGACGAGGCCGATCAGCAGCGCGATCAGTTGCCGGTTGAGATACAGCGTCGTGGGCAGCCCCTGCACCGTCAGGGCGTGCAGCTTGGCGCTGAAGACGGCGACGAGTCCGACACCGGTGAGCGCCAACGTCGCCAAGATCAGCACCGCGTCGATCTGGCGTCGCGGGGCGTAGGCGTCCATCCACCGCGACTGCAGCTCGTCGCGGCGGCGGCGCATCTCACGGTCGATGCCGAAGTCGGCGCTCATCGGCGCTTCACCTGCCCGTCAACAGCGCCCATCAGTCGAGGATCTCCGGTCCGGGGGTGAACTCGGTCTCGTCGGGCTCGGCGAGACCGAAGAGGAATTCGAAGATCATGCGGGCGATCGGTGCCGCCGTCTGCGAGCCGCCGCCCCCCTCTTCGACGCTGACGACGATCACATAGCGCGGGTCGTCTGCCGGCGCGTACGCGGCAAACCAGGCGTAGGGCACCTTGGGCTTCTGCTCGGCGGTGCCGGTCTTGCCGGCCACCGGGATCTCGTCGAGCGGGAAGCCGGAGAACGCCCCGATGGCGGTGCCGCCGGGCGCGACGACGGCGACGAGCCCGTCCTGGATCGCGTTCAGCGTGGCCGCGTCTAGGCCGACGTCACCGATGACCTCGCGGCCGAACGCCTCGACGATCTCCCCGTCGGGGGCGACGACGCGTTCGGCCAGCCGCGGGCGCAGCAGCACCCCGTCGTTGGCGATCGCCGTGTAGGCCATGGCGATCTGCAACGGGGTCGTTTCGATCTCGCCCTGACCGATCGACGTGTTGACCGCGTCCCCGCCACGCCACTTGTTGCCGTAGAGACAGTTGTCCTCGAGCACCAGTTGGACGTAGGAGCCGGGTTCGGCCGCCTCGGCCTGATCGCACCAGCGGTCGCGCCGTTCGAGCCAGCGTTCCTGCTTGCTCAGCCGCGTGGGGATGTAGCCGGAAGCTTCGGCGGGCAGGTCAATCCCCAGCGGCGAACCGAGTCCGAATCGAGCGGCGACGTCGGCCAGCGACTCGTCGACGTTCGATTCGCTAATCAGCCCGTCGACGCCTGCCAGCTGGCGTTCCTCGGCCTGCCACTGGCGGTAGGCGAGCTCGTAGAAGTAGGTGTCGCAGGAGCGTTGCAGCGCCCGTGACAGCGCCATCGCCCCTTCGTTGACCGGGTTCCAGTTGCGGAACGTGTTGCCGCCGATGGTGAAGCTCGCCGGACAGGGCACCGACGTCGTCGGAGTGGCGACCCCGGCTTCGATCGCCGCGGCGCCCGAGACGATCTTGAACACGCTGCCGGGCGGGTAGCGGCCCTGGATCGCCCGGTTGACCATCGGCTGCGGCGCCGCGGGTGTGCGATACAGGTAGTCGGCGTACTCCTGCGACAGTCCGCCGATGAACGCCCGCGGGTCGTAGGTCGGGTTCGACGCCATGGCGACGATGGAGCCGTCGGTCGCGTCGACGACGATCGCCGACCCGGCGGTCGACGGCAGATTGCGCCCGTCGGTGCGGACGATGTCGCGGCTGGCGACCATGCCGTCGTGCAGCAGCCGTTCGACGGCCCGCTGGACCTCGACGTCGAGGCTGACGACGAGGTCGTTGCCGTGCACCGCGTCGACCTCACGGAGCACGTCGAGCACCCGGTTTTGGGCGTTGACCTCCAGCAGCCGGCTTCCCTTGGTGCCGCGCAGCACTTCCTCGTAGGTCGCCTCGAGACCGGCGCGACCGATGAGGTCACCGCCGCGGTAGTCGGCGAACTCGGTGCCATCAAGTTCGGCCTCGGTGATCTGGTTCAAGTAGCCGACGACGTGTGCGGCGAGGTTGCCGTGCGGATAGTCGCGCACCGGCAGCGTCTCGGCGAGCACGCCCGGGAACAGTTCCTGGTGTTCGCGCACGGCGAAGACGATCTCGGGGGTGACGTCGATGGCGATGGGCACAGCCCGGAACGGGCTGTAGCGGCGTGACGTCAGCCGCGTGATGACCTCGTCTTCGGTCAGGTCGAGCAGTTCGGCCAACCGGTCGATGACCCGTTCGGCTTCGTCGTGCAGCGGCACGCCGCCGTCGTCGAGCAGCGCCTGCCGGTCGGCACTGATCGCCAGCGCACCGCGGTTGGTGACCAGCCGCTCGCCGTCGGCCGAGATGATGTGGCCACGCGGCGCCTCGGTGAGCACGGTCTGCAGCCGGTTGGTGTCGGCCAGTTCGACGTAACGGTCGCCGGCGAGGACCTGCAGGAACCACAGCCGCGAGATCAGCGCGATGAACAGCGCGACGACGAGCACCGACAGGAACGTCAATCGAAGCAGCGAGGAACTCTCAGACGACGACATGGACGCTCAAGGATCACGGGTCGGCAACGTTGCCCGACGATACCAGCGGCACCGGCCGTGTCCCGGGCGCACTCCCTGTCCCTTCAACACGTTCAGGCCTCTTGGCTCGCCGAGGTGCGGGGGAAGCGCTCGAGCAGCGCGGCGACGGGTCGCAGCACCAGCGGGGCGATGAGCGCGTTGTAGACGGCGACACCGAACGCGGCTTCGACGAGCGTGCGTGCGCCGAACCGGTCGTCGCCGAGCAGCATCGCCAGCGTCCCGTATGCGGCGGTCGCCGCACCGCCGGTGACCAGCGCGACGGCAAGTGGCGCCGACACTGACGACGGCGAGAGATAGGGCCGCAGCGCACCGACGACGTAGCCGACCACAGTGAGCACCAGTGTCGCGATGCCCAGCGGGGCGACGAGCACCAGCAGGTCGGTGAGCAGTCCCGCGGCGAATCCGACCCGCATCGCCGGAAACGGCCCGTCGGCGAGCGCGACGGCGACGACGACGAGCAGCAGCACGTCGGGGCGGAACCAGGCGGTCGGCAGCAGCGGGAACAGCACCGTCTGGGTGACGAGGGCGACGAGCAGCACCGCGGCGAGTGCGACGATCCGGGCGATCACGGTGCCGGGTCCGTCGTCTCGCCCCCGTCATCTGCGTCGGTCTCGTCATCTGGCAGGGCGTCGAGACCGTCGGGGACCTCTCCCGTCGCGTCGTCGTCGGACGGATCACGGAAGCGGTCCACGTCGGGCGCATCGAAGTCAACGTCGGGCGTTCCCGTCAGCGGCGGCACGACGGCGATGGGTGTGCCAACGACGACGAGCACGTGGTGCACCCGGGTGAAGTCGACGTAGGGCAGGATCGTGGCTTCACGGGTCAGCCGGGAGTCCGGATCGCCGGCGTCGGCGACGACCCCGAGCGGGATGCCGGCGGGAAACACCCCGCCCTGATACGCCGAGGTGACGATCTCGTCGCCCGGCTCGACGTCGGCCTGCGGGTCGAGCAGCCGCATCACCATCGGTTCGCTGCCGCGGCCCTCGACCAGGCCGGTCTCGCCCGTGCGCGCGGCCCGGGCGGCGGCGAAGAAGTTGGGGTCGATCGCCAGCAGCACCCGCGACGAGGTGGCGGTGACCTGCACGACCCGGCCGACGAGCCCACTTGCTCCGATGACCGCCATGTCGCGTTCGACGCCGTCGTCGACGCCGGCGTCGATGGTCACCGTCCACTCGAATGTCGAGGGTGCCAGCGAGACGACGCGGGCGGCGACGGTGTCGAAGTCGTTGCGTTCGGCCATGTCGAGCAGCCGGCGCAGCTCGCGGTTCTCCCGTTCGAGGTCGGCGACGACGTTGCGCCGTTCGGACAGCGCCTCGACCTGCCGGCGCAGCACCTCGTTCTCGGCACGGATGCCGAACAGTTCCCGCACCGACGAGGCGGCGACACCGAACGGACGGATGAGCACACCGAAGCCGTCCTGGACCGGCTGCAGCACCGCGGTGGCGACACCGCGAGTGCCGTGCAGCAGTCCGGAGTCACCGGAGCGGACGTCGATGGTGATGAGGATCAGCGCGACGAGGGTCAGTACGGCGAGCAGCACCCGTGCCCGTCGACGCTGATACACGCGGAGGCCCTCCTGGCTCGACCGCGGTCAGTGGTGACGGGACGAGGAGATCAGCAGTTTCTTGAGCGCCTCGAACTCTTCGAGGCACTTGCCGGAACCGATGGCGACCGACGACAGCGGGTTGTCGGTGACGTGGATCGGGATGCCCGTCTCGTGCTTGAGTCGTTCGTCGAGCCCGCGGAGCAGCGCGCCACCGCCGGCCAAAACGATGCCCTTGTCCATGATGTCTGCGGCCAGCTCCGGCGGGGTCTTGTCGAGCGTGTTCTTGACCGCGTCGACGATCGCGTTGACCGGTTCTTCCATCGCCTTGCGGACCTCGTCGGCCGACAGGATGATCGTCTTCGGCAGTCCGGTGACGAGGTCGCGCCCGCGGATTTCGGCGTGCGGTTCGTCGGGAAGCGGAAAGGCGCTGCCGACGGCGAGCTTGATCTCCTCGGCGGTGCGTTCGCCGAGCATCAGCGAGTATTCCTTCTTGACGTAGGCGATGATCGCCTCGTCGAGTTCGTCGCCGCCGATGCGGATCGACTGGGAGGTGACGATGCCGCCGAGCGAGATGACGGCGACCTCGGTGGTGCCACCACCGATGTCGACGACCATGTTTCCGGCGGGCTCGTGGATCGGCAGGTTGGAGCCGATCGCGGCCGCCATCGGCTCTTCGATGATGTAGGCGGCACGCGCGCCGGCCTGGATGGTGGCTTCCTCGACGGCGCGCTGTTCGACACCGGTGATCCCGGACGGGACACACACCACGACCCGCGGTTTGGCGAGGAAGCGGCGTTTGTGGACGCGCTGGATGAAGTAGCGCAGCATCTTCTCGGTGACGTCGAAGTCGGCGATGACACCGTCCTTCAAGGGCCGCACGGCGATGATGTGGCCGGGGGTGCGGCCGATCATCCGCTTGGCTTCGGCGCCGACGGCGAGCACGGCCCCGTTGCGGGTGTTGATCGCTACGACCGACGGCTCGTTGAGCACGATGCCGCGGCCGCGCACATAGACGAGCGTGTTGGCCGTGCCGAGGTCGACCGCCATGTCGCGGCCGAGAAACTGGAACGTGTTGCCGAAGTTTGCCGCCACGGGTGCGCCTGTGCTGTCGAGATGGAGAATGTCCGCCCGCACCGATCACGATCATGCGTCGATCCGACGGCACCGAAGTGGCGCGTCGAGGGCGTTTCAGATGCTAACACCGACCTCCGGTGGATGTGGGCCACACAACCGCCTGGGACGGTGGCCGTTCGATAGAGTTTGCCGACGCTCTACGACTGGCGTGTCGCTGGTGGCGGCACGACGATCGTGGCGCGCCACTCGTGGGAAATGACGTGACGTGACCCATCTCGAGGCACACGAGACGGTGACGTCCTACACCACCGCCGAGACGCTGCTCGGTCGGTGGCGGACGCACCAGCGCGGTCCGCTGCCCGACGCCGTCGCCGAACTGGCCGGGGCCCTGACCGACGAGCGCGTCTACGTCGCCTACCAGCCGATCGTGCGCCTGTCGGACGGCCAGGTCGCCGCCGTCGAGGCGCTGATCCGCCTCGACGACCCCGCCAACGACGAGTTGTCCACCCCGCTCAAGCTGATCGCGGTGGCCGAGGAACACGGGCTTATCGAGGTCGTCGGCCGCTACGTCATGGAGCGCACCTGCCGGCAGCTTGCCGCATGGCGCACGGCGTTGCCGGACCTGCAGGCACACGTCAACGTCTCCCCCACCGAGCTGCGCGATGCGCGTTACGTCGAGGAGATCGCTGGACTGTTGGCGACGAGCGCGCTGCCGCCGGACGCGCTGGTGGTCGAGGTCACCGAGTCGGCGGCCCTCGACCGCGAGTCGAACGCCAAGAGCGTGCTCGTCGGGCTCGCCAACACTGGCATCGTCATCGCTCTCGACGATTTCGGCACCGGCTTCGCCTCGCTCGATTTGCTGGCCGATACGCCGGCGAGAATCGTCAAGCTCGACCGCTCGTTCGTGGCCGCGCTCGGCGAGACCGAGACGGCCAACCGCAGCCGCGCGGTGATCATGCAGGCGGCGATCGGCATGGCCCGGTCGCTCGGTCTGCAGCTCGTCGGCGAAGGCGTCGAGGAGATCGGCCAGGCCCGTGCGCTGCTCAGCTGGGGCTGCGACTTCGGCCAGGGCTTCCTCTATGGCCGTCCCACGCGTCCCGAGGTGATCGACCCGGCCGCATGGCATGTGCTGCCCAAGCAGACCACGGCGCTGCTGCTGGGTGCCGACACCCTGACACCCGAAGCCGTCGACGTCGGCATCAGCCTCGCCGGGGTGCTGTCGGCCACCGATCCCGACGGCGGGGATGTCCGGGCCGCAGCGATCTCGGCCGCGTCGACGATCTCTGCAGTGCTCGGTGCATCGCGGGAACGGGCCGACACCGCCGGGATGCTGGCATCGATCGTCGACCTCGACGTCAAACTCGAGCGGTTCGGCATCGACCTGCGCACGCTGCGCCCCTCCCTTGCCGAACTGCGCACCCGGTTGTCGATCACCCCGGTGATCGGTCGCAACACGAGCGCGGGCGCGATCGCGAGAACCGCGTGGGCGCTTGCCCAGTCTCGGGCCCGCGGCGACGCGGCACCCGATCCGGCGCTGCTGGCCGCTCACCCGGACCCGGATGTGGACCGCGAGTTGCACACACGCGTCGAAGAGTGGTGGCACAACACCGCACACGTCCCGTCGGTGCGCAATGTGCTGCTGACCCTCGAGGAGCGTCTGCGGTCGCGCGGGGACGCCAACGAACGGCTGCGGTCGCTGGTCGGCCTGGCGCGGGCCATCGGTTCCGACGGTGACCTGCTCGACGTGCTGGAGGTCACCGCCGGCGAAGCGATACACGCGGTCCGAGCGGCCTCACTGTCGATCGTGCAGCTGCATGATGACGGCCGGACGTTTCAGGTGCTCGTCAACGTCGGCGATCTCGCCGACTGGGAGAAGCCGCGTCCCGCCGACGAGATCTACACGCCCGACGACCTGCCGGTCAGCACGACGAACCTGCTGAACCGGTCGATGCACATCGAGGTGCTCGGCCACCCGGAGGGCAACCAAGCCGATCAGGATCTGCTGCGTTCGCTCGGCAAGGATTCGGCCGCCTATGTGCCGCTGTTCATCGACGGCGACTTGTGGGGGGCGATGTTCGTGTCGACGGCACCGGGAACCCCGGTGTTCACGCTCGCCGACGGGCCATTCTTGAGCGCCGTCGCGAGCTTCGTCAGCGTGGCGATCGGCCGGGCCGAACAGGTCGGACGGCTGCGCCGCGAGGTGCTGCAGGACGCGCTCACCGACCTGCCGAACCGTCGGTACCTCGAAGAGGCCTTCGTCGACGACACGCTGCTCGCGACCGCGACGTCACCGGTGTGCTTCGCCGTGCTGCATGTGCACGGCGTGCGCCTACTCAATGACACCCTCGGCTACGCCGCCGGCGACGCCGAGCTTCTCCGCACTGCCGACCTGCTGCGGCCGCTGGGTGCCGACGCCTCGACGATGCTGGCCGGTCGGCTGTCGGGGTCCGACTTCTACATCGTCGCCCGACGGACCCGCGAAGAGCTTCGCGTCGTCCTCGAGGAGCTCGCTGTTGCGTATGCGGCCGACGCGCCGGAGCTCGCCGCCCTGTACATCGGCGGGTGCGAACTGGTCGAACCGACCGAGCTCGTCAGCGCGATCGACTGCGCCATCGCCGCGTCAACTGTGGCGCGTGACCGCGGTGTCGCCATCGTCGACGATTCCGACTGATGCCTACGCCCGACTGTCGAGTTCGCCGCGGCGCGCCAGGCTCACCCAATCGCCACCGCCGACGACGAGATGGTCGAGGACGTCGATGCCGATGATCCGACCGGCGTCGACGAGCCGGCGGGTCACCGCGAGATCGTCGGCCGACGGGCTCGGATCGCCCGACGGATGATTGTGGGCGAGCACGATCGCCGCGCCGTTGCGCATCAACGCGTCGCGGAAGACCTCACGGGGCGCCATGAACGTGTGGTCGAGCGATCCGGCACTGATTTGGGCGACGGCGAGCAGCCGGTGCTTGGTATCAAGCACCGCGACGACACAGTGTTCCCGGTCGGCGTCGGCGACTGCCGCGACGAGCACTTCGGCAGCGGCGTCCGGCGAGGTGATCTCGACACGCTCGGTGTCGGGGCGCAGCAGCGTCGTCGCGCAGGTGCTGCACCGGGCGGCCAGCCGCGCCGTGCCGGCCGGTCGACCGTGACGCCAGCGATCGGCCGACCGCATCCCGTCGGCGCGCGCGGACATGACTGGCCGCCGTGTCGCCGTGTCCTCGCCCATCCCCCGCCTTGGTTCGTCGGGCGGGATGATGCCGCACGACCCGACGATCGCGTCGATGGCGCTCGGCGTGGCTGTGGAGAATCTGAATGCGATCGGGAACAGGCGCAGGCGTTTGCGCCATCGCGCTATGGGATGGGCTCGAGATATTGCGCGACGCGGCTGCTGAACGCCGTCGGGCCATTCTCCGGAAAGTAGTTCGGGTGCGTCCGCTGCAGGGTTTCGATGGAGTCCGATCCGAGGAGCACGACTTCGATCCGAGGTTGCCCCTCGTACTCACGCTCAGCGGCCGAATAGGCCTCGATTGCTTCGGGCGCCTGGAGAAACGTGCGGATCTCGCCGACAAGTTGCCGACGGTCGTGATCGAAGACCACGAGGAAGTGGAGGAGATGTTCGGCCATGCTCACTTCCTCTCAAGCGCTTCGCGGGCAGCATCCCGTGCCCTGTTGAGCGCGTCAATCATTGAAGGCCTGACGCTGCCATTGACTTCCTCGGCCTCAAATACCTGCGATGCCACGCGAAGGTAGTCGAGCACTTCGGCTGGACCTTCACTCTGCTTGAAAGCGTAACCATATCGCTTGCCCAAGTCCTCGACCCCGACGGCCCAATCGTGTTGGACGCGCGTGCGCAATTGAATCTCGACAAACCGCATCGTGTCATTCGGACGGTCGTAGGTCTTCGCAATCACGTGGACTCCGCGATAGCCGGATTCGGCCGGCGATGCGATGTAGTCGTCGACGTCGACGACTGTGGACTTTCGGCTCGCCGACCTTCGGTAGGTGTCAACGACCTTGTACACCGCATCAAGGCTTCCCACGACCCCTCGACAGCCTGCGATGTCTTGCATCGTCGTCAGCTGCATCCTCGGGGCACCGCGCCGAAGCTTGGCGACGATTGATGCAAGTTCTTTCAGGCGCTGGGCTACTTCGGGTTTCTCACCGGTCGCTGTCGCGATCCGCGCACGGAGGACGATTTGCGCAGTGTTCAGCGGATACGCGTGAACGCCGCGCCACGTCTCAAGCGTTTCGAGTGCACGGCGAAGTTCGTCAGGTTGGTGGTCGTGAACCTCACGAAGCACCTTTCCGGCCGTCTTGACTTGATTGCCGGATAGCACGGCCCTGGTCCAACGCCGAACCACTGCGCCCCGCCCCCTCGAACTGGCAGCGCACCCTAGCCACCCGCGCACATGAGGAGATCGCACAATCCACAGCGCCAGGCGCCGCCGCGACCCTTCGTTGCGGGCTGCCGTGTCGGCACCTTTAGGAGCGACCGGGGAAGAAGATCTCCAGTTCGCGTGCCGCGCTTTCCGGCGAGTCGGACCCGTGGACGATGTTCTCGCCGATGACGGTGGCGTAGTCGCCACGGATCGTGCCGGGTGCGGCCTCGATCGGGTTGGTGGCACCCATGAGCGTGCGCATGCTCGCGATGACATCCGGGCCCGACACGCACATCGCCACCAGCGGCGCCGAGGTGATAAAGTCGACGAGTTCGCCGAAGAACGGCCGTTCGCGATGCTCGGCGTAGTGGGTTTCGGCGACCTCACGTTCGAGTGTGCGCAGTTCGAGGGCCTCGATGGTGTAGCCCTTGCGCTCGATGCGGGAGATGACCTCGCCGACGAGCCCACGGCGCACGCCGTCGGGTTTGACGAGAATGAGGGTCTGCTGCGTGCTCACGGGTGGGCTCCAGTCGCCGGTCGAACATTTGGGGGGGCAAAGCGGTGTCGCGCCGCAGGTGGCCGCGGGCGCGTCGGGCGCGGCATGTTCGCGCCGTAAGCCGGGTTGCGCAAGCCGCGCTGCACAACCGCGGCGCGATCAGTCGTCGGGATCGTCGTCGAGCAGAAGGTGCGGGTCGAGACCGATGTGCTGCGCGATGTCGCGGTCATCGTCGTCGAGCAGGGCGAGCGGATCACGGTCGTCGTCGGCATCTTCGGGTTCACGCACCACATCGTCGTCCCCGTCGTCGGACAGCGGCAGATAGCGGTCGCGGGCCGCCCCCACCGTGTAGAGCGAACCGGTGACGAGCACCCCGTCGCCGAACCCGGCGGTTGCTTCGGCGAGGTCGAGTGCCGCATCGAGGTCGTCGGCGACCTCGACGGCCACGCCGGTCGAGCCCCATACCTCGTCGGCGGCGGCACGCATGGCCTCGAGCGAGGCGGCGCGTGCCGCGGGTGCGCGGGTGACGACGACGTGGGAGGCGGCGGTCTTCCACGCGGAGAGGATGCCGGCGATGTCTTTGTCGTCGAGGCAGGCGACGACCAGCACGAGTTCGCGGAATCCGAACGCGGACTCCATCGCCGCAGCGGCCGCGGCCGCACCGTGCGGGTTGTGGGCGCCGTCGAGGACGACGGTGGGGTCGCGGCGGACGATCTCGAGCCGGCCGGGCACGGTGACCGCATCGAGGCCGTGGCGGATGACGTCGTCGTCCATGGCGGCGAACGCGTCACCGGTCAGCGCAGCGAACGCGGCCAGCGCCAGCGCGGCGTTGCGGGCCTGATGTGCCCCATACAGCGGCAGGAGGATCTCGTCGACGACCCGTTCGCCGACCCGCAGGGTGAGCATCTGGCCGCCGACGGCCGCGCGCGCGTCGAGCACGGCGAAGTCGTGCTCGGCCCGCCACAACGTGGCCTCGCAGGCGACGGCGGCGGTCTCGATGACCTCGTCGACGTCTGGCCGTTGGCTGGCGGTGACGACGTGGGAGCCGGGTTTGACGATGCCGGCCTTCTCTTCGGCCACCTTGACGGGTGTGTCGCCGAGTTCGCGATGGTCGAGGTCGATCGCGTTGAGGACGGCCACGTCGCCGCGGACGATGTTGGTGGCGTCCCACCGGCCGCCCATGCCGACCTCGAACACGCCGACGTCGACGGGCGCGTCGGCGAACCAGGCGCACGCCATGGCGGTGAGCAGTTCGAAGAACGTGACCGTGTCGGCGTCATCGCCGTGTTCGGCGCGCCCACGGGCGTCGATGAGGTCAGCGAGCGGCGCGACTTCGCCGTAGAGGGCGGCGAATGCGCGGGCGCTGATGGGCCGGCCGGCGATGGAGAACCGTTCCCGCACCGACTGCAGGTGCGGGGAGGTATAGGCACCGGCGGAGATGCCGGCGGCCGCACACAGCGAGGCGACCATGCGCACCACCGAGCCTTTGCCGTTCGTGCCGGTGACGTGGATGCTGGGATAGGCCTGCTGCGGGTCGCCGAGCAGTTCGGCGAGCGCGGTGATCCGGCGAGTGTCGGGAACCATGCGGCCGGGCCCTCGCGCCGTCAGGGCACGGTAGGCGGCAGCGAACGCGTCCTCGTGCACGTGCACCTCGCGGTCGGCCGTCAACTCGCGGCCGTGAGCGACGTCAGCCGCTCGTCGAGTTCGTCGCGGGTCACGGCCAGCTGCTCGCGCCGTTGCCGTTCACGGTCGACGACATCGGCCGGAGCGCGGGCGACGAACTGGTCGTTGGCGAGCTTGCCGTCGACCTTGGCGAGCTCGGCGGTGGCACGGTCGCGTTCCTTGGTCAGCCGGGCGACTTCGGCGTCGACGTCGATGAGGCCGACGAGGTCGACCTGCGCCTGGCCGCCGTCGAACACGATCGTCGACGTGCCGGCACGTTCGTCGAGGGTGTCGACGAGATCGATGGCTTCGAGCCCGGCCAGCGCACACACGAGCGGTGCGTGGTCGGCGAACAGTGCGGCGTCGTCGGCGACGACTTCGACGGCGAACCGGGTTGAGGGGGCGATGCCGTTCTGCGACCGGAACCGGTGGACTTCGGTCACGAATCCGCGGATCGTGTCGAACGCCGCTTCGGCGCCCGCATCGGCGGTGAACTTTTCGGCGTCGGGCCAGTCGGCGACCATGAGCGCTTGCGCCCCGCCGGCGGCGCCGGTCAGCGCCCGCCACAACGCTTCGGTGACGAACGGCATCAACGGGTGCAGCAGCCGCAGCACGTCGTCGAGGACGGCCGCGAGCACCGCCCGCACAGTGGCGGCCGCGGTGTCGTCGCCGGACAGGCGCACCTTGCAGGCTTCGAGATACCAGTCGGCGAGCTCGTCCCACACGAAGTGGTAGAGGCCGCGGCTGACCGCCGCCCAGTCGTAGGCGTCGTAGGCGGCGTCGACGGCCGTGTGCACGGTCCGCAGCCGCGAGAGGATCCACCGGTCTTCGAGGGCGAGCCCTTCGGTGGGCACGTCACCGGGCCGGGTGGCCTCCAGGTTGGTAAGCGCGAACCGGCCGGCGTTCCACAGCTTGTTGGTGAACCGTTTGGCGCCCTCGACCCATTCTTCGGCCAGCGGCACGTCGGTGCCGGGCGCGGCCGAGCGCAGCAGCGCGAACCGGGTCGCGTCGGCGCCGTAGCGGCCAACAAGATCGAGCGGGTCGATGACGTTGCCGAACGACTTCGACATCTTCTTGCCGTGCTCGTCGCGCACCAGCCCGTGGTTGTGCACGACCCGGAACGGCACGTCGTCGGTGAACCACAGGCTGATCATCAGCATGCGGCTGACCCAGAACGTGTTGATGTCGTAGCCGGTGACCAGCGTCGACGTCGGGAACCAGGTGGCCAGTTCGTCGGTCTTGTCGGGCCAGCCGAACACGCTGAACGGCCACAATTGCGACGAGAACCACGTGTCGAGCACGTCGTCGTCTTGGACCCAGCCGTCCTCGTCGATGTCGTCGCGGCTGACGCGGATCTGGCCGTCGGGCCCATACCAGGCCGGAATGCGGTGGCCCCACCAGATCTGCCGCGAGATGCACCAGTCGTGCAGGTTGTCGAGCCAGTCGAGGAACCCGGGGGTCGACGATTCGGGCACGAACACGATGCGGCGTTCGCGCACCGCAGCGGCGGCCTTGTCGGCAAGCTGACGCATGGCGACGAACCACTGCTCCGACAGGCGCGGTTCGACGACCGTGTCGCAGCGTGAGCAGTGGCCGACGGCGTGCTGGTGGGTTTCGACGCCGAGCAGCAGCCGGCGCCGGTCGAGTTCCTTGACGACCTTGTCGCGGGCTTCGAACCGGTCGAGGCCGGCGAAGTCGGCACCGACGACGTCGGTGGTCACCGCGGCCTCGTCGAGCATCTCGATGATGTCGAGGTCGTGGCGCAGCGCGATCGCGTAGTCGTTGGGGTCGTGTGCCGGGGTGATCTTGACGGCACCGGAGCCGAATTCGGGGTCGACGTAGTCGTCGGCGATGATCGTGAATGTGCGGTCCTGGAACGGGTGGCGGACCTG
>JBBDSV010000053.1:0-1111 GCA_040904785.1 Nitriliruptoraceae bacterium
GTCGTTCCCAGGGGAGCCGGTGGTCGTCGACGAGGTGGCGGGCGAGGCGCAGTTGGGTGAGCGCGGCGACCGTCAGCCAGGTCCATCGGTCGGCTTGTTCGGGCGTGGTGACCGATGGGGTGGTCCAGCCGAGGGTGTTCTTGGCGAACCGGAAGCTGTGTTCGATGTCGAAGCGGCGTAGGTAGGCGCGCCAGCACAGATCGAGATCAGGCCGTCCGGGTCCGGACCACCACAACCACAGCGTCTTCTTCGTGCGGGCGGTGGGTCGGGGGAGGTGTTCGACGTCGACACGGATGACGGTGCCCTCCACGATCGGTAACACGTCGAGGTTGGCCCAGTGGCCGCGTCCCGACAGTCGGGGGTGCAGGTCAGCCCAGGCGGTGACGGTGACACACCCGTAGCGGGGATCATCCGCGACGAGCCGGTCGGTGGGTTCGGTCCATGTGGACGCATCGGAACACTTGTGACGTGGGCCGTGGCGTGGGGGTCGGCCGCCGGTGCCTGCGGGCCGGTCAGGGCGTGGTGGGGCCCGGTGGTGGAACACGCGGTCGTCGCGGATGCGGCACAGGACCTGGGCTCGAACCTCAGCGAGTTCGTGGCTGATCGCGATCGGGTCGTAGCCGGCGTCGAACACGAACATCGGCACCTCCCGATCTGCTGGCAGCGCGTCGACGAGCCGGGAGACCTGGTCGATGGTGGTGTTCGTCGCGTTCGCGGCCGGTGGGATCCTCATCGTGTCGCACGGCGCGGTCCACGAGTCCGGCGTGAAGCACAGTTGGCTAATCCACTGGTAGTTCCAGCCCGCCACGATCGGCTGACCGGCCGAATGCTTGGATGCCGAGTAGTAGAACCCGCGCTCGGGACTGGTCTCGGCGTCGCAACGATCCCACGTCGACGCGTCGACAGCGAACACCAACGGCCACTCCGCCGACAGGTTGTCGATCAACAACCGGCGCAGACGGTGATCGTCGATGCGACCGTCGGCGAGCGCCCGATACAAGCTGCCGTGGCCGCGGCGGAACACCGGCTCCAAGCTCAGCGACGGCACCGATCCGACCGGTGACGGTGAGCACAACGTGGCGTCACACAACTCGAACAGTGCGTCACCCCA
>JBBDSV010000054.1:0-6393 GCA_040904785.1 Nitriliruptoraceae bacterium
CGCGCTCGACGCATCGTCGGTCATCGCCATCACCTCCCGGGTCGCGGGCACGCTAGCCGAGCCTTGCGACCCACCGCGGCTGGCGGCAGGCCCGCCGATAGGCTGCAGCCGCGAGCGATGAAGCGAGGAGCGGATGGCCACGGGTGCGTTCGGCATCGGGTCGGCAACACGCACTGACGACGGCACGATCCTCGAGGTCTGGTTCCCACACGTCGAGGTCGTCGACGGGAACCCACCGAAGCTCGGCGGCGCTCCGCTTGCTATCGGAACGTCCCCGCTGCCAGAGGCGACCAGCGACGAGGGATTCGAGTCCGTGCTTCGCGCCGTGCGCGGCCGGCCGGTGATGCCGACGATTCCGGGCACCACGCGTACGGCAGTCGTGACACGTATCGACGATCTCGACGAGGCGCCCACCGATGCAGCCGACGTCTATCTGCGGCTCCATCTGCTCTCCCATCGGCACGTCGCGCCGCACGGCGCCAATCTCGACGGCGCGTTCGCGCTGCTGGCGAACGTTGCCTGGACCGACCTCGGCCCCGTACACGCGGAATCCGTCGAGGACGTGCGCCGCGAGCTCGCCGGCGCCGGCCGAACGCTACGCGTGACGAGCGTCGACAAGTTTCCGCGCATGACCGACTACGTCGTGCCCGCCAACGTGCGCATCGCCGATGCGGATCGGGTGCGGCTCGGCGCGCATCTCGCCGCCGGGACGACGGTGATGCACGAAGGATTCGTGAACTTCAACGCCGGCACGCTCGGCGCGTCCATGATTGAAGGTCGGATCTCCGCCGGCGTCGTCGTCGGCGACGGTTCGGATCTTGGTGGCGGAGCGTCGATCATGGGCACGCTGTCGGGCGGCGGCAGCGAGGTGATCTCGGTCGGGCGCGACTGCCTCATCGGGGCCAACGCCGGCATCGGGATCTCGCTCGGTGACCGCTGCATCGTCGAAGCGGGCCTGTATGTCACGGCGGGCACCAAGGTCACCGTCGAGGGGCACGTCGTCACGGCGCGCGAACTGTCGGGCCGCGACGGGCTGCTGTTCCGCCGCGATTCGCAGACGGGCGCGGTCATCGCGCTCCGGCGCGACGATGCCGATGCGTGGAAGGGCCTCAACGCCGACCTCCACGCACACAATTGAGTCGGCCGTGACCTCCCCGACACTTCGCGACGAGTTGACGAGCCGGCTCGTCGAACAGTGCGGCTTCGTGTGCACCACGGGTGACGAGGCACCGATCGCCGATGCCGTCACTGCGCGCTACGACGAGCGTGGCGACCGTGTCGAGCGCGTCGGCAACAGCGTCGTCGTCGGCGCCCGCACGTCCGACCGCCCCCTGATCGTGCTGGTCGGCCATCTCGATGTCGTCCCACCGACCGACGCCGACCGCGACCCCCGCGTGACGGTCCGTGACGGTGCCGATGTCGTCGTCGGGCGTGGCACCTCGGACATGAAGTCGGGCAATGTCGTCGCGATGACGCTGTTCGAGGACGACGACCTGCGGGCTCGTGCGGCGTACGACTTGGCGCTCGTGTTCTACGCGGGAGAGGAAGGACCCGCCGAGAACAACGAGTTGGCCGACGTGCTCGCGCAGGTCAGCTGGCTGACCGAGGCATCCCTTGCGGTCGTGCTCGAACCGACGGACGGACAGGTCCAGCTCGGCTGTCTCGGTGGACTCCACGCCTTGGTGACCTTCCCCGGCCGCGCGGCGCATTCGGCACGCCCGTGGCACGGCCGCAACGCACTCACCGCAGCGGGCGCATTTCTCGCGAACCTCAACGACGATCACGTCGTCGACGTCGACGTCGACGGAATCGCCTACCGCGACGTGTGGTCGGCCACCCAGGCATGGACGACCGGACTCGGGCCCGCACCTCGATCGGCGGCCCCACCGCCACGCAACATCCTTCCCGACACGTTCACGATCAACCTGAACTTCCGGTTCGCGCCGTCACGCGATCTGCACGCTGCCGAGGCCGAGCTGCGCGAACGGTGCGGTGACGATGTCGCCGTCGAGATCGTCGACCGGTCTCCTCCGGCACCACCGCGCCTCGATGCACCTGCAGTACGCGACTTCGTCGCCGCAGTCGACGTACCGGTCGCCGGCAAACAGGCATGGACCGACGTCGCCCGCTTCGCGGAGCGCGGCATCCCGGCGCTGAACTTCGGACCGGGACGCACCGATCAGGCCCACCAGCGCGGCGAATTCGTCGAGGTCGACGCGCTCGTCACCGCACATACCCGACTCACCCGTTTCCTGGTGCCACAGTGACGATCCGCACGAACTTCGTGGACCTCGATGGCGCGCGACCCGCACCGGCTGTCGTCGTCATCGACGTTCTGCGGGCGTTCACGACCGTGCCCTGGGCACTGTTTCGCGGTGCCGCACGCATCCTCGCGGTCGACACACTGGACCGTGCGCATGCGCTGCGCGACGAGCAGCTTCCCGACGCCCTGCTCGCCGGCGAGGTGCACGGTGAGACACCTGCGGGATTCGACCTCGGCAACTCCCCGACCGAAGTCCAGCAACGCGACGTCAGCGGCCGCACGATCGTGCATCGCACAACCGCCGGCACCCAGGGGCTTGCCCGCACCGCCGGAAGCCCGCTCGTCCTGGCCGCCTCCTTCGTCACGGCGACCGCGACCGCACGGCGACTGGCACAGGCGGACGTGGAGGAGGTCACCTTCGTGATCACCGGTGCGTCACACGGGCGCGATGGCGATGAGGATCTCGCCTGCGCGGAACTGATCGCGGCCATGCTCGACGGCAGCGACCCGGACCCCGCCCCGTTCCTCGCGCGCGTGGCCACCTCGGACGCAGGCCGGGCGTTCGCACCCGACGGCCCTGCATGGGCGCCACCCGAGGATCTCGCCTGCGCAATCGAGGTCGACCGTTTCGACTTCACGGTGCGCGCAGAGCACGACACCACACTCGAGGTCATCGCGGTCGTTGCCGACCGACCTCGTGGAGCTACGGAGCGAACCGATGAGTGACCTCGTGTTGTACGCCGTGTTCGGCGGCGTCGTGATCGTGCTGCTCGCGATCGATCTGTTGGTCGTCCACCGCAATCCGCACGAGGTCGATGTGCGCGAGGCCGCCACCTGGACAGCGATCTGGATCGGCGTCGCAATCCTCTTCGGCGCGTTCCTGCCGGTCTTCTACGACGGCGACCTCGCGGGTGTCCGCAGCGCGTACTTCACCGGCTACGTGATCGAGAAGTCGCTGTCGGTCGACAATGTCTTCCTGTTCCTGCTGATCTTCTCGGTATTGGCCGTGCCGAAGCATCTGCAGCACCGCGCGCTGTTCTACGGCGTCGTCGGCGCGATCGTGATGCGCACGGTGCTGATCTTCGCCGGGGTTGCCCTCGTCGACCGCTTCGACTGGCTGCTCTACGTCTTCGGGGCCTTTCTCATCTACGCCGGGATCCGCACGTTCCTGCAGCGCGAGACCCACCCGGACATCACCACGTCCCCGGTTTTCCAGCGCATCACCCGCGTGCTGCCGACAACCGACGAGTACCACGGAACCAAGTTCTTCGTCCGCATCGACGGACGCCTGCTCGCCACGCCCCTGTTCGTCGTCCTGCTGCTCGTCGAGTTCGCTGATCTGGTCTTCGCGGTCGACTCGATCCCGGCCATCTTCGCGGTCACACGGGATCCGTTCCTCGTACTGACCTCGAATGTGTTCGCCATCCTGGGGCTGCGCGCCCTGTACTTTCTGTTGGCCGGCTTCGCCGCCCGGATGCGCTACCTCAAGACGGGCCTGTCGATCGTGCTGGTGTACGTCGGCGTGAAGCTGTTCACCGAGAACATCTCCGGCATCTACCACCCGACCCCGTTGCAGAGCCTGGCCGTGATCGGTGCCGTGTTGACCGTCACTGTCGTGGCGAGCTTGCGCGCCGCCCCGCTTGCCGACGACGTGCCGCCCTCGGGCATCGGACCGTTTGGCCGCCCCGCCGAACCCGCCAAGGAGGACGACGCGGCAGCCGAGTGACGGCACGGACAGCACATCGGATCGCCGATACTGTCGAACGACACCACCTGCCTGTCGAGGTCCTCATCACGAGGCTCACCGTCCGCGCAAGCATCGACTGGACCGCCGAGGAACCGTCGACAGCCCTTCTGCTTGTCCGTGTCGGCCACCAGGTCGGACAGACCGTGCTGCGGGAGTCGGTCGACGTCGACGGCGCTGAGGTCGACGACATCTCGCCACGTTGGGGCGGTGCACGCCCACTGCGTCTGCACCTGCCCACCGGAGGCGCACACTTGCGCTACGCGGCCACGGTCGACGTCGAGGGCGATCTCGCGGTCGGTACCGGTGTCAGCGCCCGACTGCCGACGCTCGAAGACGTGGACATCGACCTGTTTCCCTGGACGCTCCCGAGCCGATACTGCCCCTCGGACCTGCTGGCACCCACGGCCGAAGACCTCTTCGGCGATGCGCCGCGCACGGGTCTGCTGCTCGAGCACGTTCGTCACTGGGTCGAACGCAACATCGAATACGCGCCCGGAACGAGCAACGTCAACACCGGCGCCGACGAAACGATGCTGCAGCGCACCGGCGTGTGCCGGGATCTGGCACATCTGGCCGCGACGTTGCTGCGAGCACTCGGGGTTCCGGCCCGCCTCGCGAGCGCGTACGCATTGGGCCTCGAGCACGAGGATTTCCACGCGGTCGTCGAGGCGCACGACGGCACGGCGTGGCGGACGCTCGATCCGACCGGGCTCGCAGCCGTGGGGACGCTCGCCCGCATCGCCACCGGGCGCGACGCCGCCGACATCGCCTGGGGCACCACGCAGGGGACGCTCATCCTCGACCACCTCGAGGTCGCTGTCGCGCGTGCGTGAGCGCGACCACGACGGCGCTGCGCCCTGGGCAGCTCGGTGAACCGAACGCCGTCCGCCGCCGTACCCCCCTGTGCAGGACGAGTTCGACCGTCGGGATGTCGCGTGACCCCGCGCGAGTCGTTCATCCGTCCTGGCAGCACCCGGCGTGCGCGTCGGCGCTGCCCGTCATCTGCAAGGAGGATGAGATGCACCGCACCTCGGCCCTGACCACTATCGCCATGATCTGCGCCGTACTCGTCGCACTCGCGGCTCCCGCGCTGGCGCAGGAACGCACCTTCACCTCGCCATTGTCCGGCGACGAGGAGGTCCCGCCCGTCGACACCGACGCGAGCGGCTCCGCCGAATATGTCCTCAGCGAGGACGGCACACAGGTGTCGTTCACCGTTGACGTCGAGAATCTCGAAAACATCACCATGGCGCACATTCATCTCGGTGCCGCCGGCGAGAACGGACCGCCCGTCGTGTGGCTGCACACGCAGGACCAGGCGCCCGAGCTCGTCGAGGGCGTGACCACCGGGACGCTGGCCTCCGGCACGTTCACCGCCGACGACCTCGTCGGTCCGCTCGAGGGCGGCACACTCCAAGACCTGGTCGACGAGATGGCCGCAGGCAACACGTACACCAACGTGCACACCGAGGCGTTCGAGGCCGGAGAGATCCGGGGCCAGATCTCCGAACGACCCAGCCGTATCGACACCGGAGGTGGCGGCACCGCCAGCACCTCAGGCCTGCCGATGATCGTGTTCGGTCTCGCCGCCGTGGCCGTGATCGGCACTGCAGGCGTTGCACTTCGTGCGCGGAGCAACCCGTGAGCATCGGCTGACCGCGTGACGCAGGCCGCTGCAGCAACGGCGACCACCGTCGGGCGACGCCGCAGGCCAGGCTTCCGGCGTGCGGAGGTGGCGGCGGCGGTAGTGGGCATGGCGGTCATCGGCTGTGCGCAGCCGGCCGGCCCCCCGTCTGCTCGCGACCACGGCGACAGACGCGTCGAACCCGATCCCGTGAGTGCCGCTGCCAGCGACCCGGACGACGGCGACGAAGAACGCAACGAGCACATCGACGTCGAGAAGGGCACGTCGGAACCACCGTTGCCCGTCACCGTCGAGATTCCACGACTCGATGTCGACGCGGAGCTCGTCGCGCTTGGCATCAACGACGACGGTTCGATGCAGGTGCCCGGGTTCGGACGCGCAGGCTGGTACGCCAACGGGCCACGGCCCGGCGCGCGGGGCCCCGCCGTCATCGCTGCCCACTACGACTCGCGCGACGGACCCGACGTGTTCTTCCGACTCGCCACACTCGAGCCCGGCGACGAGGTGCGCGTCCGCGGTGCCGACGCTTCGACGGTGCGCTTCATCGTCGAGCGTGTCGAGCAGCACCCCAAGGGCGAGCTACCCGGTGGACGCATCTGGGCGACCACCGACGAGCCACGGCTGACGCTAATCACCTGCGGCGGGAGATTCGACCGCTCGAAGGGCCAGTACACCGACAACGTCATCGTCTACACGACACGTGCGGATTGACACCGATCGACCGCGGGCAGCCGTTTG
>JBBDSV010000055.1:0-6215 GCA_040904785.1 Nitriliruptoraceae bacterium
TGCGCTTGCGATCGACGCGGACGGCGACGAGATCGCGCTTGTCGACCTCGAACTCGAGCCACGCGCCGCGCGCCGGGATGACCTTGCATCCGAAGACGTCACGACCGGTGGTCTTGTCGATCGACCGGTCGAAGTAGACGCCGGGGGAACGGACGAGCTGCGAGACGACCACGCGCTCGGTGCCGTTGATGATGAACGTGCCCTGATCCGTCATCACCGGGAAGTCCCCCATGAAGACGGTCTGCGACTTGATCGTGCCGTCTTCCTTGTTGAGGAACTCGGCGGTCACGAACAGCGGCGCCGCGTAGGTGTAGTCCTTCTCCTTGCACTCCTCGACGGAGTACTTGGCATCCTCGAAGCGGTGGTTGAGGAAGCTCAGCGCCATCTTGCCCTGGCTGTCCTCGATCGGAGAGATCTCGTCGAAGACCTCGCCGAGTCCCTCGTCGATGAGCCAGGAGAACGAGTCACGCTGGATCGCGACGAGGTCAAGCTGTTCGATGGGTAGCGATTCGCGGATCTTGGCGAAGCTGAGGCGTTCGGCGACGGTGCCGGTCAACAGGGACCTCCCAGAGGCGTAATGTTCGTTCGCGGCACGCCACGCGGTGCCGCGCGCGTGCGTTGCCGACCATGCATGCACTGCAACGCGCCGAGCCGGAGGCCACGCGAACGCGCGGCCGACCAGACGTCAACCGTCAACGGGACATCGGCACGACGTCGTCCGCGCACGTGAAGACGAAAAAGCGTCGTGTGATGACGGAGACCTCAACTCGTCGTCGGACGGCGTGGGCGGGAACGCCATCCTCCCCGTTCAGGGTGCTGCAGCAGGACACAAGGCGGCAGGACAATGTACTGCGTGTCAGCCCAATGCGTCAACCGCGCTTGGAGCGAGCCCCCAAGCGCGGTAGGCGCGCACGCCCGTAGATCACTTGAGCTCGACGGTTGCGCCGGCCTCTTCCAGCTTGGCCTTGGCGTCCTCGGCGGCGTCCTTGGCCGCGCCTTCGAGGATCGTGCTCGGTGCGCCTTCGACGAGCTCCTTGGCCTCTTTGAGGCCAAGGTTCGTCAGGCCACGGACTTCCTTGATGACCTGGATCTTCTTCTCGCCAGCGCTCGTGACGACGACGTCGAAGGAGTCCTTCTCCTCTTCGGCGCCCGCGTCACCACCGGCGCCACCCGGCGCGGCGGCCACGGCGACCGGAGCGGCCGCGGTGACCTCGAAGGTCTCTTCGAACTTCTTGACGAGTTCAGACAGCTCGATCAGGGTGAGCTCTTTGAACGCGTCAATGAGCTCGTCGGTGGTCAGCTTCGCCATCGGGCTTCCTCCTGGGCGCCCTCGCGCCCGTGCAGTTCGTTCACGGCTCCCGGTCGGAGCACGCGACGGGTGAAACGAAAATCAGGTCAGTCGGACTTGACCGCGTCGTCGGACGACTCATCCTCGGTATCAGTGGCCTCGGCTGCGCCATCGTCGCCATCCGCCTCGGGGCTGTTCGCCTTGTCGGCGGCCGACGCGTCGTCGGACGACTCGACCTCAGCCGCCATCTCGGACACAGGTGCCTCCGCGGACTCGGACGACGCTGCATCCGCCGTGACGTCGTCGTCCGGAGCGCCAGGGGCGCCGCCCGCGTCGACGAGTGCCTGCAACAGACGGGCCTGCTGTTCGATCGGGGCCTGCAGCAGGCGCGCGGTATTCGCCAGCGCACCGTGCATGAGTCCGACGAGCTTGGAGAGCAGGTCTTCACGGCTCTCGAGGTCGGCGAAGCGGATCGCCTCGGTCTCGTCGAGCACCGCTCCGTCGAAGTAGCCACCGCGGACAACGAGCCCCGGGTGGTCGACGGCGAATGTCTTGAGCGCCTTCGCTGCGCCGACCGGGTCCTCTTCGCAGAAGATCAGGGCCGTCGGTCCCACGAGCATCTCATCGAGACCGTCGATGCCCGCCTTGTCCGCTGCACGACGCACGAGCGTGTTCTTGACGACGTGCATCTGCGCGTTCGCGTCGCGCAGTGCGCGCCGCAGCTCGCCGATCTCGGACACCGACAGTCCGCGATAGTGCGTCAGCAGTGTCGCGCCGGCGTTCGTCAGCTGCTCGCTGACCTCGTCGACTTTGGCGACCTTGTCCGGCCGTGCCATGGCAGCTCCGTCGTCTCGTTCGTCCGACCCACAGAAAAATCCCCTGCGCTTGGCGCAGGGGACACAACGCACGCGGCACTGGCCGCAACGAGATGTCCGAGCCTGCGCGGGACGCACCGTGTGGGTGGCCTTCGGCTCGCACGAAGCGAGCATCCAGCGGTCTTGGGTCCGGTTGGTGGCGAAAGCGTACCAGCCACGGCACACCCGCGTCGAACGCGGTGGCCGTGGCCGGAAACATGTCAGCTCTCGCCGACAAGGTCCTTGGCACGTGTCGGGTCGAGCCGGATGCTCGGGCTTGCCGACGTCGACACCGCAGCGGTGAGCACGTAGCGCCCCTTGGCCGAAGCCGGACGCTGCCGGATGATCTCGTCGATCAGCGCGCCGTAGTTCTCCGTCAGCTGCTGGGCACTGAACGACAGCTTGCCGAGCACGGTGTGCACATTGCCGTTGCGGTCGGCGCGATATTCGACACGTCCGGACTTGATCTCGGACACGGCCTTGGCGACATCCATCGTCACCGTCCCCGACTTCGGGTTGGGCATCAGACCGCGCGGTCCCAGGCTCTTGCCGAGTCGGCCGAGCTTGCCCATCATGTCGGGCGTGGCGATGACCGCGTCGATCTGATCGAGGAACGACGCGTCGCCGAGTTGCTCGACGAGTTCGTCGTCGCCGACGTGATCCGCGCCTGCCTCACGTGCTTCGGTGGCCTTGCCGCCCGTCGCAACGACCGCGACGTGCACGTCCTTGCCGATGCCATTGGGCAGCGACACCGATCCGCGCACCATCTGATCGGCCTTGCGCGTGTCCACGCCGAGCCGGACGGCGCACTCGACGGTGGCGTCGTACTTGACGGTGCCGAGATCCTTGAGCAGTTCGAACGCGTCCTTGGGTTCGTAGAGGCGTTCGGCGTCGATCTTGTCGAGCGCGTCGCGGTACCGCTTGCTTCGCTTTGCCACGGTTCATTCTCCTCGTGGTGCTGACGACGGGTCCGGCCCGTCTCCCACGTCTGCGGTGCAGCTGGTGTCGTCGCGGCGATCAGCCGTCGACGGTGATCCCCATCGAACGGGCCGTGCCCTCGATGATCTTCATCGCTCCGTCGATGTCGTTCGCGTTGAGGTCGACGAGCTTCTTCTCGGCGATCTCGCGGACCTGGTCACGGGTGACCTTGCCCACCTTCGTGGTGTGCGGCGTGCCCGAACCACTCGAGACACCGGCTGCCTTGAGCAGCAGCTGCGCCGCCGGGGGCGTCTTCATGATGAAGGTGAACGACCGGTCCTCGTAGACGGTGATTTCGACCGGAACGATGTCACCCTGCATCTGCTGCGTGGCGTCGTTGAACGCCTTGCAGAACTCCATGATGTTCACCGAGTGCTGACCCAGCGCCGGACCAACCGGCGGGGCCGGATTCGCTTGTCCGGCAGGGATCTGCAGCTTGATGAATCCGACGACCTTCTTGGCCATCTTCGTTTCTCCTCGCGTGGTCCAACGGCCGTTGGTGACGGCCTCCCACGATCGATGTCGGTGCGGTGGCGCGAGCTAGAGCTTCGCGACGTTGTCGAAGGGCAATTCGAGCGGCGTCTCACGTCCGAAGACACTCACGAGCACCTT
Organism: Nitriliruptoraceae bacterium; assembly: GCA_040904785.1. Lineage (GTDB taxonomy): Bacteria > Actinomycetota > Nitriliruptoria > Nitriliruptorales > Nitriliruptoraceae > JBBDSV01. The sequence continues at coordinate 3,733 of JBBDSV010000055.1, forward strand.
CAGCTTGGCCTGGTCGATGTTGATCTCGGAGATCGTTCCCGTGAAGTCGGCGAACGGGCCAGTGGTGACCCGGATGGTCTCACCGACCTCCAGGTCGATCTCGGCAGCCGCGGACTTGGTGACCTCGACGGGCGCAGTGGGATCGACCTCGACCGGCTCGATGTACTCGTCGGGCAGCTTGAGCGTGGCCGCCACCTCGCGCACCGGCAGGGGCACGGGACGCGTACCCGGCGATCCGACGAATCCCGTCACCGCTGGGGTGTGGCGCACGATCCCCCACAACTCGTCATCCATCTCCATGCGGACGAGGACGTAGCCGGGAAGGAACTTCTTCTGCGAGACGGTCTTCTTGCCCTTCTTGTACTCGGTGACTTCTTCGGTCGGGATGACGACCTCGTAGATCCGGTCTTCGGCCTCGAGCGCCTCGACGCGGTTGAGCAAGTTGTCCTTGACGCGCTGTTCGTAGCCGGCGTAGGTGTGCACGACGTACCAGTCGCCCGGCAGTCGACCGAGCTCGTGGCGGTCGCGGACATCGTCGAGCGATCGCGGGCGCGGGCGCACCGCGGCCGGCGCGTCGTCCGTCGGTTCGTCGACCGACGCCTCGGCGCCGGCTTCGTCGACGGACGGCGCAGCGTCGGTGGACGACGGCTCCTCGGTCGCCGGCTCGGCCGTCGACGCATCGTCCGCACCGGCGAGGCCGAGCAGTTCGTTGAGGTCGTCGTTTGTCGTCATCGTCTCTTCGGACACGTCGGTTATCCCAGGGTATTGAGCACGGCTCGGCGGATGACCTCGTCCATCGCCCAGACGAGCGCGGTCAGGGTGAGCGTCGTCACGAGCACGACGATTGTGTAGGAGGTGACCTCTTTCCTGCTCGGCCACGCAACCTTCTTCAGTTCGGCGCGCACCTCACGGAGGAACTGGCCGACCGACGTGCGCCCGGATGCCGAGGGGGACTCGGCAGCGGCACTCGCCTGCTGGTCAGCCTGCTGCGATACGCGTGCTGCGCGGCGCTTCGACTCGCGACTCATGGACAACTACTCCTGACACCGGCGGAACGTCGCGGCGACGGTCGTGACGGTGCGGCGTCGATCATCTCGCACGGGAGGAGGGACTTGAACCCCCAACCGCCGGTTTTGGAGACCGGTGCTCTGCCAAATTGAGCTACTCCCGTCCGTTCCCGCGAGGCCCGGGAACCGGTCGTCCACGCCGCGGTGACGTCGAGGACCCCCGACACGGGAACGCTGCCCCCGCGGGAGCAGCTTGATCGCAGGGTATCCGCCCGATGGCCCCCGCGACAACCGGCGATTCTCCGCACCCTCGGCGGGGCGATCACAGGCGGATCGTCGCCGATCCACGCAACATGCGACTGCCATCCTCAAGGTCCCCCCACAGCGCCAACGCCGCGATTCCGTCGGCGATCTCGGTCACCTTGCCTCCAAACGTCGCGACGGTGTCGACCGGCCACGGACGTACGAAGCGCACGGTCAGCTCGCACACGTGCTCGGGACCACCGGCGAAGGCGGTTACCGCCCGGGAGACGAGCCCCATCGACAGCATCCCGTGCGCGATGAGTCCACCGGTCGGACTCACGGCGGCGGCGAACTCAGTGTCGAAGTGCAGCGGGTTGAGGTCGCCGGACGCGCCGGCGTACTGCACGAGTCGCGCCAGCGTCGCGGTGTCCGACACGGGCGGGATCTCGGTGCCCACGGTGATCGCTGTCATCCGGCATCCGAGCCGTTGGCGGATCCCAGGAACACGATCGTCGATTCGGCCCGCGCGGCGAGCGTCTCATCCGAAACAAATGTCGCCTCGAGCGCGATCACGAGGAACTCGTTGTCGCCGCGCGGAGTGATCGAGACGATCGACGGCTCGCAGCGCAGCACATCGCCGGGGCGCATCGGCCGATCGCCGTAGGTGAACGACTGGGACCCGTGCACCAACCGTGGATGCGCTCCCAGCTGCGGGTCGTCGAGGACCGTACGCAACGCGTTGCCGATGGAGAAGCACGCCGCAAATGTCGGCGGCGCGACCATCTCGTCATCGTCGGCGAAGTACCGGGGATCGGACTCGCCGACGGCGGTCGCGTACTCGCGAATCTTCTCGCGGGAGACCTCGTAGACGAACGCCGGGTAGACGGTGCCGACGCGATCGGCGTTGAGCGCCATCGTGCGGTTCCGTTCCGTCGCGTCAGCGCGTCTCGCGATGGAGTTCGTGCTTGCGGCAACGCGGACAGAACTTGCGCAACTCGATGCGCTCGCGCTGATTGACGCGGTGCTTGGTGGTGATGTAGTTGCGTTCGCTGCATTCAACGCAGGCCATGGTCACCTTGGGGCGATTGAGGCTCTTCGGCATGACGCTTCACTCCTGCCCGGCACGAGATCGTGGGGCACTCGGGGCTGCCGGGCGAGATGCGGTGTCGGCCGCGTCACGCAGTCCGACACCGCACCGCCCGGGTCCTATTCGATGATCTTTGTGACACGACC
>JBBDSV010000056.1:0-5977 GCA_040904785.1 Nitriliruptoraceae bacterium
GCTCCTCAAACGCCGGGACGCGCGGGGCACGGCGTCGACCGGCGGCGCAAGCCGCCCGGGGGAAGGCGGCCTGCGGGTGCGTCATCCGATGGGGCGTCGGAACGTTGACGCACGGGCGACCGGTGGACGGTCGCCACGAGCCAGTGAACGGCATCGTGCCCGCACGTGGAGGCGTCCGTGCGTCATTCGCACGGTCGGTCCGAGCGCTTGGTGTGCAGCGCACAACCGGTGTAACGGGACCGAAACGCGGCGGATACCTCGACTTGACACCGACCCGCCATGATGTCGCTCCTGGTGACCATGATCCACTCGGGATCCTCGCGAACAGGAGCGACACGTGAAGCTCGTCACGGCATTCGTCAAGCCGCACCGACTCGATGCGGTCAAGGAAGCATTGCATGATCTGGGCATCGAAGGACTGACCGTCAGCGACGTCCGTGGGTACGGCCGTCAACGCGGTCACACCGAGCTGTACCGGGGTGCGGAATACACCGTTGAATTCGTCCCCAAGGTGCGGCTCGAGATCCTCGTGACCGAGGAGCAGGTCGATGGTGTCATCGACACCGTCGTCGACCATGCGCGAACCGGCCAGGTGGGCGACGGCAAGGTCTTCGTCACCCCGGTTGAGCGTGTGGTGCGCATCCGCACGGGTGAGGAGAATGACGACGCGTTGTGAACGACTCGGTCGCCTCGTGCCGGCGCCGCACCGACGAGGTCGATGCGCTCGTTCGCCGGCTGGCCGCACCGGTGGTGCACGGGCCGGTGGTCGTGCTCGCTGTCGGTGGCTACGGCCGGCGTGAGCTGTGCCCGGCATCCGACATCGATCTCGTCGTCGTGCACGACCAGCTCGGTGACGACGAGCTCGAACGCATCGTTCGTGAGGTCGTCTATCCCTTGTGGGACGAACGGCTGACCGTCGGTTACGCAGTGCGTGATCGGTGGGACGCGCTCGAAAGCATGCGCGACCTCGACAGTGCGACGGCGATGCTCGACATGCGTGTCGTCGCCGGCGATGTGTCGCTTGCGCAGCGCGTCCGCACCGACGCGGTGCGGCGTCTGCGGCGCCGTCCGCAAATCTTCCTCGGGCGACTGCAGACGGCCGACGCCGCTCGTCACGCCAAGTCCGGGGACGCCGCCGAAGTGCTCGAGCCCGACCTCAAGAATGGCGCGGGCGGCCTGCGAGACGTCCAGTCGTTGCGGTGGGCCGCCGCGGCGATCGTCGGCACGGTCGGCCTCGATCCGCTCGTCGCCGCCGGTTATCTCGGTGCGCCCGACCGCACGCGGCTGGCGCGTGCGGAGCAGCTACTGCTCGGCGTTCGCGTTGCCCTGCACGCGGAGACGGCGGCGCACCCCACCGATGTGCTCCGCCTGGACGTGCACGACGCGGTCGCTGGCCGGCTCGGCTACCACGACACCGACGACGCCCTCGCGCCGCATCACCTGCTCAACGATGTCTACCTCGCCACGCGAACGATCGATCATGCGCACCGCCGGGCCTGGACGTTGATCGCCGCCGACCTTGCCCGTGGTGAGCGGCGGCGCGCACGTGCGGGAGACCAACAGTTCGACGGGTTCGAACTCGTCGACGGTGTCCTCCGTCTCGGTGACGTGGCGATCGACAATCCCGATCTGCCGTCGCGTCTGTTCGCCGCCCTCGTGTCGACCGGCGCGATTCTCGATCGTTCGACGGCTGGTGTCCTGCGCCGTCAGGCAGAGCACCAGCCGCTCGGCTGGGAGTGGACGCTGGCGTCGCGCTCGCGCTTTCTCGCAACCCTGTGGCGAGGCGATGTGGCCCGTGCCGCGATGGCGGAGCTCGACGATGCCGGCATCTGGACGGCGATGCTGCCGCAATGGACCGCGGTACGGGGGAGGGCTCAGCGCAACCCGTACCATCGCTACGCCCTCGACCGTCACGCGTGGTACGCGGCGACGCGGCTCGGTGAGCTCGTGCGACGCCAACCGTGGGCCACCGACGCACTGGCGGCCGTCAGCGACCGGCACGCGGTCATGCTGGGCGTGTTGTTCCACGATGTCGGCAAGGCGTTCGGAGAGCCGCACGAAGAGACGGGAGTTCCGGTCGCCGAAGCGATGGCGCGCCACATGGGTGCCGGCGATGCGACGGTCGCACAGGTGGGGCGGCTCGTGCGCCTCCATCTCGCACTGCCGCACGCCGCACGCACGCGCGACGTCGCCGATCCGGCGCTCGCGAAGGAACTCGCGACACTGATCGGGGACCACGAGACGCTTGCCGGGCTGCATCTGCTGGCCGTCGCCGACGGCCAGGCGACCGGGCCGACAGCCTTCAACGACTGGATCGGATCGCTGTTGCGGTCACTGACGAGGAGGGTGGCAGCCGTGCTCGATGCGCAGAGTCCCGATGAAGTTGTCGACGGCGCCGTTGCCACGGCGCGCGCCGCACAGGCGTTGGCCGCAGATCTCGGCGCGGACCCCGAAGACGTCCGCGCCCACCTCGGACTGCTGCCCGCCCGCTATGCGGCGGCCGTCACGCCACGCGCCGTCGTGCGCCACACGCTCATGGTCGCCGCGCCCCTGGCCTCATCCGATGTTCGAACCCGCGTGACGCCGAGCGACACCGATCCCGACGGGATTGCCGGGCTCGACGAGCTCGACGTCGTTGCGTGGGACAACCCCGGACTGTTCGCGAAGGTTGCCGGCGTGATCTCGCTGCACCACGGAACCGTTGTCGCGGCCGACGCGTTCACGCGCGACGACGGGCTCGCCGTCGATACGTTCCGGGTCCGCACGCCCGACGGCGCCGGTGGTTCCTGGTGGGCGCGCGTCGAAGGCGACCTTGCTGACGCCGTGTCTGGCAGACTCGCGGTCCGTGCCCGTGTCGGCAGGATCGCGCGTGCGGAGCAGCGGCGTGTTGACCGGCTTCCCGACGTCGCGACCGATGTGCATGTGGAGCCGGACGCCGGCGGCCGCGCCACCGTCGTCGAGGTGCGGACGCAGGACCGGTCCGGTGTGCTGTTCGCGATCGCCTCCGCGTTCGCCGAGCTCGAGGTCGATCTGGTGATCGCACGGATCGAAACGGTCGGCCATGAAGCCGTCGACGTCTTCACCTGCCGCAATTCGGACGGCGCACCGCTCGACGACGTGCACATTGGGGAGATCGATCTCGCGGTGCGCGCCGCGCTCGGCGACCTCGAAGCGCAATAGGCTGCGTGCAACGTCGAAACGAGGGACGTCGGTGCAGCCACCAACCGTGCAACCTGCGAACGGCAGACTCGGCGTCCTGTGCGTCGGGCTCGGCGCGGTCGCAACCACGTTCATTGCCGGGGTCGAACTTATCCGCCGTAGTCTGGCTGAACCGATCGGCTCGCTGACGCAGATGGGCACGATCCGCCTCGGCAAGCGCACCGACGCGCGTGCGCCGCTGATCCGCGACTTCGTGCCGCTGGCCGACCTCGACGATGTGGTCTTCGGCGCCTGGGATCCGTTCGAAGACGACGCGTACGTGTCGGCCGTCCAGGCCGGTGTCCTCGACGTTGGGCGACACCTCGAACCGATCGCCGACACGCTGCGTGCAATCCGTCCCATGCGTGCCGCGTTCGATCCCGCCTATGTCAAGAAGCTCGACGGACCCAACGTGCTGCCATCACGGGCCAAGCGCGCGATGCTCGATGCGGTGCGGTCCGACATCCGCGCCTTTCGTGACGCCAATGCCTGTGACCGGCTCGTCATGGTGTGGTGTGGTTCGACCGAGATCTACGTCGACCTCGGCGCCGCGCACGTCGATCGGGATGCGTTCGAAGCGGCGATCGACGCCGACGACCCATCGATCACGCCGTCGATGATGTATGCCTACGCGGCCCTGCTCGAAGGCGTGCCGTTCGCCAACGGGGCGCCGAACCTCACGGTCGACGTGCCCGCCCTGCGCGACTTCGCGTCCGCCCAAGGGGTCCCGATCTGCGGCAAGGACTTCAAGACGGGGCAGACGCTGGTCAAGACGGTGCTCGCGCCGATGTTCAAGGCACGCATGCTCGGCATGCACGGCTGGTACTCGACGAACATCCTCGGGAACCGCGACGGCGAAGTGCTCGACGACCCGGAGTCGTTTCGGACCAAAGAGACGTCGAAACTCGGCGTGCTCGACACGATTCTGCAGCCCGACGTCTACCCGCAGTTGTACGGCGGCATCGACCACGTCGTGCGCATCAACTACTACCCGCCGCGCGGCGACAACAAGGAGGGCTGGGACAACGTCGACTTCTTCGGCTGGCTCGGCTATCCCATGCAGCTGAAGGTCAACTTCTTGTGCCGGGATTCGATCCTCGCGGCACCGCTGGCGCTCGACCTCGCGCTGTTCCTCGACCTCGCCCAGCGTGCGGGTATGGGTGGCATCCAGGAATGGCTCAGCTTCTACTTCAAGGCCCCGCAGGTCGCGCCGGGGCTGTATCCGGAACACGACCTGTTCATCCAGCACACCAAGTTGAAGAATACGTTGCGTTGGATCATGGGTGAGGACCAGATCACCCACCTCGGTGTTGAGTACTACGCCGATGACTATGTGCCCGACGCCTAGCGGGTGGGTTGGCCGACGCCGGCAGAGAGGATCATGACATGGCGCAGACCGTGACACGCGAAATGGGTCCGGATCGGCGGTTGGAGGACATGACCGGGCTGTTCTTCGGGGGTGCCTGGCAGTCCGCGGACGCGCACGTCGACATCATCGACAAGTACACCTTCGAGCCGTTCTTGTCTGTGGTGCAGGCGCAGCCCGACGACGTCACCCGTGCCGTCGACTCAGCGGAGCGCGCGAGCCGATCACCGCTGCCCGCGGCCGAACGTGAGTCCATCCTGCTGCGGGCCGCCGACATCCTCGACGAGCTCGACGCTGCCGTGCTCTACACCTACGTCGCCGAAACCGGATTCACCCTGGCCGATGCGCGCACAGAACTGGCACGCGCAGGCGACACCTTGCGGCTGTGCGCGGGCGAGGCACGGCGGCTCTCGGGCGAGGAGATCCCGGTGTCCGCCACGCCCGGAAGCGAGCACCGCTTGGCGTTCACCATGCGCGTTCCCGTCGGGATCGTGTGCGCGATCGCGCCTTTCAATGCGCCACTGAACACGGTGGCGCACAAGGTCGGCCCAGCGATCGCTGCCGGCAATGCGGTCGTGCTCAAGCCGGCACAGGCGACGCCGGTCAGCTCGATGTGGCTCACCTACGCATTGCACGAAGCCGGACTGCCGCCGGGGTTCATGAACCTGGTGATCGGACCGGGCCGTTCTGTCGGCGATCAGCTCCTCAAGGACGGGCGGATCCGTTACTACACCTTCACCGGTTCGACCGAGGTCGGGTTGGCGATCAAGCAGGTGTCCGGCGTCGCGAAGACGCATCTGGAACTGGGATCGAACAGCGCGACGATCGTGTGTGATGACGCCGACCTTGTGATGGCCGCCGACCGCATCGTGCCTGCCGCGTTCCGCAAGGCCGGGCAGGTGTGCACCTCGGTCCAACGTGTGCTCGTGGCCGAGTCGGTCCGTGGTGACCTCGAGGAACTGCTCCGCGAGCGGACCGAGGCGCTCGTCGTCGGTGATCCCTATCGTGAGGACGCTCGTGTCGGTCCGCTGATCTCGGTCGCCGAGGCCGAACGTGCGCAGGAGTGGGTCGCCTCCAGTGGCGGGCGCACGCTTACCGGGGGAGACCGCGACCGCGCCGTGTTGCAGCCTGCGCTGATCACCCAGGTGCCCGACGACGCGACCGTCATGTGCAACGAGGCGTTCGCGCCCATCGTGGCGATGCAGGCCTGGAGCACGTTCGATGACGCGATCGCGCGGGCGAACACAACTCCGTACGGGTTGCAGGCGGGGATCTTCACCCAGGACGTCGACCGGGCGTTCGCCGCGGCGAAGCGGCTGCAAGTCGGCGGCGTGATGATCAATTACACGTCGAGCTACCACGCCGAACTCATGCCCTACGGCGGGGTCAAGGCCAGTGGGTACGGACTCGAAG
>JBBDSV010000057.1:0-9216 GCA_040904785.1 Nitriliruptoraceae bacterium
CGGGTTTCCGTCGCTGTCCCATCGAAGGTTTGAATACTGTCGCATCAGGCCCACTTCTGAAGTTGTGGTTTTCGCGACGGTTGCGTGCTCCAGGGCTCGATCGGCCTCGCCTGAATCGGAGCTTGCCGTTGCGTCACACTGCTGTGCAGCTTCGCAGTTGATTGAGGTCGACCTCTGCGGCGACGCGTTCGACTGCCGCAGGGATGACGTGCGCCGAAGCGACCTTCATCCTTCGCTGCCTTGTTCGGGACGGTCCCGTCCACTGGCTATCCACCGACGCTGCCAGGCTCGACGGGCCAGTGCGCAGGTGGCACGATCGTGCGCGACGAAGCTGCCTCGGGGAGGAACCCACGTGGAGCCGACGAGTGATGCGATGACCGCGACGGCGGATCGGATCCTTGAGCGTGCGCACGTGTTCGCGGTCGTTGGGGCATCGCCGAAGCCGGAGCGTCCCAGCCATCACGTCATGCAGGTGCTCATCGATCACGGCTACGAAGTGATCCCTGTCACTCCACGGGCTGACACGGTCCTGGGACGCCGCGCGTACCCGGATCTCGCCGCGATTCCCGACACGGCGACTGTCGACGTCGTGGACATCTTCCGACGGTCGGCGCTGGCCGGCGCGCACGTCGACGAAGCGATCGACCTGGGTATCTCTGCTGTCTGGCTTCAGCTCGGTGTGATAGACGACGCCGCGGCTGAGCGTGCGCGGGCGGCCGGCCTGGATGTGGTGATGGATCGCTGCCCGGCGATCGAACTCGCCCGGCGGGCGCGCCGGTGAGACCTCCGAGGGCGGCACCGTGTCAGTTCGCCGGGTCGACCGTGCGTTCGTAGATTCCGCGCAGGTAGCGGGCCTGGCCCGCGTGTTGCAGATTGTCGGCGATCACGCTGACGAGCCGCACACCCATTGTGACGGGCGGGTCGTACGACGTGTCGATGATCCGGTCGAGATCTTCGGCGGTTAGCGAGCCGAGGAACGCCTGCGTGCCGGAGGCGACACGCTCGTGGTAGTCGAGCAGCGTCGTGACGCTTTCGGGACGCAGGGCAGCCACCTGGGCTGCGGTGTGACCGTGCCCCGTTTCCAACGTGTCGGACGCGAACCCGAATCGCGTCGGCCAGTCGTTCTGCTGCCAGACCTGGGGTCGCTCGGCGAGTTCGGCGATGTGGTCGTCTTGAATCCGGGTCAGGTGCCAGACGAGCCAGCCGATGTGGTTGGCGTCGGGTTCCGGCTGCCATGTCAGGGCATCGGCAGCGAGGCCGTCGAGTGACTGCCTCACAACCTGGGTGATGCGCTGATAGGCGTGTTCGAGCACTTGGGAAGGTTGCATCGAAATGCCGATCGGCGATGGGATGTGACGGAGATTGCGTGGCCTTACGCGCAATGATGCGCGCTTGGTGCCTGAATGTCGATGCCCACGTCGCGCGACCCGTCACGGGTGGCCGCGGATCGCACAGCGATGTCGGTTCGCGGCGAGGTAGCCCCGTGGCACCGTCGTGGTCCGTCAGGTCGATCTGCGGTGTGTCGCGGTCTGACACGCTGACCGGTTCACCACGCGTGTCGGTGACGGTTGATCAGCGGAACAGCTTGCCGAGTCCACGTCCCGTCGCCTTGCCGGTGACACGTCGCGCGATCCGCTTTCCGACGGTCCCGCGTTTGACGGCCTGGACATCGCCGAGCAGCCGCGCGATTCGGTAGAGCAGCCCACGGGACTTTCCGATGCTCATCAAAGCTCCTTGCGCCGACAACGTCGATTGACGGTATCGGCGGTCGGTGACACAGGATTGCCGCATTCGTGCCGGCGACTGCCACCTCTTCGACGTGTGCGCCGCAGATTTCGCTTCGCGTTCACCTCGCGTTCCCTTCGAGTTCAGTGGCCCGTCGTCTTGCCTCCTTACGTTCCTTCACATCAACGACCGCGATCGTTGCCGCCGGTCGGGCGACCGACGCCACGCCGGCACTGCTCCAACCGATGAAGGGACAACGACGTGAAAAGCAAGCACTGGACGCGCATCGTCGCGCTCTCGAGTGTGCTCGCAATCGGGCTTGCGGCATGCGGAGGCGGAGAAACCGCCGACACGGCACAGCCTGCTACCGAGACGAACGATTCGACTTCGGAAGGCTCGACCGACGCGGCCGGTAGCGAACTCACGGGCGAGATCGTGATCGACGGTTCGAGCACCGTGACCCCGCACACCATCCCCGCAGCCGAACTCTTCCAGGAAGCCGAACCGGGCGTTCAGGTCGCGGTCGCGACCTCCGGAACCGGCGGCGGGTTTGAGAAGTTCTGCAACGACGAGACCGACATCTCCATGGCATCCCGGCGCATCACCGACGACGAGATCGCCGCGTGTGAAGCCGCCGGAGTCGAATGGGTGGAGATCGGCATCGCCAACGACGGGCTCGCCGTCGCCGTCAACCCGGACAACGACTGGGTCGAATGCATCACGGTTGATGAGTTGACCGCGATCTGGCAGTCCGGGAGCGACGTCACGAACTGGTCGCAGGTAAACGGCGCGTGGCCGGATCAGGAAATTGTCTTGTACGGACCGGGGAGCGACTCGGGAACCTTCGACTACTTCACCGATGCGATCAATGGTGAGGAAGGCAACATCACGGCGAACTACAACGACATCGGTGAGGACGACAACGCCGCGATCGACGGTGTTGCAAGCGACGTCGGTGCCATGAACTTCGTTCCACTGTCGTTCATCCTCGAGTCCGAAGGCGCCGTGCGCCCGCTCGAAGTCGAGAACGCCGATGGCGAATGCGTCGCGCCGAGTGAAGAGACCGTCCAAGACGGTTCGTACAACCCGCTCGGCCGCCAGTTGTTCATCTACCCCAAGGCCAGCTCGCTTGAGCGCCCGGAGGTCGGTGCGTTCATCGAGTTCTACTTCGAGAACCAGGAAATGATCGCCCGCGAGGCGCTGTTCATTCCCCTGACCGATGAGCAGGTCTCCGAGGCGCGCGCCAACGTCGCGGCAGCGATCGCTGGCTGACCGAGCGCGTGAAGACGAGGACCGAGAACATGACGGTAAGCCCAACAGCGTCATCAGCAGCCACACCCATCCTGCGAGCCACGCGGCCGCGGTGGGGGGAGCAAGTCATCGTCGGCGGATTGTTCGTCGCCGCGGCGTTCTCGGTCCTCGTAACGGGCGCGATCATTGCCGCCCTGCTCGGTCCCTCGCTGGAGTTCTTCGCCCAGATCTCGTTCGCCGAGTTCTTGCGCAAGGGGATCTGGGCGCCGCGCCAAGGCGAGTTCGCGGTGTTCAATCTCGTGGCGGGCACGCTGAACGTCACGATGTACGCGTTGATCGTGGCGATCCCCGGAGGACTGGGCGCCGCGGTGTGGCTGAGCGAATACGCCGGTCCTGGCGCGCGCAAGACCGTCAAGCCAATCCTCGAAGTGCTTGAAGGTGTCCCGACGGTTGCCTACGGGCTCTTCGCCTATCTGTTCGTCACGCCAATCCTGCAACGGATCTGGCCGACGTTCCTCCCCGGAGCGCTGGGAGAGCCGCCGGGCATCTTCTCCTCGGGAGCCGCTGGCCTGGTCATGGGCATCATGCTCATTCCCACGATCGCGTCCGTCTCTGAAGACGCGATGCGGGCGGTTCCTTCGGGCATGCGGCAGGCGGCGTACGGGTTGGGTGCGAATCGACTGCAGGTCGCGACGAAGGTGGTTGTCCCGGGCGCACTGTCGGGGATCATGGCGGCCTTCGTCCTCGGTGTGTCGCGTGGCATCGGCGAAACCATGTTGGTCCTCATCGCCGCCGGCGCAACGGCGCAATTCACCTTGCTGCCGAACGAGTCCGTGCAGACGATGACGGCGTTCATCGCGCGGACCGCAACCGGCGACATCGCCACCGGGACGATGGACTACTACGTCATCTTCGCGGTCGGGGCACTGTTGTTCGTGTTCACGTTCACGATGAACATGGCAACGATTGCGCTCGTTCGCCGATTCCGGGAGACCTACGAATGAAATCCTCGGCGCACAACCGTGTGGCGCAAGACAGCGCGCGCGACGTCACCGACCGATTGCTGTCCGGTGGCGGTCGACCGGGAGCCGTCAAGAGCGCAGTCTTCCAGGCCGCGGTCCTGTCATGCGTGCTCATCGCGATCGTCACACTGCTCGCCGTCATTGGCTGGGCCATCGTCGCCGGGTGGGATCGACTCGATCTCAACCTGTTGACGCAGATGCCGTCGGGAATGCGCTCGCGTCTTCAGACGTCCGGCCTGCAATCGGCGATCGTCGGATCGCTGATGGTCATGGCCGGACTCGCCGTCACGGTGCTTCCGTTGGGAATCGCGGCGGCCGTGTTTCTCGAGGAATTCGCCGACCAGGAGCGGTGGTACACACGGGTGATCGAAGTGAGTGTGCAGAATCTCGCCGCGGTCCCGTCCATCGTGTTCGGCATTCTCGGACTGGCTTTCATCATGCGCGGGCCGCTGAGTTTCGGTTCGGTCGTCTACACCGGTTCGCTGACACTCGCGTTGCTCGTGCTGCCGACCGTCATCGTCACATCCCGGGAGGCGATCCGTTCGGTACCGAATTCGATTCGGCTCGGCTCGATGGCGCTCGGCGCGACTCGATGGCGCACGGTGTGGCATCAGGTGCTTCCGGTGTCCATTCCGGGCATCATCACCGGCGCCATACTCGCGCTGTCACGGGCTATTGGTGAAGCCGCTCCGCTGATCATGATCGGTACCGCGACGTTCGTCACGTTCAATCCCGCGGGGTTCTTCGAGGGTCGATTCACGGTACTGCCGGTCCAGATCTACTACTGGAGCAGCCAGGCGAACGATGACTTCCACGTCCTCGCCGCCGCCGGGGTGATCGTGCTCATCGCGATGCTCCTGTCGCTCAATTCGTTCGCGATCTGGGTGCGTGCTCGCGCATCGACCGACTATTGAGCTCCGGCACCTGCGAATCCCACGGTCGGCCAGCGTCGTTCACCGTCGCGCAACCCGCTGTCCACCCCCGGGTAAGAAGGCCAGGAGACACTGTCCGTGTTCGCAGCACCGCAGTCCCAACCGCCGCGTCGGCGACCGACGCGCGTACGTCCCGCCACTCTCGTCTTGCAAGGCTGGCTATGAACGCTGACCTGAGAACCGATTCGACCTCGACGTCCACCGCTGGAGATGATGGTGCGACGGCCGCCAATGACGCGACGTCGTTCGCACCGAGGATCCAGGTGTCTGACTCCGGCGGCGAGCGTGAGGGCACACCGGCCGAACCGATCTTCTCCCTGCGCGATGTCGGCGTTCGTTACGCCGACTTCCAGGCTGTGCGCGACATCTCCTTTGACGTACCGCGCGGCGAGATCACCGCGTTGATCGGCCCGTCGGGTTGTGGAAAGTCCACGATTCTGCGGAGCATGAACCGCATGAACGATCTCATCCCGACCGCGAAGATCTCGGGTTCGATCCGTTACCACGGCATCGATATTCACGACCGCGACGTGGACGCCGTCGCACTGCGCGAACGCGTGGGCATGGTGTTTCAGAAGCCCAATCCGTTCCCCAAGTCGATCTACGACAACGTCGCGTTCGGACCGCGTCTGCGAGGTCGGAAGCGCGGCCTCGACGACGTCGTGGAACAGTCGCTGCGTGGGGCGGCGTTGTGGGACGAAGTGAAGAATTCCCTCGACGCGCCTGCGCTCGCGCTTTCCGGTGGCCAGCAGCAGCGCCTATGTATCGCCCGAGCGATCGCGAACGAACCCGACGTCATCCTCATGGACGAGCCGTGCTCCGCACTCGACCCGATCGCGACGCTCAAGATCGAAGATCTCATGCGCGATCTCACGCGTGACTACACCATCGTTATTGTGACCCACAACATGCAGCAGGCGGCTCGCGTTTCCGACTGGACGGCATTCCTCTCCGTGGACGTCGCCGAGGACTCGGGCGATCGGACGGGAATGCTGATTGAGGTGGATCGAACGTCACGGATCTTCACCAATGCTCGAGACCCCCGCACCGAGGCGTACATCACCGGACGATTCGGATGACGCGGCGCCGGCGAAGTTTCGTATCCCGAACGAGCCGAAGGATCGCATGATGCGACAGGACTTCCACGCCGATATCGATGCGCTCGTTGACCGACTTGTGGCGACTGCGGCCCTCTGCGACGACATGCTGACCGGGGCGCTCGATGCGCTCGCGGCACCCGGTGCACCCGGGTCCGCGCAAGTCGTGGCGCGTGACAACGAAATCGATACCGCCTATCAGTCGATCCAGGAGACGGTGCTCAACCTGTTCGCGCTCCAGGCACCGGTCGCCAGCGACCTGCGCATGCTCGCCGCGATCCTCCACGCGAACATCCACGTCGAGCGCCTCGGCGACTATGCGGCAAGCGTCGCGCGGACGGCCGGACGGGTCGCTGACCTCGACGACGACGCCCAAGTGGTCGACACGCTGCAGACGATGGCTGCCGCGGCGACCGAGGTCTCCCGGGCATCGGTGCGATCGCTCGCAGAACGCGACGTCGATCTCGCCCGCTCGCTGCCACAGCTCGACGATGCGGTTGATTCGCGCTACTTCGACGTATTCCGGTCCATTGTCCGTCGTGCAGGCAGCGACGAGGACCAGATGGAGTGGGCGACCAACATGATTATCGTCGCGCGCTCGATCGAGCGCTACGGCGATCACGCCGTCGACATCGGCGAACAGACGATCTACGCGGTCACCGGCGGTTTCGTCGAACTCTCGAGCAGCACCGCACGTACCACCGACTGAGTCGGTCAACGCCGCTGCGTCGCCAAAGCCATGCTTGTCGTTGACTCGTGTGGCTGCGAGGATCGGCATCGTCGACGGGGTGGTGGCGATGGCGAGCGACACGGCGCGGCGCAGCGAGCTGTTGGCTGCTGGGCGCACGACGCTCGCTGCCCGGCTGTTCTGGATCGCATTCGCGGCCTACATCGCGGTTGCCGCGACCCTGCTCGCCGGTGGGCTGCTCACCGTCGTCATCGATGTCTCGCCGCGGGTGCATCGCCTCGTGGATTCCTGGCCGGCCTGGGTCTCTGCGGGCCTGCACGACGCGTCTGGCCATTCGCATGGGGCGGCACGAAGCGTGCTCGATTTCGTCATCAGCGTTGCCAACTTCGTGCTGGGCCTCGTCATCGTCTGGCTGCGACCCAACAACGCGACCGCACGGCTCGTCGCACTGGGAGCGATTGGCACGGCCGCAGCGTTCAACCTCGAAAGCCACACGCTGTTCTTCGCCTTTTCGCAGCAGGGTGCGCCTGCAGCGTTCACCAACGCGCTGCACATGGGGCTGCATGCGCTCTCCGGTGCTGCCTATCTCCACGCGTTTCTGTCGTTTCCCGACGGAAAACTGGAGGCCGTGTGGGCGCGTCGGACGGTCGCGGCCGTGTGGGGCTTGGCGATCGTCGAGACCGTCGGCGCTGCGCTGAACACGCAATACGGCGTCGGACCCATCGGTTCGAGCATCCACCGGACGCTCACCGCGCTCGGTGACGCCGGGGTCTACGCGGACGACACCGACGTCGTGACCTCCCTGGCAAGTGGTGACGCGCTGTTCTTCGTCGCCTTCTTCGGGCTGTTCGTGCCGGCGATCAGCCTCATCGCGCAGGCACGCCGGTATCAGCTGGCCACAACGGCGGAGGCGCGCCAGCAGTCTCGTCTGCTCGCCTGGGCCCTGACTATCGCCTTCGGTCTCGGCATCACGTTCTTCCTCAGCGCGGTGGTCATCGGGCTGCAGGCGGCCGATCCGCCGGCATTCTTCCAGCAGATCGAAGGTGTGCTGTTCCGTGTCTTCGCGCCGCTGTTCACCGTCATCCCGGTGGCGTTGCTCGTCGGTGTCGTGCGCTATCGGCTCTGGTCGGTCGACGAGATCGTTCGACACATCCTCGTCTACGCATCGCTGACGATCGCACTCGCGGTCGCCTACGTCAGTCTCGTGGCGGTTGTCGGTCTGGTCCTGCGGCCGATGGGGACCGGATTGGCGAGCGACCTGGCACTGGTGCTGTCGACACTGGCGGTCGCTGCGCTGTTCATGCCGGTCTACCGGCGGCTGCGTCGTGCGATCGACCGGCGATTCCGCCGATACGTGCCAGACGCCGCCGCATCGGTCGGGGACCTCGTCGAACGCGTCGACGGACAGTTCGATGTGGACACGGTGCGCGTCGAGGTGCTTCGCGCCGTCGACGCACTGTTTCGGCCCCGCCATGTGTCGATGTGGTTCGCCGACGACACGCAGGATCGCGAATGAGGCGCCTGTTCGCCGACCTCGCCGCACTGTTTCGTGCGGAGCAGCTCTTCTCGGGGCTTCGCCCACCCACGCCACCGTTGTGGCTCGACGATCCGTCGGCGCCACCTCCACCCGAAGGCAGGGCACGCGCGGTGCTGACGGCGCATGGCCGCCCCGTTGCGGTTGAGGAAGTCGGGGGCACACCCGCAGAACGTGCGGCTCTCCGCGATGCTGGTGTCGCCGTCGTCGTGCCGATGATCGCGGCCGACGATCTCGTCGGCGTCATCAATGTCGGCGGCCGGGCGGATGGCGCGGCATATGGCAGTGATGATCAGCGACTGCTCGCACGGATCGCTTCGACGGCGGGCCGTGCTGTTCGGTTGGCGAAGCTCCGCACGGCGATCGATCGTGACGAGCTCGAGCTGTACTACCAGCCGAAGGTCGAGCTGGCCACCGGTGAGGTCGTCGGCGTCGAGGCGCTGATTCGCTGGAACCACCCCGTCCAGGGACTGCTGCCGCCGAATCGTTTCGTCCCACTCGTCGAGGAAAGCGCGTTGATCGCCGACTTCACCCGGTGGGTGCTACGGCAGTCGGTAGAACAGCTTGCGTCTTGGCGGACAGCGGGCATCGCAAACGGATTGACGATGGCGATCAATGTTCCGCCGGGCCTGTTCATCGACCCGGCATTCGTCGACGACGTCGTCAGCACACTCGACGGCACGACGATCACCACGACGGATATCGAGATCGAACTGACCGAGACCGCGTTCGCCGACGATCAGGACGCCATGCTGGCTGCGGCGCAGGAATTGACTGACCGTGGCGTCGCGCTGGCCATCGACGACTTCGGCACCGGGTACTCCTCGCTGGCCTACCTGCAGCGGCTGCCGGTGCGCGACGTCAAGATCGACCGCCGATTTGTCACCGACGTCGTGTCGAGCGACAGCGACCGCGCGATCGTGCGCTCGACGATCGCGCTGAGCCACGATTTGGGATTCCGTGTGGT
>JBBDSV010000057.1:9316-33780 GCA_040904785.1 Nitriliruptoraceae bacterium
GCGCGATCGTGCGCTCGACGATCGCGCTGAGCCACGATTTGGGATTCCGTGTGGTCGCCGAAGGTGTCGAGGACGAGGTGACCGAACAGCTGTTGCGCGATCTGGGTGCCGACCAGGCGCAGGGATATCGGTGGACACGGCCGCTGCCCGCCGACGACTTCGTCGCATGGTGGACCGCGCGGCGCGCGAACGTTCGGCAGTCCGAGTCGCCGGGATGAGCTCGAAGCCGCGCGTGGTGCAGGACGCGGTCGGCGTCACGGTGCATCGCGTCGTCATCATCGGTCTCGTTGCGTCGGTCGTCGTGACAGTCGGACTGCGGCAACCCGCGGGAACGCACCGGTCGGCGGCGATCGCCGTGTCGGTCGCCGCGGTTGCCATCGCGTTCACGCTTGGCCGACCCCAGATCTGGCCGTTGTGGCGCGCGACCGGCGGCGTGGTCGCCTCGGCACTCATCGCGGTGTTGTTCGCCGTGACCGGTGGCACCGAGTCGATCTATCAGGACGCCCTCGTGGCGATCATGGTGATCTCTGCGGTGACACTGCCGGGAAGATTGGTCGCGGTGAACGTCGTCGCCGCGGTGCTCGCCGCTGCCAGCACCTGGATCTACGACCCCCGTTTCGACGGCGTGTTCCTCGCCGACCTCGTCGCCGACCTCGCCGTGTGGCTGGCCGTCACCCTCGGTGTCTACCTACAGACGCGGGCGGTGCGGCATCGCACCGACGAGTTGCGGCGCAGCAATGAACATCGTCGCGCGATGCTCAATGCGGTCTCCCACGAATTGCGCACCCCGCTGACGTCGGTCGTGGGATTCGCCGAGACACTCGACCGTCTCGACGAGACGCTCGATGCCGCGCAGCGCCGCGAGGTGGTCGGCCAGCTGCGCGCCAGCGCGTCGCACTTGGCCACGCTCGTCGACGTCGTGCTCGAAGCCGAGACGTTGCTGCGTGGTCAGGGAACGTCGATGCGTCGACCGACTGACGTCGCTGCGGTCGTTGCGGGTGTGTTGGCGACCTACGACCGCGCCGGACCGCGGGTCGACCGCGCCATCGGCGCGGTTGTTGCCGACGTCGATGCGGCCATGCTCGCGCGCATCGTCGACAACCTGGTGGCCAATGCCGTTCGTGCCGCGGGCGCCGACGGCCGGATTCGTGTCACGGTCCGTTCGCAGGCCGCCGATCTCGTCGTGTCCGTCGACGACGACGGACCCGGCATCGCCCCGGGGTTCCACGAGGCGATGTTCGAGCCCTTCATCCAGGGGCCTGAGCGGTGGCAGGACCCCCGGCCTGGCCTGGGACTCGGCCTCACGCTGGTGCGGTCCTGGGTCGCGTTGCACGGCGGTGAGGTCTCGGCCGTCGATGTCGCGCCACACGGCACACGGATCGATGTGGTGCTGCCTGACTGCGTCATCGACCGCACGGCGAGCGACGCGGTCGCCGAGGCGAGCCCGGACGCCGACGACCGCAGTCCGTAGCCGGGCGGCGGGGCATCAGTTCGCACGGTTGTCACGGTCGCGGATTGTGCATGCACCGCGTGCGCGCCAACGTTCGCGCGACACACCAACCCCAAGACCGCGAGGAGCATGATGAGCGTTGACGCACTGGTGACGACCGACTGGGTTGCCCAACACCTCGACGACCCGGACGTTGTGATCGCCGAAGTCGACGAGGACGCCTCCGCGTACCACGAGAGCCACATTCCGGGCGCGATCGGTTTCGATTGGAAGCTCGACTTCCAGGACCCCGTTCGCCGGACGTTCCTGGACCGCGAAGGGTTCGAGAAACTGCTCGACTCGCGCGGCATCACCAACGACCATCACGTCGTGCTGTACGGCGGCAACAACAACTGGTTCGCGGCGTACGCCTACTGGTACTTCCGCGTCTACGGACACGACAAGGTCAGCCTGATGAATGGCGGGCGCAAGGCCTGGGAGGTCGAGGGCCGCGAGTTCACCGCCGATCCCACGCCGGTGACGCCCACCTCCGGCTATAAGGCCAGCGAACCTGACGCGTCCATCCGGGCTCGTCGCGACGAGATCCTGTCCGCCTACGTCGAGGCACCCGACGGCACGGCGCTCGTCGACGTGCGCTCGCCTGCCGAGTATGCCGGCGAGGTGCTCGCACCCGAGCACCTGCAGAACGAGTCGGCGCAGGTGCCCGGACACATTCCGGGTGCGGCCAACGTGCCGTGGAGCAACGCCGTCGACCCCGAGAAGGGCACGTTCCTGCCCGTCGACGAGCTCCGTGAGCTGTACGCGGGCGAGGGCGTGACCGGCGACAAGAAGGTCGCTGCCTACTGCCGCATCGGTGAACGCAGTGCCCACACCTGGTTCGTGCTGCACGAACTGTTGGGCTACGACGACGTCAAGAACTACGACGGGTCGTGGACCGAATACGGGTCGCTGATCGACGTTCCGGTCGAACGCGGCGCCTGAAACCCGGTTCACGAGGCCGGCCCGTAGACGGGAGACCGTCCGGGCCGGCCGTCGTGTGCCGGCGGACTCTTTCGGCGCGAACGGAGTATCGTCGGCGGGCTGACCAGATCGCGTGAACGTCGGACTTCGCTGCGTGTCCGTCGCGGTCGGCGGACAGGGAGAACCATGGGTGCGGTAATCCGTGCGTCGGGACTGGTGAAGCACTACGGCGACGTCGTCGCGCTCGACGGGCTCGACCTCGATGTCGAAGAGGCAACCGTGCTCGGCCTGCTCGGACCGAATGGCGCCGGCAAGACGACGGCGGTACGCATCCTGACCACGCTGCTGCAGCCCGACGCCGGTGCCGTCGAGGTCGCGGGCGTCGACGTGCTCGCCGATCCGCAGTCGGCGCGTGAGCGCATCGGGCTGTCCGGGCAGTACGCGGCGGTCGACGAGCATCTGACCGGCTACGAGAATCTCGAGATGATCGGCCGCCTCTACCACCTGGGGCTGGCTCGGGCGCGGACCCGCGCGCGGGAGTTACTGGTGCGGTTCGACCTCGACGAGGCGGGCAATCGCCCCGTCAAGACCTACTCCGGAGGCATGCGGCGCCGGCTTGACCTCGCCGGTGCGCTCGTTGCCGAGCCGCCGGTCCTGTTCCTCGACGAGCCGACGACGGGACTCGACCCGCGCAGCCGCATCAACATGTGGGAAGTCATCCGGGAGCTGCTGAACGACGGCACGACGCTGTTGCTGACGACGCAGTACCTCGAGGAGGCCGACCGGCTGGCGGACGACATCATCGTCATCGACCACGGTCGTTCGATTGCGCACGGCACCGCGAATGCGCTCAAGGCACAAGTTGGCGGAGAACGGATCGAGTTGGTCGTCGCCGAGAGCGATGACCTGACGCGCGCACGGGATATCGCCACCGACGTTTCGGTCGGCGACGTACTGGTCGATGCCCACACGAATGAGGTCGTCGCGCCGGTGTCCGGCGGGCCCGATGACCTTATGGCGGTGTTGCGACGGCTCGACGCGGCCGGCGTTCGCCTGCTCGACGTCGGGTTGCGGCGGCCGACGCTCGACGACGTCTTTCTCGCACTCACGGGGCACGTCGCCGAGCCGGAGCCGGTCGACCACGAGTCGGCCGGCGACATCGATGCGGATCCCGGTGACCGCGCGGAGGTTGTGGGATGAGCGCGCTGTTGGAAGCGATCGTCGACGGGCATGTCGTCGCGAAGCGCAACGTGATCAAGATCAAGCGCGACCCCGAAGTGCTCATCTGGGTCCTGATGTCGCCGATCATGTTCGTACTGCTGTTCGCCTACGTGTTCGGCGGCGCGATCAACCCACCGGACGGCACGAACTACCGCGAGTTCCTCATCGGCGGGATCTTCGCGCAGACGGTCGTGTTCGGGGCGACGTTCACCGGCGCGGGCATCGCTGACGACATGCGCAAGGGCATTATTGACCGGTTCCGGTCGCTGCCGATGTCACGCTCGGCGATGCTCGTCGGACGGACGACGAGCGATGTGATCTACAACGTCTTGTCGATCGCGATCATGTCGCTGACCGGTCTTGTCGTCGGCTGGCGGATCCGTGGGTCGCTGGGCGACGCGGTGCTCGCCTACGTGCTGCTGCTGGTGTTCGCGTTCGCGTTCTCGTGGGTGATGGCGTACGTCGGACTGATCGTTCCCAGTGTCGAGGTGATCAACAACGCCTCGTTTATGGTGATCATGCCGTTGACGTTTGTGTCGAATGCGTTCGTGCCGCGCGAGTTCTTTCCGTCGGCGCTGCAGTGGTTCGTCGAGTGGAATCCGGTGTCGGCGGTCACGCAGGCGATCCGGGAACTGTTCGGCAACGCGGCTCCGGTCGTCGATGGCGTGTGGGCGATGCGCCACCCGGTGGCCTACACGCTGCTGTGGACCGCGATCATTCTGGCGATCTTCGTGCCACTGTCGATCCGCCAGTACAAGCGTTCGACGTTGCGTTGACATCGCGTGCTCAGACGTCGCGTGTCGCACCGATCGCGACGGGGAGCTCCAACACGAACGTCGCCCCGCCCGGTTCGGCGGGTTCGTAGCGCAGCGCACCTTCGTTGGCGATCGCGAGGTCGCGGCAGATCGCCAGGCCTAGTCCGAGGCCGATCGTGGGCCGGGTGTCGCCGGTGACCTCCTGGCTGAACGCGTCGAACAGGTGGGGGATGAACCAGTCGGGGACGCCAGGTCCGCGATCGTGGACACGGATCGTGGCACGACGGTCGTGGATGTCGAGGGCGATGATGATCGGCGACGCCCCGTATTTCGTGGCGTTGTCGAGCAGGTTGACGACGATGCGTTCGACGTGTGTCGGGTCGGCGAACGCCAGTACCGGCCGGTCCCCGACCGCGATGGCCACGTCGGCACGGTCGGGCCGCTCGCGCAGGACCTGGGTGATCAGGTCGGTGAGATCGACCGTCCGGGGTTGTGCGCGCAGGCCGCGGTCGCGTCCGGGCTCGCCGCCCGGGTGATGCGCCCGGCTGAACATGAGCAGGTCATTGATCATCGCCGTCAGGTGCCGGCCGTTGCGCAGGATGATCTCGAGGCCGTCGCGCGCCGCGTCGTCGAGTTCCTGGCCGCGGTCGGCGTCGAGCAGCAGCTCACTGAACCCGACAATCGGCGTCAGCGGTGTTCGCAGTTCGTGCGACACTGCGGCTAGCAGGTGCTCGCGGGCCTCGGCAAGATCCTGGTAGGCCTCGCTCTCGGCGGTGCGTGAGGCGATCACCAGTGCCGTTACCGTCGTGCCGGCGAGGAACAGATGCAGCACGACCGATGCGGTCGTGGCCGACAGTTCCGGATCGGCGAACGGGCCACGGTCGAACGCGGTCGCGGCGACAGCGACGAACGTGGTGATGACGATGCCGAGCGCCGCACCGGCCAGACGGGTCCGCACGGCCGTCCAGATCAGCGGCAGCACGACGAGCCAGCTGAGGTGTACGGACAATGGTGAGGGCGGCAGCAGGAAGAGCACCGTGGTCACGGTCCCGGCGAGCGTGACCGACGCCCACACCTCGGAGGTGCGGTCGGCGCGCCAGACGACGACCCCGCCGAGCAGCAGCATGCACGGCGTGACCGTGAGCACGCCGAGCACGTCACCGATGAACCAGGTGGCGGCCGCTGCCGCGAACCACCCGTCGGGTGTGCCGAAGAACACGGCGGTACCGCCCAGCAAGCCCGCCGGCACGCTGCCGACGAGCGCGGCGGACAGGAACACCATGACGTCGCGTGCCGATCGCAGCCGGTGAGCGCCCCATCGAACCCCCAGCATCGCGATCGACAGGTGACCGATCAGGTTCGCGACCGGCCAGACGACGAGCGACACGATCGACGGTGCGACGAGCAGTCCGTGGACCAGTTGCAGTGCGAGCAGGACGGCGAGCAGCACGGGCCAGCGTTGGCGCGGGAGGATCAGCAATCCGCCGACCGCGATGCCTGCTGCGGGCCAGTAGATGGCGGCGACCTGCCCGACGTCCTGGATCGCCGAAGCGAACAGTCCGGCGGCGACGTAGGCCGCACCGACGAGCGCAATTGGGGTTGCGTACATCCCGCGGAGATCGCGCCGCGTGCGTGTCGTGGCCCCGGACGAAACCTGCGACGCCATCGACCCCCCTTGCGCAGACGGCGCATCCTACGGCGCTCGTGCGGCGCGTCGTGGTGAAGATGGACGGCTCGCGCTCGCGGGACGTTGGCAGTCGGCGCGGCAACGTTCCACCGGCCACCGGTCGCGGGACGCCACCGGTTCGACACGATGCATATCCTCCCGCCATGACCGCCGACGCTCGCTTCCGTGACCGCATGGTGCTCGGGCCGGTGCTGCGGTATCTCGATGGCGACGAGACGCTGGTGGCGTGGACCCACGTCAACGTCCCCGCGACGCGATCGCCGGCCGTGCTCCTGGTTACGAACCGCAACTGTCTGCTCTACGTCGCCAGCTCCGCGATCCCCGATGTGTCGACGCCGATCGAGCAGCTATCGGCGTTCTCGTTCCGCCATCGGAATGCCGAGGTGGTGCGCCTGCGACTGTCCGGGGCCAACGGACCGATCGACGTCGAACTGTCGCTGACGAATCGCGTGCGATCGCGGTCGGTGGGACGGGTGCTCTCGGCGCTGACCGAACGTCATGTGGCAGCACCCGACTCCTTCAATCCGGCGCTGACGTCGCCGATTCCCCCGATGGTGCGCAGCGTGCGGCATCATGCCCGTCGCGTGTGGATCACGATCCTCGGCGTCACCGTGCTCCTGCTGTCCGTCGCCCTGTCGCTTCCCGGTGTCCCGGGCCCCGGCGCGCTCATCGCAGTCGCCGGTGTTGCCATCCTTGCGCGTGAGTACGAATGGGCGCGTGACGTTCACGTCGGGGTCGCGCGGCAGGTCGACCGGCTCCTGTCGTCGGTCCGCCGGCGGCCTCGGCCGCCGCGATGACTGCGCCACGGGTGCTAGGCGGTCTCGGCGGCCTCGCGCTGTTTGCCCTGATCGCCACCCTGTTCGTCTCGGCGGTGCGTCAGCTCGACCACGACGTGCAAGCGGGGACGACCGACGGCCACACGGGCGCACAACCGCCAGTGGCAGCCGCGGTGCCGATGGATGCGGAAGCCGCGATCGTCGACCGGGTGGTCGACGGCGACACGGTCCGGGTCATCGCCGATCCGCGTGGATCGATCCCGGGCGGGGGATCGATCCGTGTGCGACTGCTCAACATCGATGCACCCGAACTGGCTCGCGACGACCGGCCGGCGGAATGCGGCGCACGCGACGCGGTGGCGCACATGCTCGAGCTCGTCGCTCCGGGCGATGTGGTGTGGTTGGTGGCTGACGAGGACGATCGTGATGATTTCGATCGTCCGTTGCGCGGGATGTGGACCGACGATGGCGTGTTCGTCAACGAGGCGATGGCTGCCGCCGGCTGGGCACGCGACGTCGTGTTCGCGCCCAACGACCGGTTCTTCGATGTCGTTGCGCAGGCGGCTGCGACGGCGCGTGCCGACGGACGCGGGATGTGGGAGAAATGCGCCGGGTGACGCCGGCACGTCGTGTGCACAGGTGCGTGTCAGTCGGCATTCGGCTCCGTCGTGCCGCCGCGACACGAGGCACACAGGCCGTGGACGGTGAGGGTGACATCCTCGACGAGGAACCCGTGCCCTTCGTCGAGATGCGCGCGGATCCGGGCGACGAGGTCGCCGACGTGATGGTCGACCTCTCCACACTCGCGGCAGACGAGGTGGAAGTGTTCGTCGGGATGTGACGGCTCCCACCGTCCGGGGTCGCGTTCGTCGAACCGGCTCGTGCGCGCGATCCCGAGCGTTTCGAACAGCCGCAACGTCCGATACACCGAGGCGAGATCGACGTCGTCGCCCACTCGTTCGGCGAGCTCTTCAACGGTGATGTGGCCGTTGGTCTCCTGCAGCGCGGTCCAGACCCTCCGGCGCGGTCGAGTCACGCGATAGCCGGCTGCCTTCAACGTCTCGTCGAGCTCATTCGTGGTGCGCATGGGAAGCAGCCTACGGGGGCGACTGTCTCAGAGCCGGTCGATCCACGTGTCGGCTGCCGCGAGCCGCCGTTCGAGATGCCGCACGCCGGCATCGGCGATCGAAGCGACGCCGACGTCGGCATTGAGTCGTGCGTTGATCACTTCTGGCGTCAGGCCGGAGAGGTGGCTGATGATGCGCACCCGGTCACTGTTCTGTTGACGCAGCTCGCGCTTTCGCCGCCGCCGGCTGCCGCCGTCCATGACACCATGGTCGCTGCCCAGCGCTGGCGGGGGCAGCAGCTCAATGTCGTAGGCCCCCATATCTGCGGCGTCGACGATGAGATCTTCGGGGTGTGCGTCGTCGAAGATCCCGCTCGCGGCATCGTCCATCTCCGGCGTCGCCGAGATCGCGGCGAACAGCGACAACTGGTCGTCGGTCGCCGCATCGAGTGCGACGGGTGGCTGGTCACCGTCGGCCTCACGCCGTGCCAGCGAATGTGTCCGCTCCTGCGCCAACTGGTGGGCGAGCGTGCGCAGGCGGATGTCGTCCGGCAGGAACATGAATGCCTTCTGCCGCCGGTAGGCGGGTTGCCACCGGGCGATGCGGCCGACCGCTTGGCGGAAGAACAGCTCGGTGACGATATTGGTGGCATACACACCGACGCGCAGACGCGGGATGTCGACGCCCTCGGATACCATCCGCACCGCGACGATCCACGGGTCCTTTCCGGCCGCGAAGTCGGCGATGCGGTCGCTGGCGTCGGCCTCATCGGAGGTGGCGAGCGTCGGCGAGACCCCGAGGCGTTCGAGCAGACGGCAGACCGCACGTGCATGGTCGACGTCCATGGCGATGACGAGACCGCCGGCGTCGGGCTGCGCTCGGCGGATCTCGCCGAGCCGGTGGTTGGCTTGCCGGAGCACGGTGGCGAGCAGCTCACCGTGGGGCGACAGCGCGGTCCGCAGCCGGTGGGATGCGCCGACGCGATCCAGCGGGTCAGCGAACGACGCCCGCATCAGGGCGCCGTCGGGCGCCGTCCATTCCATGTGGCCGCCGACGGCAGGGAAGAACACCGGTCGCACAACGCCGCCGTCGTGCAACGCGTCGCCGTATCCGTACACGTAGTCGGCGACGGCCACGTCGGCGTCGTAGCGGACGAACGGAATCGGATCGGTGTCACTGCGAAACGGTGTCCCCGAGAGCGCGAGCCGATGCGCTGCGGCGCCGAATGCCTCGCCAACGGCCGCTCCCCAGGCGCGTTCGCTGCCGGCGTGGTGGATCTCGTCGAGCACGACGAATGCGTCGTCGGCGAGCGGCTGCAGGTGCGGGACCGTGGCGGCGACCTGCTGGTAGGTGAC
This sequence comes from Nitriliruptoraceae bacterium, assembly GCA_040904785.1. Classification (GTDB taxonomy): domain Bacteria; phylum Actinomycetota; class Nitriliruptoria; order Nitriliruptorales; family Nitriliruptoraceae; genus JBBDSV01. The sequence goes on from JBBDSV010000057.1 coordinate 18,588, forward strand.
GACGATGCCGTGCATGTCGCGGGGCATGCCGTCGGCAGCCGACCACGACGATTCGAGTTGCAGTCCGAAGTCGGCCGCAGCGTCGGCCCACTGATGCTTGAGATGCTGCGTCGGGGCGACGACGACGACGCGACGGTGCGGATGGTGCGCGAGGTTGCGCAGTGCGGCGGTCATCGCGAACGTCGTCTTCCCCGCCCCGGGGGTTGCGACCGTGAGGAAGTCCGCGCGCGGATGGGTCTCGAATGCATCAAGCGCCGCCTTCTGCCAGCGGCGCAGGCGTAGGGAACGACGCACGTCGGGTGTCCTCACGGGGTTGGTGAAGCGTTCGCGCGCAGCCTACGGATCACGGCAAGTCTGCCCGTATGCTCGGCGAGCGGGTTGTGACGCGGAAGGTTGCCGGCGATGGCGCGCCTGCGGGGTTCGGTGCCACGACGACGTTGGCTGATCGCGGCGGCGCTCGCGCTCGTGCTGCTGCTCCCGGTGCCCTGGCTCCATGTGGCGGGCGACAACCCGTTCGGCTGGCAGTGGCGGCTCGACGGTCGGCTGGTCGTCAACGACGAGGTCGTCGATCCGCCCGGCGCGTGGTCGTGGCTGACGGTCGGCCGCCCGCCGCTGGTGGTCGAGGTCCTGCGTGACGAGTTGTTGGGAACCGCCGACCCGGCCCGCGATCTGCGCGTCGCTCCGATCGGGACGCAACCGCGTCTCGTCGAGCCGGTCGCCGCGGCCGTCGGTTTGCGTGAAGCCGGCTACGAACTCACGCTCGGTCTCGTCGTCGAGGTCGCCGGGCCGACGGTTGACGGCTTGCCGTTGCACGCGCGAATCACGGGGCTCAATGGGGTCGAGCTGGACTCGCGTATCGCCTGGAACCGGGCGCGTGCTGCCGGCGGCCCGACGATCCACTTCACGACTGCCGACGGCCGCAACTGGAGTGCCGACGGGCCCGTGCTCCCCTACTCCTCGATCCGCGTTGTCGATCTGGGGCCCGAGGGTGTGCAGGCGGCCATCGGTGGGCGGTTGGCGCGACTTGCACCGGTCGACTGGTTCCGGTCGCTGTCGCTGGGAAATTCGCACGGGATGATGGTCGCGCTCGTGACGTACGCGCATTTTTCCGGTGAGGATCTGGCACGGGATCGGCATGTTGCCGGCACCGGCGGCGTGCGGGGCGATGGCACGGTCACGCGCATCGCGGGTCTTCGGGCCAAGGCGTCCGCGGCACGTCGCGCAGGCGCCGATGTCCTGCTCATTCCCGCGTCACAGCGCGATGAGTTGGCGAACTTCGACTCGGGATCGATGCGGGTGGTTGCCGTGTCGACCGTGCCCGAGGCGATCGACGTGTTGCGCGGCTGACCCCGCGATTGGCGTGCGAAGACGGGTGCGTGCTGCACGGAGCGACGCCGAGTTCGGCCACCAACGGGGATGGGGCGTGCGCCGCGGCGAGCACGTCGACGCGTGTCCGGCATCGGGTCAGTCCGACGTGCAGGATGCGGCGCTCGTCGGCATCGCTGTCGGCGTGGCGGTGCGGTACGACACCGTCATCGACGCCGTCGAGGATGACGTGGTCCCATTCGCGGCCCTTGGCACGATGGATCGTCGTCAGTGTGACGCCGGATCGCGCCGAATCGACGGCCAGCATGGCGCGCACCCACCGAGCAAAGGCGTCCGGTCGGGGTCCCAACACGGCGACGGCTGCGAGTGCATCCGCCGCGTCGTTGACCGCGGTGCGCACAGGAACAGCGATCAGGTCGTCGGGCGGTACGAGCACGCGTGCGATGTTGGCCAGCAGCGCCGGCGTAGTGGCGTCGGCGCTGGCGGCAGCGAGGTCGTCGAGATCGTCGAGCAGCCGCCGGAATGCGGGCCGGTGGTCACGGTCGAGCGTGCGGGTGAGCAGGCCCAGCCGGCGGCGGCTTGTCGTCGCTGCGACCTTGGGCAGCACGGCCGCGGCAAGCTTGCGGCGTGGCCGACGCAGCACCGCGGCGAGATCCGCGCGGCGGATCCGGGTCGGTTCGATGGCGATGCGCAGATAGGCGAGCACGGTGGCGAATGCGGGCTGCTGGAGCAGTCCCGGCGATACGCCCGTCGTGCGCGGAATGCTGGCGGCGGCCAGCGCAACCTGTGCGACGAGCAGGGTCGCGTTCGTCCGTGCAAGCACGGCGACCTCGTCGGGTGAGGACGCTCGGTGGACCGCGGTGAGCATCGCCGTCGCGCGCTGCGATGGTGCGATGTGGTGGACGTGCAGACCGTCGCGGCGTCCCGTGGCGGCACGCGTCGAGCGAGGCGTCCGGTCGGCAACGCGGGCGAGCAACCGTTCGGCGGCGTCGACGACGTCACCGGGACAGCGGTGGTTGACACGCAGCGTCACCGTGCGTGGGGTGTCGAGCCAGCTACCGGGATGCTGCAGCCACGTCGGGTCGGCACCGGCGTGCCGATAGATCGTCTGGTCGTCGTCGCCGACCAGCACGCACTGTTGCGCCGGGCCAGTGAGCAGCTTGACGAGCAGCGCGAACGCGGGTGTGCAGTCCTGCATCTCGTCGACGAGCAGCTGCGCAGTGTGGTGCCGGACGCGGTGGCGAAGCGTGGGACTCCGGAGCAGCAGTTCGATCGCCTGCACGACCTGTTCGTCGAAGTCGAGCATGCCGGCAGCGGCGAGTCCCGATCGGTATCGGGTGAACACGCGCGCCAGGTCGGGCACGTCTCTCCGCTCGTCGGCAACCTGCTCGGGGGGACGAAGTCCGAGCCTGATCTGGGTGGCGGCTGCGAGGTAGGCGTCGACGGCGGCATCGCGCGTGCGGTGCACGTCGCGTGCCGGCGGCGGCAGCGTGTCGGCGAGCAGCTGCCGGCTGCGTGGGAGGTCGATCCGGCTGCGGACACCGCCCACGGCAAGGATCGACTGCGCGAGGGCGTGGAACGTGCGTACCCGTACGTCGGGATGCTGGATGCGATGGCGCAGTTCGGCGGCCGCGCGGGTGTTGTAGGCAATGGCGGTGATCCGTTCGGGAAGCACCGCGTGCGCGGACACGAGCCGACTGGTCCGCGCAACGAGCACGCGGGTCTTGCCCGAACCGGCCGGAGCGACCACCCGGATCGGTCCGGCACCGTGGGCGACGACCTCCCGCTGCTCGACGTCGAGTCCCGGATCGATCGCGGTCGGTCCGGTCGCCGGCAGATGCCATCGTCCGATGGCGAGGGATGCGCGTGGCAGCCGCCGCGCGGGACCGGCCAGGGCGACGGCGTCGGCGGGACCGTCGTCGACCCACACGGCTGTGCCGTCGGCCAGCTCCAGGTCGGCGCGGCCGGACGTGCGCACCGGCACGCCGTTGGCTGCGGCAACGCGGCGGGCAACGGCAGTCGCCGGCCACCGGGGCGTTCCGTCACGCGCGTCGTAGGCGTTCGCCCAGACGAGGACGCGCCACCGTTCGTGGGCGAAGTCAAACGCGGGGTCGAGCTCCCAGACCGGCGCGTTACACGACTCGGCCATGTCGACGTCGAGTGCGCGACCAGTGAGCTCGATGACGACGCGCTGGCGCGTGTTCCACCGGCGGGCAAGGAATCGTCGTGCGTCGGCGTCCGGCGCGTCCGCGTCGATGCGGATGCGTGGACAGTCGGCGAACGGCGCCGGTACCGGGCTACCGGGGAGAACGACGAGGCTTCGACCGAGTGCGTCGGGCCCCGGAAAGGCGGGCGGTACGGGCATGCGGCCACGCTACGGCAGTCACCCGTCGCGGTTGCCCCGGCCGTGGATCGTGCTGGGGATCACGCCCGCGTCATGACCACCCGTGTGGTCAGCCCGCGCGTTCGAGTGTGTAGCCGGCTTCGGCCACAGCGTCGGCGACCTCGGCTTCGTCGACGTCGCCGGTTACCGTGACCGTTTCGGCTTCGAGGTCGACGAGTGCAGCGTCGACGCCCTCGAGTTCACCGACCTCGCGCTCGACCGCGGACTTGCAGTGTCCACAGGTCATGCCCGAAACGCGGTAGGTGGTCGTCGCCATCATTGGCCCTTTCCGTCCTTCTCAGCTGCGCACGAGACGTGCGATGACATCGAGCGCTTCGTCGATCTTCTCGTCGGCAGCCTCGTCGTTGTCGATCGCGTCGCGCACGCAGTGGCGGACGTGATCGTCGAGCATGCCGACGGCGACACCTTGCAGGGCACGGGTCACCGACGAGATCTGTGTGAGCACGTCGATGCAGTACCGGTCCTCCTCGACCATACGGTGCAGGCCGCGGACCTGTCCCTCGATGCGTCGCAGCCGCACGAGAAGCTCATCACGGCGGGGGGTGTATCCGTGCATCGGCGCTGCTCCGTGGCGGTGACGCGTCGGTGTCTGTCCGCACAGTATAGGGTAGGGGGGTAGCCGTGTCGCTTCCGATCGGACGACTTGGGTGGCTTTGACCGACGACGAATGGATGCAGGCCGCGATCGACGAGGCGCGCGAGGCGCTCGCGCACGGTGACGTGCCCGTCGGGGCGGTCGCCGTACACGAAGGAACCGCAATTGTCCGCGCACACAACCGGCGCCAGGTCGACCAGGATCCGACTGCCCATGCCGAACTGCTGGCGCTGCGCGGCGCCGCGGCGACGCTCGGCCGGTGGCGCCTCGACGACGTGACGCTGTTCGTCACTCTCGAGCCGTGCACGATGTGCGCCGGTGCCGTCGTGCTCGCCCGGCTCGCCCGGCTCGTATTCGCCGCTGACGATCCCAAAGCCGGTGCGGTCGGTGCCCTGTGGGACATCCCACGGGACCCGCGGCTCAACCACCAGGTCGCGGTCACCCGCGGCGTGCTGGCAGACCCGGCAGGCGAAATGCTGCGCGCGTTCTTCGCCGACCGCCGCAGTTCAGAACCGCCGGCAGGCTGACACGCCCGGTAGCTCGGTGGCGCACGGTGTGGCCTCGTCGTCGGGCGAGCGTCTTCGTCATGTGGTTGTCGTGGTTCGTGACGCTGTCGTACGCTCTCCGCCGCGATGTCCGCCTCGGCGGATATCGACTGGAGGGATCGCATAGTCCGGCCGAGTGCGCCCGCCTCGAAAGCGGGTAGGCCCGCAAGGGTCTCGAGGGTTCAAATCCCTCTCCCTCCGCGACTCCACGGGGTAAACCCGTATTTACCGCGACACTGTCGGTGCGATCACGGCCTGCCGATGCGTACGCGCCATACCTCGGGACCGGCTTCGACGGCGGTCCAGGTGTGCGTCTCGGGATGCTCCGCGGCGAACTGGTAGGCCAGCGGTTTGGGGTCGTGGTCATTGACGAGTTCGAACTGCGTCCCGCGGTCGAGTGCTTCGAACGTCGCGAAGATGCGTTCGTGGCGCTTCGCCGGAGGGTCATCGCGCACGTCGAGGATTGCCACAGGCGGGGTGTCGATGTCGTCGCCGGCAACCGTCGTCGACGGAATCGTCGTCAGTTGATGCATCACACCGTTGATGTGCGCCGCGACGCGCGGCGCGCTATCGCGCACGACCCACCAGGCACGCGCCGCGAGCTCATGGGCGAACTCGGCTTCGCCCGCTTCGCCCAGTGCGCGGATCGCCCGGCAGAACTCCGTGCCCAGTCCGTCGAGCACGTCGCCGTCTCGCATCGCTGTCACCTGACCACCGATCGCCGCACAAACGCGGACAATAAACATGGAGTTTTACTGAAAAACACCGTAGCATCGCATCTGACGCACGTCGATGCCGCAGTGATGGCTGTGCGGGAATGGCACGCTGATGGCGACCGCACCCCTCGAAGCGGTGCGGATGCGTGCGGTGACGCGCGTCGTGGCGCTCTTCGGTGGCGGCGTCGCACTCGTGCTGGGTTCGTGGACAGGGCTCGCGCGCGCCGGCATGACGCCGGGTCACGTCCTGGCGGGTGCGCATGGCCCAATGATGGCCTTCGGGTTTCTCGGCACCGTGATCGCGCTCGAACGGGCTGTCGGAGCGCGGTTGCGTGGTGGCGCGCTCGCGCCCGTAGCGTCGGCCAGCGGGGTGTTGTGGCTGGCCGGCGGCGGTGCCGTCGTCGTTGCCGGGGCGCTGTTCACCGTGGCGGGCGCGACCGTGACCAGCATCGCGGTGAGACTCTGGCGATCACACACGACCGTTGACGGTGTCGTGATGATCACGGGCGCCGTCGCGTGGACCATTGCCGCGGCGCTCTGGACACGTGGCGCGAGTCCGGTGCGTCTCGCGCCCGTGCTCGCCGCGTTCCTCGTGTTGACCATCGTCGCCGAGCGACTCGAGTTGTCCCGTTTGCGCCAGCCGTCGGCGGCCGCGGTCACGCGTTTCGTCGTCCTGCTCACCGTCTTCACCGTCGGTGTCGCGCTGACCTTCGTCGCGCGGCGTGTGGGGCTCGCGGTGGCCGGAGGGGGCCTGCTCGCGCTGACGGTCTGGCTGGTCCGATTTGATATCGCGCGCGTGACCATCCGGCGAGCCGGCCTGCCGCGCTTCGCGGCGAGCGCGATGCTCGCGGCCTACGGATGGTCAGCCATCACGGGAATCCTGTGGGTCACGCTTGCCATGGCGCCAACGCGCCCGCTGCTCCACGATGCGGCGATGCACGCGCTGTTCCTCGGCTTCGTGGTGTCGATGGTGTTCGGCCACGCACCGATCGTCCTGCCGGCGGTCTTCCGCATCCCTCCGCCGTCACCGGTCCTCGCGTGGTTGGCCCTTGCGGTGCTGCACACGAGTGTCGCCGCACGCATCGTCGTCGATCTGGCCGGGTCGACATTCGGGCGCGGCATCGCCACGATCGGCAACGTCAGCGCGATCGTGGTGTTCATGCTCGCAATCGTCGGGAGCACCGCATTGACGCACGTGCGCGTGCGCCGGGCGGGCGGCACATCGACCCGACGCATGGGAACGTCGAGGGCAACGAACCGGCGGGCCGACCCCGTGAAACCGTGAATCTGACCAGGAGGTCGCACGAATGACTACGAGTCGACAATCGCCACGACGGGCGCCGGACGGATCGAGCGGGCCGACAGACCTCCGCGTCGCCGCCGACGACCTGCTCGCCGAAGCGAAGGGCCTGCGCGCCGGGCGATCCGCGCGCACGCTCACCCCAGGCGCGGGTGCGCCACTCAAGCAGACACTGCTGGCGTTGACCTCCGGCAGCCGATTGCAGGAACACGTCGCGCCGGGTCCGACGACGTTGCTCGGTGTCCGCGGCACGTGCATCCTGCGTGACGGCGACGGAGCGGTCACCGTGCTCGATGGTGTCTGGACGCCGGTGCCAACAGGGCCCCACGAACTCGAGGCGGTCACCGACACGGTCGTGCTGCTCACGGTGGCGACAAGCAGCGACAGGGAAGGCGGCTCACCCGATGGATGACGCGAACGCCCTGACGGGCACGTACGGGTGGTTGCTGCCCCAACGGCCCGTGACGAGCCTCGAGGCGTACATCGACGGTGGCGGTGGCCGTGCGTGGGACCGTGCGCGGAACACGGAGCCCGACGAGATCATCGTGACCGTTGCCGACGCGGGACTCCGTGGCCGTGGCGGCGGGGGATTCCCGACCGGCGACAAGTGGCGATCGGTCCGTGACGCGTCGGAGGAGACGGCAAGCGCGCCCCACCTCGTGATCAATGGGGCCGAAGGTGAACCGGGGACGGCCAAGGATCGGTTGCTGCTCGGGAACAATCCCTTCCAGGTGCTCGAAGGGGCCCTCGTCGCACGTCACGCCGTCGGCGCGGACACCGTGCACATCGGCGTCAAAGCCGCCTCCGGGCTCGCGCCGTCACTGCGACAAGCGGTCGACGAAATCGTCGCCGCGGGGTGGTCGCAGCCCGACAGCATCGAGGTCGTCGACGGGCCCGATGAGTATCTGTTCGGTGAGGAGACTGCACTGCTCGAGGTGCTCGAGGGCAACCTGCCGTTGCCTCGGTGGCTACCGCCCTATCAGCAGGGCCTGCATCGTTCGACCGGCCAGCAGCACCCAACGGTCGTCAACAACGTCGAAACGCTGGCCAATGTGCCGGTGATCCTCACTCGCGGCGTCGACGGCTACCGGGCCGTCGGCACTGCGGACTCGCCGGGGACGATCCTGTGCACCGTCATCGGCGATGTCGCCGCACCCGGCGTGTATGAGCTGCCGATGGGCACACCCTTGCGGCAGCTTCTCGTCGATGTCGCGGGAGCACGCGACGTGAAGCTCGTGTGCAACGGCGCGGCGTCACCCGTGCTCGGCAGCGATGAACTCGATGTGCCGTTGACCTACGAAGATCTTCGTGCGGCTGGGTCGGCGCTCGGTTCCGCCGGGTTCATCGTCTATAACGACCGGCACTGTGCGGTGCGTATCGCGATCACGCTGTCCCATTTCCTCGCGATCGAATCGTGCGGCCAGTGCACCGCGTGCAAGCTCGGCTGTGCCGCGATCACCGACCTGCTCCGCACGCTCGACGATGGCGCGGCGACACGTGCGACGCTGGTGGCCCTGACAGACCGTCTGCCCGGGATCACCGATCAGGTCCGTTGCGCCCTGCCGAACGGTGAGCAGTTACTCGTCGGCAGCATGCTCGAGCGGTTCGCCGACGAATTCGCCGCGCATCTCGAGCACCCGTGCCCGTCGTCGCTCGTTGAACCCGTTCCCAAGATCGTCGCGCTCGACGACACGACCGGGGAAGTGCGCCTCGACACCGAATACCACCGCAAGCGGGCGGACTGGAGCTACGCACCCGCGTGACCGCAGACCGCACCGTGCGAAGAAAACCAGAAACTCGGGAGGAAAACTCCCCAGCTAGGGTGTGTGCATGCGACCGCTCGATTCCGTGCCTTCGTCCGCTGCGCGCCATCGTGCGCTCGCAAGCCCGGTGCGCGTGCACGTCGTCGACGCGTTGCGCGCGACGCCGGACCAGGATGCGACGCAACTCGCGGACCGTCTCGGCCTCCACGCCAACACGGTGCGCACGCATCTTCGGGTCCTCGAGGAGGCTGGGCTGGTCGTCGGCTCGGCCGAATCCCGCAGCCGGCCGGGTCGCCCGAGGCTGCTCTACCGTTTGACCGACGAGGCCACCGGCGAGTCCGGCGGAAGCTATGTGTTCCTGGCGACGGTGCTTGCCGGCGTCATCGACACGTCGACGCACGATGCGCGCAGTGTTGCCGAGGAGGCCGGGCGGGCGTGGGGCGCCCATGTGACCGATGCTCCCGCGCCGTTCACCCGCATCAGCGTCGACGACGCGGTCGCGCGACTGCGCGATCTGCTCGCTGCACTCGGGTTCGCGCCCCAGCTCGTGGCTGCGGAGGATCGCCTGCAGTTCCGTCTCCATCGGTGTCCCTTCGTCGAGGTCGCACACGCACACCCGGACGTCGTCTGTGCCGTGCACCTCGGACTGATGCGTGGGGCGCTCGACGCGCTCGGTGCCGACGTCGACGCAGAGACCCTGGAGCCGTGGGCCGAACCAGATGTCTGCGTGGCGACACTGCGGCCGCTGGCGGTTCCGGCGTGACACGTGCTGGCGGCGACGGGATCCCGCCGTCGCAGGCCGGGCCGTACGTGGTGCGCCGTGTCTACGACGAGGCGACTGCCGAGGACGGGCATCGCTTGCACACCAAATGTCTTGCGGAGCAGTGAGCCTCGTCTCCGACCGAAGCGGTGTACGCGTCAGCGTCGCCCCGTGCAGCAAGGACACACCATCATGACCCAGGGATCAACCCCTCGGCTGCGACCACTGATCCGCGGGGTGCAGGGCCGATGTCCGCACTGCGGCGGACGCGGCATCTTCCGTGGCATCGCGAACCTCGAGGATGCCTGTCCCTCGTGCGGTTTCTCGTTCGTTCGTGAGGACGGCTACTGGGTCGGCGCGATGACGGTGAACACGGCGATCATCCTCGTCGTGTTCGGCGCGTGGTTCGTCGGTGGCATGGTGGTGACGTGGCCTGCCGTGCCGTGGACGGGCTTGCTCGTCGGGGGGATCGTCGTCAACAGCATCATTCCCTTCCTGCTCTACGGGTGGTCGAAGGCGATCTGGGTAGGACTCGATCTCACGTTCAATCCGGCGCGTGCGCACGAGTTCCGTCCCGCCGATCCCGACGCCACCAGCTGATCCGTCGCTGGACTGCGCTGCCGCAACGTGCAACCCGGGCGCCGACCGAGGCGTCCAAACCATGGCCGGCGCGAACGACGCCGGAAGTCACGAGTGCACATCATGCGGTCCTGGAGTCAATGGTTCGCGACACTGCTCGCGATGGCGACCGTCACGGGAATCCTCGGATCCTTCGCCGCCGACGCGGGCTCGGGCGTCGAGCGTCCCACTGATGGTCGATCCGACGACGTCGGGGACACCCCGTCGGCGCCCGCTGCGCCCGACCAGGTCGTCGACTGGCACGGGGGCGCCACACTTGAGCTTCCCAACGGCTGGCAGGTGGCTGGCTGCGACGGAGACGCGCCGCTGCTCTGCGTGACCGATGCCGACCGGCATGTCGGCACGGTCGAGATCGACCGGTGGCCGGTGGATGCGAGGGAGTCGGCGCCGGCCGCGCTCCGTACCCACGTCGACGAGTTCCTCGCCGGCATGCGTGCAGACCGCGCCCTCGGCTGCCCCGACGCCACGTTCACGGCCACCGAAGTGCGTGACATCACGTTCGCCTCACGCCCGGGACTGCGTGCCGGATTCCGACTCGAACGCGATGGGGTGGAGATCGAGCGGCACGTCCTGTTCTGGATGGACGACACGGATGGCCGGTGGGTCGTCACCGCCGGCGCGTACGCCGATGACGCGTGCATGGAGCGGCTCGGCGAGTTCACGCCACAGGACCTGGCGGCGTTCGAACCACATCTCGAGGCGATCGTTGCGCAATCGCCGCTGCCCGCACTTGATGAGCCTGGCCCGTCACCGGCAGGAGAACCGGAGACGAGCGGCCGGTTCGTTGCGCTCGACAGCGCCACCGGCGTGCTCACACTCGACCGTGTCGAGGTGCTCTCCGGCGATGAGGCGCGGGACGCCGCACGGATCGATGGCGAGATCGGGCTCGAAGATGATCTGCCCAATGACGTCTACGTCCGCGACCTCGGCGAACGTGTCGAGCTCGACATCCGTGGCGCCGCGATCACGCTCGTTGATTGTCGCGCCGGCTGCGAGGAGGTCGACGTTCCGGTGGCGGCGCTGCTCGACGGATCCGTGCAGCCGTTCAACGGGTCGGCCGCCGTCTTCGCGTTCGAGGTCGTCGATGGGACGGTTGTCGCATTGCGCGAGATCTATCTGCCCTGACCGTGGCGCGCGGCGAGATTGCCGCGGCGACCACCGGCTGCGTACGCTTCCCGGGCTCTTGGAGGGTTCGCCTAGTCTGGCCTATGGCGCACGGCTGGAATCCGTGTTGAGTGGCAACACTCTCGGGGGTTCGAATCCCCCACCCTCCGCCGAATCGCCTCGGGCCGCCATTCCGAGCGGGATACCCCCACGATTTGACAGCGCCATACCGGATCGCTAAGTATCTTCGCATGAGCGAAGATACGAAGATATGCGCATTCGAGGTCGACAGCCCCTACGTCGAACTCGCCGTCGAGGTCTTCAGCCTGCTCGCGGACGCGACCCGCGTTCGCATCATCTTGGCGCTGCGTGACGGCGAGCAATCCGTCAGCGACCTCGCCGACCTGGTGGGCAAGTCACCGACGGCGGTGTCGCAACACCTCGCGAAGCTGCGCTGGGGCCGGATCGTGCACGCACGGCAAGACGGGACGCGCATGTACTACCGCCTGTCGAACGAACATGCCGCACGACTCGTCGTCGATGCCGTCTATCAGGCCGAGCACTCGCTCGACGTCGAACCCGCGCACCACCGCGCTGGCCACCCTCGCGATGAGCCGTCAGATGTCGGCGGCGATGATGACTGAAAACGACGCGCACGATCCGACCTCGCCGGACGAGGGTCACCATCATGGCGCGTTGCGGCGCCTGCTCCATGAGATCCGGCCGCACGGCCACGATGCCGCCGAGGCGATCCTGACCGCCGAGCAGGCGAGTCGTGAAGGCATTCGCGCGGCGTGGATCAGCCTAGTCGGCATGGCCGCGACAGCGCTGGCACAACTCGTCATCGTGGCCGTCAGTGGCTCGATCGCGTTGCTCGCCGACACGGTGCACAACCTCGGCCATCTTGCGACGACGATCCCGCTGCTCATCGCGTTTCGGATTGGAACGCGCGAGCCGACCAAGCGCTACCCCTTCGGTTTTCGCAAGGCCGAGGATCTCGTCGGCCTGCTCATCGCCGGCGTCATCGCGCTTTCGGCCGGACTCATCATCTGGGAGTCAATCCGCGCGTTGCGGGATCCGCGTCCGATCGCGAATCTCGGGTGGGTGTTCGCCGCCGGGCTCGTCGGCGCTGCAGGAAACGAGCTGGTGGCCGTGTACCGCATGCGCATCGGGCGAAGAATCGGCTCTGCCGCGCTCGTGGCCGAAGGCCAGCATGCGCGCGCCGACGGCCTGACGTCGATCGCCGTGGCAATCGGGGCCGTGGGCGTGTGGCTCGGGCTGCCACGCGCGGACGCGATCGTCGGCCTGCTCATCGCCGGCGCGATCGTGTGGATCCTGCTCGACTCCCTGCGCTCGGTCGTGCGCCGGCTGATGGACGGCATCGATCCGTCGATCGTCGAACACATCGCGTACGTCGCGTCCGACGTGCAAGGCGTGGCGTTCGTCGATGACGTCCGCGCCCGCTGGAGCGGCCATCGTTTGGAGGCGCAGCTGACCGTCGGCGTCGATGCGCGCCTCGACGTTGCTGACGCGCATCAGATAACGGTGCGCGTGCACGAGATGCTCACCCGTTCCGTCGCGCACCTGGACGCCGTGACGATCCACCTGCATCCGTCACGCACATCGGCGCCACCGGTCTGAACACGTCACGGATGTGACCTGCTGGCACGCCGCGATCGTCTACGCGCGGGTCCGCGCCGCCGCGTCGACATCTTCGTAGGGACGCATCAGGAACGAGATCGGCAGCGACACGGCGGCAACGGCGATGCCGATGAACAAGGCATTGCGAAGGCCGATCGCGTCGCCGATCGCACCGATGGCGATCATGGCGATCGCGCCACCCACCGCGCGGAGCAGGTAGTTGATCCCTACCGCCGAGCTGCGATGTTCGGGCAACAGCCGCTGCATGATCACCAGTTCGACCGAATGCGAGCTGATGAGTCCGAGTCCACCGATCGCGAGCATGACGAGTCCGAGCCAGGTCGGCCCGAGGGCGACGGCGACGACGAGTGTCGGAAGGGCGACGAGCATGCCGAGCACGAGCATCCGGATGCGGCCGAACTTGTCGGACAGGATTCCGGCCGCGAACGCTCCGAGCGCGCCGCCGGCCTCGTAGACGGTCAGCCCGAGGCCGGCGATCAGCAGAGATGCGCCGCCTTCGGTGGCGTAGGTGGGGTAGAAGATCAGCAGCCCGTTAATCATGAACGAGCGCAGCATGATGATCGCGGACATGATCACCAGTGGCGTCCGACCTTCGCGCAGCACGCCGCGCAGCCGCGGCGGCGTCGAGTCTGCCGCCGTGAACGTTGCCGTGCGGAACTTGCGCCACAGCAGATACGACCACAGGAACCCGGGGATGACGATGAGCCAGCTCAGTTGGACCCCGACGGCGCCGATCAGCGCGGCCATCGCCACCGGACCGATGACACGGCCGAGTTCGCCGCCGGTCATGAAATAGGACATGCCCTTTCCCCACCGGTCGCCGGACACCTTCGTGACCAGCGCACCCGCTGCCGGGTGGAACGCGGCGTGGCTTGTTCCAGCGACGACGAGCAGCAGGACGAGGACGGCGACGTTGGGGGACAGTCCCGCGAGGCTCATGGCCAGCGCAGTGACCGACGGCGCGAGAATGACCCACCACTTGGTGTCACGCCGGTCGGCGATGTAGCCGAGGAACGGCTGCAGGCTCGTCGCCCACCGCAGCGCCGTCGCGACGATCCCGGCCGCGGCGAACGACAGCCCCAACCGCGGGATGAGGATCGGCAGCAGCACGCCGAAGAACGCCGTGTAGCAGTCGTGAATGAAATGTGAGCCCGACAGGGCGAGAACGTTGGAGCGGTCGAATTCACCGCCAGGTGTCCCGGGCGCAGCGTCGTTCGCGTCCGGCGCGTTCGTCGAATCGGGCATCGTCTTCCTCATGTCGAAGGACGGTGACCGCGGCGACCGATGACCGCGGGGACGCCGCGCCCGATGCGCGTGACGTCCAGCAACGGTGGCCGAGTCGGCAAGCCGGCAACGTTAGCCGCCGGCCCTGATCGGTGCGACGCGCGCATCGTCGCTCAGCGCCGCGGCGCGCGGACGGTCAATAGCAGTGCGACGGTCAGTGACAGGCCGAGCAGCAGCACGCCGAGCGGGATGTGGACCGCGCCCGCCGCGGCGAGGCCCGCACGGTGGGCGAGGTAACCGAGTCCGATCTGGGCGAAGCCTCCTGCGGTGACCAGCAGGGCGAGCAGCAGGACGCCACCGGGCTGGCGGCCGGTGAACGCCAGCAGCAGTGTCAGGCCGGCAGCGAGAAACGTCGCCGAACCGATCCATCCGTGTGCGACGAACAGTTTCGGTGCGCCGTACGAGGCGGGGCCGGCCAGCGCGGCCTGGACGGCGATCGCGATGGGCACGAACCACGCCGCCACCCGCAGCGTCGTCGAGACTTCCGCTGGCGCCTGGGCCGGCCGCTGTCCATTGTTGGTCGCCTGCTCCACGATGCACCTCATTCGACGACGTACACGACGCCCTGCATGCCGGCGTGGAGCGTACAGACGTACGCGTAGGTGCCCGGCGCGTCGAACGTGTGCGTGAATGTCCCGCTTGCCTGCGGGTCGACGAAGAATCCCGGGCCGTCGAGGTCGTGGAGTGCGCGGCCCTGCCAGGTCCACGTCACCGGGGTTCCGACGGTCGCGACGACGTCCGCGGGCTCGAACACGTTGTCATCGACGCGAATCACCGGGTCCGCCGTCGGAGGCCCGACATCATCGGGGAGCGGGGCGACCGTGACCTGACCGCGCCCGCAGCCGAGTGCGGCTAGCACGATGATGGCCAGCACAAGGCTGACGCGTTTGGCGTTTCGCACGGGTGGGCGCTCGGGCGTTGGTGACGTTCGTTCGGGTGACGATAGAGCGGTGCACCGGGGTGCGGAAATCGGGCGTCGCCGAGTGTCGCCGCCGTCCGCTACGGTCGCCGCACGCCGGACGAACCGGTCCGGTGCGGTCGGGTGACGGGCGTCCGCCGGTGACGTCCTCCGGTGAACCGGGTCAGGGCCGAGAGG
>JBBDSV010000058.1:0-33737 GCA_040904785.1 Nitriliruptoraceae bacterium
CCCGCCGCGCTGCGCGAAGCGTGTGTGAACGCGGCGAAGCACGCCGGGGTCGACCGCGTCGACGTCTACGTCGAGGTCGACGCGGCCAGCATCACCGCGTTCGTCCGCGACCGGGGCGTCGGATTCGACCCGGGGGCGATCGCCGACGACCGGCACGGCGTTCGCCAGTCGATCGTGGGCCGCGTCGAACGCCACGGTGGTCGCGCGACGATTCTGTCCAGACCGGGGGCGGGCACTGAAATCGAACTGTCGATGCCCCGCGTCCTGTCGGACGACACGACGCCGAGCACCGAGTCCACGTCGTGAGCAACCGTGTCGGAGGATGCCCGTGAGCCGCGCCACAACCGTATTCATCGTCGACGATCACCGGCTGTTCCGCGCCGGTGTGCGATCGGAACTCGGGCAGCACGTGACCATCGTGGGCGATGCGGGAGACGTCGACACCGCGATCGCGCAGATTCGTGCACTCAAGCCCGACGTCGTCCTGCTGGACGTCCACATGCCGGGAGGTGGCGGCCGCGCCGTCATCGAAGCGGTCCGCGAGACGCATCCCAAGACAACGTTCCTGGCGTTGTCGGTGTCCGACGCCGCCGAGGACGTCATCGCGGTCATCCGCGCCGGCGCCCGCGGTTACGTCACCAAGACGATCGCACCCGCTGACCTCGTCGATGCGATCGACCGTGTCCAGCAGGGCGATGCGGTCTTCGGTCCCCGTCTCGCAGGGTTCGTCCTCGATGCCTTCGCCGGCGATCTCCCGGCCGGTTTCACCGCCGACGACCCCGAACTCGACCAGCTCACGACCCGGGAGAAGGAGGTCCTGCGGCACATCGCGCGGGGCTACACCTACCGGGAGACCGGCGCCCGACTGCACATCTCGATCAAGACGGTCGAAACGCACGTGTCGGCGGTGTTGCGCAAGTTGCAGCTTTCGAACCGGCATGAACTGACGGCCTGGGCGGCGGGACGCGACTTGCTGTGACCTCGACGCGCCTCAGCGGTGGACATCGGGATCGCGCTGGAGCGCGCGCATGCGGACGGTGAAGATCGTGTCGCCGGACAGCACGCCGCTGCGGGCGAGCAACCGTCCGAACTCCCAGTTCGACAGCCCGAGTTCCGGCGTGTCGAGCGCGTACTGCCCGTCGACCCAGCGGGTGTAGCCGTTGCCGATGAACGGCGAGTTCGCCCGGCGTTCGACATCCGCGTACTCGTCGGCGTCCTCGCTGACGAGTGAGAGGACGAACTGCGGACTGTAGGTGTTGAACATCGTGACGGCTTCATCGACGGAGTCGACGAGCACGAGCGTCACCTCGGGGCTGTCCTCCCACTCCCACTCGATGCCGAGCTGCGCCTCGACGAGCGTCTCGGCGTGCGGCTCGTCGTGCGTGCCGTCCGCCCGGGAAATCGGAACGTGGCGGGTGAACCAGTCGGCCGGCACCGCATCACGGTCCCGTTCGAGCACGTGCAACTTGGCGTTGGTCCCGCGAGCCTCGGCTGCGGCGGTGATCGCCGTGAGGAAAGCCGGCACGAGGTCGTCAGCACGGTCGCGCACGATGCAGCACACGTTGAGCGAATTGCAGACCTTGCGGTCGAGCGAATGTTGCACCGCCCGGGCGAACCGATCGTGTTGCGCCGTCGCTGCAGCGATCATCCATGCGCCACCCGTGCCGTGTGCCGAGACCGGATTGCCGGCCTGGTGGGCGACCGCGCCGAGCTGCCGCACCGCCGCGCCGGATCCGCGTGCGACCGCCAATGCGAGCCGTGGATCGGAGAACAGCGCCCAGCCGGCCGCGCGGGACGGCGCGTCAACGAGCGACACGGCACCGTCCGGCAGCTGCGCGGCGCGCAGCGCTGGCGTGAGCGCATGTTCCACGATCGCACGCGCGGTGCCGAGCGCGTCGGAGCCGATGCGGAACACGACGGCGTTGCCGCTGCGCAGCACGCCGCACGCGTCGGCGAACACGTTCGGACGGCCTTCGAACACGAAGGCGACGACGCCCAAGCGATCGGAGAACAGCTCAAGGTCCCAGCCGTCGTGCGTGCGCCGGTCGACCACCGTCCCGCGCACGGACGGTATCGCCGCCCATCCGCGCAGACCGGCGATCATGTCACGTCGCATGCGCTCGTCGAGGATCAAGCGCGTCACGCTGTGTCCCGCGGCTCGCGCGGCATCCACATCGGCGGCGTTGGCCGCGGCGATGTCTGCGAACGTGGCGTCGTCGGCCAGCCGGTCTGCGAACGCCTCATAGAACCTGTCGAGCTGGGCCGCGCTGACCGTCCCCAATGCATCGAAAGCCGCGACTGCGGCATCGACGGCAGTGCGGGCGGCGGCACGATCGGCCGCAGGCAGGTGGAGCAGATCTCCGGTTGACTGCACCACGACAAGAGCGTCGCCGGGCGCGAACGCGGCGGCGAGGTCGTCGGGAACCGTCGTGACCCGGTCGCCGCCGTACACGATCGGCATGCCGGGTTCGAGCCTGGCGAGGGGCGTAGGGTCCATGGATCGGACGCTATGCCTCTACGAGTGGCCGCGCCAATCTCTCCCGTCCAAGGAGCGACACGCGACGAACGATAGCTAGGTGCTCGGCGTGACGAAGGACGACGAGGTGGCAGACGCGGATCCGGTGTTGCGGATCGGCGAAGTCGCCCTGCGCACGAACGTGTCGGTGGACACGTTGCGCGCGTGGGAGCGTCGCTACGGCCTGCTCGCACCGGCACGGACCGCGGGCGGCCATCGTCTCTACAGTGATCGGGACGTCGCTCGCGTGCGCACGATGGCGCAACTCGTCGGTCGGGGATGGTCGGCGTCCGTCGCCGCCCGGCACGTCCTCGACGGCACCGTGGGGAAGGGCAGCGAGCGCCCGGGTGTCGATGAACTCGTCGCCCGTCTGCACCAGGCGGTCGTCGGCTACGACGCTCCGGCGGTCGCCGACGCGCTCGACGACACATTCGCGGCCTACGACGTCGTGCGCGCACTCGACGAGGTCGTGCTGCCGGCGGTGCGCGTCCTCGGCGACGGTTGGCAGGACGATCCCGAGGTCGTCGCGCGCGAACACTTCGCCACACAGACGGTGCGGCCCCGGTTGCAGCAGCTGTTGCACGCGGCGTCGCGGATCGGTGGCCCGGTGTGTGTGGCGGCGGCACCCGAGTTCGAGGAGCACGACTTCGGCCTGCTCGCCGGAAGCCTCACCGCGGCCGATGCGGGATGGAACGTCCACTATCTCGGCGCGCGCACACCCGCCGATGCACTGCGTCGCGGTGTCGTGACGTTGCAGCCGCAGGTCGTGTTGATCGGAACGGTCTTCCGAGACCACGCCGAATCATTCCTCGACCAGGTCGGTGACCTGGGAGCCACGGGCATGGTGCTCGGCGGCAGAGGATTCGTCCTCGAGGACCAGCAGCGGGTGCCCCACGCAATCGTGCATACGGGGCCGATGCGAGACCTGCCGGCCACCCTCAACCGCGCGGCGCAACTGGCCACTGCCGCGGTGTGACGCCGCGCCGTCAGCGCGAGATGCGAAAGCGGATGCGCACGCTCGTGTGATACTCGGAGATCTCGTTGGCTTCGATGACCGCAGACGTTTCGAGCACCGTGAAGCCCTCGACATTGCGCAAGGTCTTGGTGGCTTCTTCCATCGCCTTGTGCGCGGCGTCACGCCACGATTCGGTCGAGACACCAACCAGGTCGATCGTCTTGATGACCGCCATCTTGAGCACTCCTGAACACGGACCGCGTGCGGGTACCGCAGCGACAGGGTAGTGCGCGCTCAGTCAGCGGACGGGCGTCCGAACGGTGACGTTCAGCGCAGGTAGAACATCCACGCCATGCCGATGATCATCGCCGCACCACTGGCGAACACAGCGGGCAGGCCGGCGCGGCTGCCCTTCACATGTGCGACGAGGCCGACGCCCATGCCGAGTGGGCCTGCGATCGCCGCCAGTCCGGTCAACAGCGCGATTGCCGCGAGGACGAACCCCGCGAATGCGAGTGGTCCCGCAAAGCGCGGCGAGGCGGTGACGGCAGCAAACGGATCGTCAGACGCACCCGCAGGCATATCGTCGTCGGTTGCCATGTCGTCGCCTCTCGTTGCCGTTCCGGTGGGTCTCCGCTCATGCGGTGAGCACCCGCAGCACGGATTGTGCCGCGTGAAAGCCACACATTCCGTGCACACCTGCACCGGGTGGCGTCGACGCCGAGCACAGCACCACCCCGGGGATGCCGGTCGCGTAGGGATTGACGATGCGTCGTGGCCGGGAGATCAGCTGCCAGCCGTCGGAGGCGCCACCGGCGATGTCGCCGCCGATGAAGTTCGGATTGTCGCGGGCGAAATCGGCCGGCGTGGTCACCTGTCGCGCACGGACGCGTTCGAGGAATCCCGGCGCGAATCGTTCGATCTGTGCGTCGATCAATGGCGTGGCATCCCGCGTTGACGCGTGGGGAACATGGGCGTATGCCCACACGGGCACATGGCCGCCGACGCGACGTGTCTCGTCGGCCGTCGCCGGCTGCGCGACGAGCACAAAGGGGCGTGGCGCAGACCTGCCAGCGCTCGTCGCGCGCTCGGCCGCGATCACCTCATCCGCGTCGCCACCGAGGTGCACCGTTCCGGCCCGCTCCAACCCTGCCGCGGCCCACGGAACACCGTCCTCGACGACGTAGTCGACCTTGAACGCCGCCGGGCCATGCCGCCATTCCCGCAGCCGCGCTGCGTGTCGGGACGGCAGCCGTCCACCGAGGATCGCCACGGCCTGCTGGGGAACGACATCCAGCAACACCACGCGAGCGCGCGGCACGTCGCCGAGCGACCGCACACGCATGCCCGTGCGGATCGTGCCACCGAGGTCGGTAAGCATTACGGCCAGTGCGCGCGCGATCGCCGACGAGCCACCTCGCGCGAACGGCCAGCCGACGGCATGCGCGGCTGCAGCGAGAAACAGCCCGACCCCTGCCGTCAACGGTTGGTGCAACGGAGCCATGGCGTGCGCGGCGATCCCCGCGAACAAGGCACGCGTGTTTTCCTCGGTGAAGCGGCGCAGCACACGCGCCGCCGGCAATGGCGCAGCACGCAGCGCGCCAAGCAAGGTCATCGGGTGTGGCAGGAAGCGGGCGACAGGGCCCAACAATTGCTCGGCAACCGTGTCGAAGGCATCGACCGAAGGACCGACAAGCCTGCGCCACACATCGCCGTCGACGCCGAGCCCCTCGGCTGTCGCGTCGAGATCCCGGTACAGCAGCCCTGCAGACCCGTCGTCACGTGGATGCCCAACCGCGATGTCCGGGTGGCACCACTCGAGCCCGCAGTCAGCCAGTGGCAGTGCTGCGAGTGCCGGCGACGCGAGGGCCAGCGGATGCACCGCGGAGCAGTGATCGTGGACGATGCCAGGGAACTGCGGGTCATCGACGGTTCGCATGCCGCCGCCCACCTCGTCGGCAGCTTCGACAACACAGACAGCGAGACCCTGACGGGCGAGGGTCACGGCCGCCGTCAGACCATTCGGGCCCGCACCCACGATGACCGCATCGAACCGCTCAGACATTCAACCGTCCCGAGTCGCTGCCACGGTCGCCGAGGTGCAGCGCACCAGGGCGTGCCGCGAGCCGCAGTCGGACGAACACCATCGGCGCGAGACCGCCCGTCCAGATTCCCACCAGGCCGTATCGGAGGAACCGTGACGCGAGGGCGACGGGATCACCGCCGGCGGGAAGCACGACGGCGAGGCCGCGCCAGATGACGACCACTCCGGCGATCCCGACGAGGACACGGGCGACGCGTCTGCCGATCGCCCCTCGATGGTCGAAGCCACCGTCACGCCGCAAGAGCACGAGGCCCGCGGCAAGACCGACGAATGTGGCCGCGGGGGTGATCGCATGGCTCGCGCTCGTGAAGGGCGCAACGTCAGGTGCCGCGGGCCAGCGAACGGTCAAGTCAGCCAGCATCGCGTCGCGGACGACGGCGAGCATCACGAGCGCGAGCGCTCCCGCAGCAGCGATACCAACCAGCTGCATGTCGCTCGACCGTCGCCAGATGCGACGCATGTGCGGTTCTGCGACCTCGAACCCACCAAGCAGCGTGATGCCGATCATCCACCCAACGACGACGTCGCGGACGAAGTGCGCGCCCAGGTGCACGCGCGACCACCCGACGACGAGCACGACCAACCACAGCACGAGCGCCCACCGACGTCGAACTGCCGTCGACAGCAGCCCCCACACCGCCGCACCGTTCTGTGCATGCCCCGAAGGCATGCCGAAACTCGACTCGCGGACGTACGCGACGTTCGCGTCGATGAACATCGGTCGTGGCGTGACGAACATGACCTTCAAGACGGCATTGACCGTCGCGCTTGCGAGCAGAACCGCGCCAAGACGCATGCCGAGCCGGCGATCGACCGCCCAGTAGAGGACCGGGAAGACGAGGACGTAGAACTCCTCGTCGCCGAGCACAGAAATCCACATGAGCGCCGCCACCACCACCGGAGGCGTTCGCGTCTGCAGGTCGGCGATCCACGCCGTCTCGGAGAGGTGTCCCGGCGACAAGGTGCGCACCGCAGCGTCGCTGCCGAACACATCGCGCACGTCTCCGGCGAACCACATCGCCGCGATGCCGACGGCGAACAACGCCGCAAGCGCGAGCGCCCACGGAAATCGCCGAAATCGTCGCATCGCCGTCATGACCGTACGACGGTAGTCGCATCGACCGTGCCCAACCCGATAGTCACTGCGCGACATACGCATGGCGCGTGCGGCATGCGCGACAAAGTGCCCGGAATTTTCCCTACGTCACCGTTCTAGCGTGACCGCGTTCATCCGCATGGGGAACGAGGACGGGGCACCCGATGCGCAAACGGGGGCGGACCTCCGCACGCGTGATCGCCACGGCAGCGATGCTCATCGTCGCCGTGACCTTCATTGCTTCGCCGGCGGCGGCGACTGGGACCATCACGGTCACAACGACGACCGACGGCGATATCGGAGATCCGGGCATCGGGTGCCCCGCTGGCGACGACGACGTCTGCACATTGCGTGCCGCAATCGCCACGGCCGAATCCGGCGACACGATCCAGTTGCCGGACGGAACACTTCACCTGGCGGATGAGATCGTCATCACGTCGAGCGTGCGAATTGTCGGGGAAAGTCGATCAGCAACCGTCATCGAGCCAGACCCGGACGGCAGCTCGCCGCATCGGCTCTTCACGATCGATGCCCCCGGCGCGAACGTTGCATTCCAAGATCTCGCGCTCGCGCGAGGCCAATCACCCGACACCAAGACCCCCGGCGCAGCACTGCGCCTTATCTCTGACGCACAGGTTTCGATATTGAGCGTCCTTTTCGACGCAAACGATGCACTAACCGACAACGTTGCGTTGGCCGGGGCGATCTACGTAGGACCCCACGAGATCGATCTCACCGTGAGTCGCTCTCGCTTCCGTCGAAATGTCGCGGATGCCGGGGGCGCATTGTTCGTTGACCGCACATCTGGATCGATTCGGATTGCTGATTCCCACTTCGCGGAGAATGAGGCGTCCGCGTTCGGTGGCACAGGTGGCGCGCTACACGTCAGCAGCGCGCCCGCGATCGTTGAGATCGACAGCGCGACATTCGATGAAAATCAGGCACAGTTGCTGGGCGGTGCCATCTTGGTTGAGGGCAGTTCACGAGTAGAGGCGAGGCGTTCTACGTTCACAAGCAACCTGAGCGGAAGCGGTGCATCGCTCGTAGCACGAGCGGGATCTTCAATTGAAGTCACGAACTCGTCGTTCTTGGCGAACACTGCATCGACCGCGGGCGGCGTCCTCTCCACACAGAGCGGTGGAAACTCCGCGACCTTGCGCTTCGTCACGATCACCGACGACGCATCTGCGTTCGATGTCGCCGACGGTTCGGCCGTCGATCTTCAACGCTCGGCGCTACAGAACACATCCGGCTGCGCGAACGTGGCCGTGACGGACACATTCGCCGACGCGACGTCGTCGGGCAACTGCGGGACAACATCGGTCGCTGATCTTCGTCTCAGCGATGCGGTGT
Source organism: Nitriliruptoraceae bacterium (assembly GCA_040904785.1). Classification (GTDB taxonomy): domain Bacteria; phylum Actinomycetota; class Nitriliruptoria; order Nitriliruptorales; family Nitriliruptoraceae; genus JBBDSV01. The sequence continues at coordinate 8,024 of JBBDSV010000058.1, forward strand.
CGGGCGGGTATCTCACCCCGATGCACGGCAGCCCCATACTCGATGCATTCGATGCGGATTGCCAAGACACCGATCAACGCGGACGGGCGCGCTCGACGCCTTGCGCTGCTGGGGCGGTCGACACAAGCGGCATCACCTGCCCGAGCGAGATCCCCCGTTCAGAGCAGGTCACCTGCGAGCTCGACGTCGCGATCGCTGCTGACGCAGACGTCCGCGTCGAGATCAATCCGGTGCTGTTCGACAACACCGTCAGCCTCGACGCCGGGATCGGGACGTTCGCCTTTTCGGTACCACCCGAGATCGATGAGGACACGCTTCGTATCACGGCCGAGGGCGACGGGCAGACCTACGTCGCCGACCATCCGGTCGCTGCACCGCCCCCGACCGATGACGACACCTCGTCGAATGATGGCGACCCGGACCCGCAGCCAGTGGATCCGGCGGCGACCGAGGACGAGGAGCTACCGGACCAGCTGGCGATGACCGGAGCGCCACTGGTCGAATTGACCGGCGCCGGCGTCATCCTCGTTGCCTCCGGGGTGATGCTGTGGCGAACCATGGGGCGTGAAAAGCCTTGAGTTCCCGCCGGCCGCGGACACCGAACTTCCGATACAGCCGCGTCAGATAGGTCTCGACAGACCGCACCGACAGTGACAACGCACGCGCGATTTCGGCGTTCGACGACCCGGACACCGCCATCGAACCGACGTCGCGTTCGCGCGCGGTCGGCTGCGGTGCCGACGCGTCAGTCACGAAGGGCGACCACGCGCTCGTGCACGTGTCCAGCAGGGCCGCCGCGCGTCGCGACCCCAGATCTCGGTCGAGTCCCGACTCGACCGCTTGCAGCGTCGCGTCGACGGCCACAAGTCTCCATCCGATCCGCGCATAGCGACGACTCGCAACATCGAGCGCGTCGGCGTCGCCGGCCGACAGCGCCGTCGCATGCGCGCGCATGACGTCGAGGCGCGGCGTTCGACGTCGTGTGGCCACGCGGTCGAGCAGCGAGCATGTCGTGCTGTCGACAACCCCGACACGCAACGCAATACCGAGGAATTCGACTGCGGCGGCAAGATGCCCCGCGTCGAGCGCATCACGAGCACCGTCCTGCACGAGACCGGTTCCCGCCTGCGGGAACGACAACGCCGCGAGCAGTGCCCGGCACAGCGTCCCCCGGCGATCGCCCGGTGCGATCACCTCGAGTTCCGCGAGCGCGTCGACTGCCGACTCGAAGGCTCCCGCGTGCAACTGCGCCCACGTCTGACGCGCGAGTATGAACGGAAGCGCTGGCTGCTGTCCGGTGGACCGCGCGACGGCTGCTGCAGTCGTGCATCCGGCGATGGCATCCGCGATCGAGCCTGCAGCGATGTCGGCCGTGCCCCGCGCGACGCTCCAGGTGACTTGTGCAAATCCGTCGTCGTCAGCAGTAGCGCGACGCACGCCTTCGGTAGCACGGATCTGGAGCGATTCGACGGACTGCCCGCTCAACACTGCGAGCTCCACCTCGTGCGCATCAATTGCTGCCGCGCCGACCGGCAGGGGTCGTGCCCACTGCGGGTCGGACGCCCATAGCTGACGTGCGCGACCGATCCGCGATGCATCGAGTTCCACCACGGCCAACACCGCGTTCGCGATCGCAGCGAGCTCCCGACCCGCAGAAGGGTGGCTCACGTCCGCGGCGGCGAGCGCCTGCGTAGCCGACGGCACATCACCCGCGATTGCCGCGCGGACCGCACCGTAGGCTCTGACGGTGTCCGGCTCGGCGTAGTCACGAAGCCGGTCGGTGAGCAGGTCGTTGTCGCGGCGTCCGTCGACATTGGCATGCACGTCACCGAGCAGCCCGAGCCCCGCCGCGAATTCGGCCGTGCGGCGGCGCGCATGCGCGCTCGGTGCCACGTCGAGGGCGTATGCAAGGTCTTGCAGTGCGCGTCCGATCGCACCGCGCCGCGCGCGAACGGCGCCACGCGCGATACGGCCACGCAACACGTCGCCGCCGTCGATGGCCACCGTCGCGCACGTTTCGGCGAATTCGAGATCGCCGCGGCGATACGCATCCCAGGCCGCGGCAACGAGGGTGCGCACGTCACCGCGACCGATCTCGATGGCCAGCGTTGCATACCGCTCACGCGTGGCGGCGTCGACCGGTCGGAACTCGTCGACAAGCGTCTCCAGCCGCTGCCGCCGTGCCGGCGGATCCAGTGAACGTGCGACCAGTTCCGCATCGACCGGGCGCTCGAACGACACGGTGGTGTTCTCGTCTGCCATTCGGACGGTCGTGAGCGTCCCATCGGCGACGAGTCGCTGGACGCAGGCTGCGTCGGTCAATCGTTCCAGCGAGTCGAGATTTATCGTTCGCGCCAAGGCGACGGTTTCCACGGCAGCGCGAGCTCGGCGGTCGAGCTGCTCGAGCCGCTGGACGGCGTCGGAGTCGACCTCGCCGAGTACGAGTGCACCGGTGGCTTGCACATGCTCTCCCCGCGGAATGAGCACGCCGGACGCGTGTGATGCGGCGAGCACCGCGGCGATGTCACCTCGCCGACCGCCGACAATCCGCACGAGTGCGTCGATGGTCGAAGACGACAGCTCGCGATGCAGAATCCGGCGAGCCAGCGCGGCGACCTCGGTGCGGTCGAGATCCGGCAGTCCGACGATCTGCGGCTCACCGCGACCGAGGGCGACCAGCATGCGGCGGCAGTGTGCGACCGCTGATGGCCGAGCGAGTGCCGAGGCGAGCACGGGCACGCCGTCGTGCTGCGGAATCCGGTCCGCAGATCGCCGGTCGAGGTCGTCGACGATGATCGCCGAAGGTCGCTGCGCTCGATTCGTTGCTGCCGCGTCCGCCCACCAGACCGGCCCGGGGAGGCGATGCGCAGCGGCATGCAGGTGCGTCGTCCGGCCACTCGCGCGCCCACCGACGACGAGGGCGTCGCGTCCGGCACGCAGCGCCGTGACGATCACCGACACGAGCGCACGATGACGCGCACCCAACACGGTGCGACGTTGCGCCCCAATCGCGGCCGCCCCACGGCCGTCGTCGACCACACGACCCCCGTCGTCCCAACGCGGCGATCCGCCGCTCCCCGTTTGTCGTTCACCCGCGAGAGTCCGTGCCCCGGAGCCCTCGCGACGTGCCGAAGCGCGCGACCATAGCGGGCGGCACGGACGAAGTCGCGGCACCGTCTCGACGTGGCACCAGCGCACATCGGCGAGCGGCACGAGTCAGGTCCACTGTCCGATCGGACAGGTCGTCTAGAGTGCCGCGCGATCTGCGGGAGCAGGTCGCAACCATCCTGAACCTCTGACCCACGGAGTCCCGCTGTGGCCGAAGACCACCCCACTCCGACGGCAGAATCCGAGACGGATTCCGCCCTCGACCGCTACTTCCATCTGCGTGAGCACGGCACGACCGTCCGCACCGAGGTCATCGCCGGTGCGACCACCTTCCTCGCGATGGCCTACATCGTGTTCGTCAACCCGGGCATCCTCGGCGAAGCCGGCATGGACGCTGGCGCGGTATTCGTCGCAACCTGCGTCGCCGCCGCGGTCGGCACGCTCATCATGGGCCTGTGGGCTCGCTATCCGATCGCGCAGGCCCCAGGCATGGGCCTCAACGCGTTCTTCGCCTTCACCGTTGTGCTGGGCATGGGCGTGCCGTGGCAGACGGCGCTGTCAGCGACGTTCGTCTCGGGCGTGCTGTTCTTCCTGCTCGCGGTCACCGGCGTGCGCGAAGCGATCATCGATGCGATTCCCCTGCAGCTGAAGCTGGCTGTCGGCGCGGGCATCGGGCTGTTCATCGCGTTCATCGGACTGGCGAACGCGGGACTGGTCGTCGCCAGCGACGCGACGTTCGTCGCGCTCGGCGACCTGCGATCGTCGACGACTTTGCTCGCGATCTTCGGCATCCTCGTGACCGCGCTCTTCCTGCTGCGCGGCATGCGTGGCGGGGTGTTCTACGGAATCATCGTCACCGCGGCCGTCGGGGCAATCTTCGGCGTCGTTCCGCTGCCGGACGCCGTCGTGTCCGCGCCACCATCGCTCGCCCCGACGTTCGGCGAGGCGTTCCTCAACTTGCCGGAGCTGCTCACGGCGCAGATGGCGGTGGTCGTCTTCACGATGCTGTTCGTCGACCTCTTCGACACGACGGGCACGCTCATCGCCGTCGCCAACCAGGCCGGACTGCTCAAGGACAACAAGCTTCCGCGGGCCAATCGGGCACTGATGTCCGACTCGATCGCGACCATGGCCGGGGCTGTCGTCGGGACATCGACAACGACGTCGTACATCGAGTCGTCAGCAGGCGTCGGTGCGGGAGGTCGAACCGGACTCACGTCGGTCGTCACGTCCGGGTTCTTCATCCTTGCCCTGTTCTTCTCCCCGTTGTTGGCGGTGATCACCGGTGCGGTAACCGCACCGGCCCTCATCGTCGTCGGCGTGATGATGGCGCGTGGGCTCAAGGACATCGACTGGGCGGAGTTCGAATTCGCGCTGCCGGCATTCATCGTGGTGATCGCGATGCCGTTGACCTACTCCATCGCGAACGGCATCGCACTGGGGCTGTTCCTGTTCCCGCTGACGATGCTGTTCAAGGGGCGCGCTCGCGACGTCCACCCGATGATGTGGGTGCTGATGGCCGCGTTCCTCGTCTACTTCGTCTGGCTGCTCGAGTAGTCGCGAAGGCCGGACGGTCGCAAGGCGGCGGGGCAGACGTTTTGCTCCGTCGCCTCGTCTGTGTGCACGCTGGTCGAACAACCAGGCCGTGGGGGCCGTTTGCGCCGCTTTCAGGTCTGCAGCACGAACGTGTCGCCGTCGACGTCGACCTTGACGCCGTCTCCGTCGGCGATTTCTCCGACGAGCAACGCGGTGGCGAGCCGGTCCTCGAGTTCAGTGCGGATGATCCGCTTGAGCGGGCGCGCCCCGTAGAGCGGGTCGTACCCGAGCTCGGCCAGCCGATCCATCGCGGCGGTGGTGACCGTGAGATTGATATCGCGTTCGGCGAGCCGGCCACGCAGCCGCGTGAGCTGAATGTCGACGATGTCGCGCAGCTGTTCGCGCGCGAGCCGGTCGAAGATGACGACCTCGTCGATGCGGTTGAGGAATTCGGGGCGGAAGTGCGCGCGCACGTCGGCCATGACCCGGTCGCGGATCTGTTCGGAACCCAGGTCCGCCTCGAGGATGTGTGTCGACCCCAGGTTGGACGTCATGATGATCACGACGTTGCGGAAGTCGACCGTACGACCCTGGCCGTCGGTGAGTCGCCCGTCGTCGAGCACCTGCAACAGGACGTTGAACACGTCCGGGTGAGCCTTCTCGACCTCGTCAAGCAGCACGACCCGGTAGGGGCGACGGCGCACCGCCTCAGTGAGTTGGCCCCCCTCGTCGTAGCCGACATACCCGGGTGGAGCGCCGATGAGCCGCGCGACCGTGTGCTTCTCCTGGTATTCGCCCATGTCGATGCGCACCATCGCCCGCTCGTCATCGAACAGGAACGACGCCAGCGCACGCGCGAGCTCGGTCTTCCCGACCCCGGTCGGACCCAGGAACAGGAACGATCCCGTCGGCCGGTCGGGATCGGCCAGCCCGGACCGTGAACGACGCACGGCGTTGGCGACCGCCGCGACCGCGGCGTCCTGACCGACGACACGGCGATGCAGTTCGTCCTCGAGCCGCACGAGCTTCGACGATTCGGATTCGACAAGCTTGGCGACCGGGATGCCTGTCCAGCGCGCGACGACTTCGGCGACCTCGGTCTCGTTGACCTCCTCCTCGAGCAGCCGGTTGCCTTGGGCGCGCAGGTCCTCGATCGCTTGCTGCGCAGCGTCGACCTCCTGCGCGAGCTCTCGTGCGCGCCCGTAGGTCAACTCTGCGGCCCGTTGCAGGTCGCCGTCGCGTTCGGCGGCCGCGGCCTGCTCGCGCACCTGTTCGAGTTCTTCCTTGGCGTTCTGCAGCCGCGTGATGGCCGACTTCTCGTGCTCCCACTGGGCGCGCATCGCGGTGTCGCGCTCCTTGAGCGAGGCGAGCTCGTCCTCGAGCTCGTTTAGGCGGGACCGCGCGGACTCGGTTTCCTCGTTGGCGAGCGACACCCGCTCGATTTCGAGCTGCCGAATCCGGCGGTCGACCTCGTCGATCTCGGGTGGCAGCGAGTCGATCGCGATGCGCAGCCGCGCCATCGACTCATCGACCAGGTCGATCGCCTTGTCGGGCAGGAAGCGCTCCGTGAGGTAACGATCGGACAACACGGCGGCAGCGACGAGCGCGTCATCAGTGATGCGCACCCCGTGATGAACCTCGTAGCGTTCCTTAAGGCCGCGCAGAATGCCGACCGTGTCGGCGACCGACGGCTCGTCGACGTGCACCGGCTGGAAGCGCCGCTCGAGCGCGGCGTCCTTCTCGATGTTGCGGTATTCGGCCAGCGTTGTGGCCCCAATCATGCGCAGCTGGCCGCGCGCAAGCATCGGCTTGAGCATGTTGGAGGCGTCCATCGCCCCCTCGGCGCCGCCAGCACCGATGATCGTGTGCAACTCGTCGATGAACGTGATGATCTGCCCGTCGGACGACTCGATGTCCTTGAGGACTGCCTTGAGCCGTTCCTCGAACTCGCCGCGATACTTCGCGCCGGCGACCATCGCCGACAGGTCGAGTTCGACGAGCCGCTTGTCGGCGAGCAGCGTTGGGACATCACCCTCGACGATCCGCCGGGCGAGGCCTTCGACGATCGCGGTCTTGCCCACGCCCGGCTCGCCGATGAGCACCGGGTTGTTCTTCGTCCGCCGCACGAGTACCTGGATGATGCGGCGGATTTCCTCGTCACGTCCGATGACCGGGTCGAGCTTGCCGTCGCGTGCGAGCGCAGTCAGATCGCGCGCATACTTGTCGAGCGCTTCGTACGTCGACTCGGGATCCTGCGAGGTCACCCGCTGTGCGCCACGGACCTCCTTCAACGCCGAGAGCACACGGTCGCGGGTGATGTCGAGGTCGGCGAGCACCTCGGCCGTGCGGTCGCTTCCATCCACGAGCGCGAGCAACAGGTGCTCAGTCGAGATGTAGTCGTCACCGAGTCCGGAGGCGTGCTGCTCTGCCGCATCCAGGGTGCGCGACAGGGCAGCGGACAGACGCACGTCACCGGACGAGCCGTATGCCGCCGGCATCGCATCGACCACCTCGTTGATGCGATTGCGGACCGTGGTCGGTGCGACATCGATGCGCTGCAGGATCGGCAGGACGACACCGTCGGGCTGGCCCAGCAGCGCGAGCAGAAGGTGTGTGGTCGCCACCTCGGGGTGCTTGCGGTCGCGGGCGATCCCGCCAGCGGCCTGGAGCGCCTCCTGTGACTTGTGCGTGAGACGATCGAACTCCATGCCGAATCACCTCCTCAGGTGGAAACGCGCGAATCTGGTGGGGCGACAGGCCGCGCACGCTTCGTACCGGGACGCTGCCCGGTGCGTCGGCGCAGCGGATGCACTTCGACGTTCGACGGGCCGGTCTTGACCATCGAGTAGGGACTGGAGGACGAATCGAGCCGGTCGGCGAGCACGCGGACCATTTCTTCGAGTTCGCCCACGCGCCGACGCGACGCCTCGAGTTTCTCTCCGAGGTCGAGCACAACCCGGACACCCGCGATGTTCAGCCCCTGCTCCTGGGTGAGCGTGCGGATGAAACGCAGACGCTCGACATCGCGCTCCGAGTAGCGGCGGGTGCCACCTTGGGTGCGTGCCGGCGTGATCAGCCCTTCCCGCTCGTACGCCCGCAGCGTTTGCGGATGCAGATCGGCGAGATCGGCAGCCACGGAGATGACATAGACCGGGGCATCCTGGTCTTGGGCGACGTCGAAGGGGTCGTCGATCGGCGATTCCTCGTCACGCCGCGACGACCAGGACCACGTGCCACGTGGTTCCGTCGGTTCCAGAAACCGTTGGTCGGAAGTCATCACGGCCCCTTCAACTCGCCTGCGGTTCGTGGACGAGTGCCGCACGGCGATCTGCAGCACGACGATCGAGCTCTGCGAGCTCGCCGAGCAGCTCTTTCTCCCTGCGGGACAGCCCGGTGGGCACGTCGATGCGCACCGTCACGAGGAGATCACCGAATCCGCTCGTCTTGCGTGGCGCACCCTGGCCACGCACCCGGAAGGTGCGCCCGGACGTGGTGCCGGCCGGGATCTTGATCGTGCGGGTGCCGCCGCTCGGCGTCGGCACCGTGATCCGGGTCCCGAGTGCGGCTTCGTGAAGGGCGATGGGAACCTCGAGTGTGACGTCGTCGCCCTTGCGGCCGAACCAGGGATGTGGCGCGACGTGGACCGTGACGAGCACATCACCGGGCGGGCCACCGCCGGTGCCGGGGCCACCGCGGCCGGGCACGCGGATCACCGCGCCGTCCCGAACGCCTGCCGGCACGCGGACGGTGAGTTGCCGTGGCTTGACGACCCGGCCCTGGCCGTTGCATGTGGGGCAGGGATCGGTGACGACACGGCCACGGCCCCCACAGTGCTGGCACGGCTGCGCGAAGGAGAACGGTCCCTGGTCAAGGGTGACCTGGCCACGTCCGTTGCACACCGGGCAGGTCTCCGGGCGGCTGCCCGGACGTGATCCGCTGCCGTGACAAGTGCCGCATTCGCCGTCGCCGGTGACGCGGAGCGTGGTGCGCACCCCCGCGAGGGCGTCCTCGAACGTCAGATGGACGTCGGCTGCCAGGTCGGCGCCGCGGCGTGCGCGCCGGCCCGTGGTGCGTGTCCCGGTGGAGAATCCCCCATCGAACATGCTGTTGAGCAGGTCGCCGAGGCCGGCATCGGTGAATGCGGCTCCGCCATCCGGGCCGCCTCGGGTGCCGAATCCCGACGCGCCGAGCCGGCGCAGCTCGTCGTACTCGCGACGCTGCTTCTCGTCACCGAGGACCGCGTAGGCTTCGCCGATCTCCTTGAACCGACGTTCTGAGTCAGCGTCATCAGGATGTGCGTCGGGGTGGTTCTCCCGGGCGAGCTTGCGGTAGGCCTTCTTGATCTCGTCGGCGGAGGCGTCCTTGGACACGCCGAGCACGGCGTAGTAGTCCTTCTCGAGCCATTCACGCTGTGGCGCCATCGCTCACCTCCTGCCAGCCTTCGGGCGCATCACTTCCCTGGATGCCGTCGTCACCCCTCGTTCACCCCTCGACCACAACCATGGCGGCCCGCAGCACGCGCTCGCCGAAGCGGTAGCCGGGACGGAGCACCTCGGCGACCGTGGGTTCGTCGGCGTCATCGGCCTCGCGGTGTTGCACGGCCTCGTGCAACGACGGATCGAATGGCACGCCAACGGCGTCAATCCGCTCCAGGCCCTGCGCCTCGAGCGTCGCCTTCAGCTTCGACGCGACCAGTTCGATGCCTTTGGCGAGGTGGTCGTCGGAGGCGTCGGACACCGCCTCGAGCGTGCGATCGAGGTCATCGAGCACGTCGAGCAGCGCAGCGGCGACGTCGGCCTTCCCGTGGTCGCGTTGCGCCGCCCCGTCGCGCATCATCCTGCGGCGGTAGTTCTCGAACTCGGCACGCGCGCGGCGCAGGTCGTCGAGATACTCGTCGCGCTGCGTCGTCGCGTCGGCGAGTTCGGCGAGCAGTTCCTCACGCGTCCGAGAATCCTCGGCCTCGAGCAGTTCCGCACCCGCGGTCTTGACCAGCTCCGCATCCTCGACCGGCCACCCATCGTCGTCGGCCGCCTGGGACGCGGCGTCGGCTTCCGCGTCGATGGGCGCATCCGGTTCGGCGTCGGACCGTTCGACGCGGTCCGGCGCATCGTGCGCGGGTCGCTGCGTCACGTCGTGCTCCTCGCTGCTTGGTTCGGTAGTCATGGGTCGTGGTGGGACGCGGATGGGGCGGCACGCTGGCCGCCCCATCGCGCCAACGCGCCGTCAGCCCGCCTGGATCGCGATCCGGCGGGGCTTGGATTCCTCCGCCTTGGGCACCGTGACGGTCAGCATCCCGTCGCGGTAGCTGGCCTCGACCCCGTCGGCGTCGACACGGTCAGGCAGGCGTACCGCACGGTGGAAGCGACCGAAGTGGCGCTCGATCCGGCGGAATTCGTCCGCGCTGCGATCGGCGTAGAAGTTCCGCTCGCCGGCGACGGTGAGGATGTTCTCCTCGAGCGAAACCTCGACGTCGGACGCGTCGACTCCGGGCAGCTCCACGTGCAGCGTGAAGGTGTCATCGGACTCTTCGACGTCCAGCATCGGGGTGAACGCTCCCGCGTTCGCCGCGGCACGATCGCCGAGTGCGGAGCGGAACACGCGTTCGACCTCGTCCTGGAGCGACGAGACGTCGCGCAGTGGGTTGTAGTGGGAGATGGTTGCCATTGTCGTCCCTCCTTTCCCTCTAGCCCTGTTGCCACTCGGACCCGGAAGTCGGTGTCGGGGCGGCGGTCCGGGTCGGCCCGCCGCCCCGGTGGCGGCACGCACGGTCCAGTGTCAGCCGGCCGCCTGCTGGTCATCACCTTCGTCGACGACTTCCGCGTCGACGACGTCGTCGTCGGCACCTTCGGTCGATTCATCGGCGGCACCTGCGGTGCTCTCCGAAGCCTGATAGATCGCTTCAGCGAGCTGCTGGCTCTTGTTCCCCAGCGCCTCCATCTTCGCCTTGACCTCGTCGGTGTCGTCACCGTCGAGTGCGGCCTTCAGTTCGCTCAATGCTTCTTCGATCTCGGCACGCGTGGCCTCGTCGACCTTGTCACCGTGCTCCTTGAGCGTCTTGTCGGTCTGGTAGGCCAGCGTGTCCGCCTGGTTGCGGACCTCAACGGCCTCCTTGCGTCGACGGTCTTCGTCGGCGTGCGCCTCGGCGTCCTTGATCATCTGCTCGATGTCGTCCTTGGGCAGCGCAGAACCGCCGGTGATCGTCATCGACTGTTCCTTGCCGGTGCCCAGGTCCTTGGCGGACACGTGCACGATGCCGTTCGCGTCAATGTCGAAGGTGACCTCGATCTGCGGGACACCACGCGGGGCCGGAGGAATGTCGGTCAGCATGAACTTGCCGAGCGTCTTGTTGTCGCTGACGAACTCCCGCTCGCCCTGCAGCACGTGGATCTCGACCGACGGCTGGTTGTCGTCGGCGGTCGTGAACACCTCGGACCGCTTGGTCGGGATGGTGGTGTTGCGCTCGATGAGCTTGTGGGTGACGCCACCCTTCGTCTCGATGCCGAGCGACAGTGGCGTCACGTCGAGGAGCAACACGTCCTTGACGTCGCCCTTGAGCACACCGGCCTGCAGCGCGGCACCGACGGCGACGACCTCGTCGGGATTGACGCCCTTGTGCGGCTCCTTGCCGCCCGTCAGTTCCTTCACGAGGTCCTGCACCGCAGGGATGCGCGTCGAACCACCGACGAGGATGACGTGATCGATCTTGCTCACGTCGATCCCGGCGTCCTTGATCGCACGGGCGAAGGGGGACTTCAACCGGTCAAGCAGGTCGCTCGTCAGTTCGTTGAACTTCGCGCGGCTGAGTGTCGACTCGAAGTGGAGCGGACCGGCGTCGGTCGCGGTCAGGAACGGCAGATTGACGCTCGTCTCCTGCGAGGACGACAGTTCGATCTTCGCCTTCTCGGCGGCTTCCTTCAGCCGCTGCAACGCCATGCGGTCGTTCGACAGGTCGACACCGTGGTCGTTCTTGAAGGTGGTGACCATCCAGTCGATGAGCGCCTGGTCCCAGTCGTCACCGCCGAGCTGTGAGTCGCCCGCGGTCGACTTGACGTCGAACACGCCTTCGGCGATCTCAAGCACCGAAACGTCGAAGGTGCCGCCACCGAGGTCGAAGACGAGCACGGTCTGCTCATCGGCCTTCTCGAGGCCGTAGGCGAGTGCGGCGGCGGTCGGCTCGGCGACGAGCCGCAGCACCTCGAGGCCGGCGATCTCGCCGGCTTCCTTGGTGGCCTGACGCTGCGCGTCGTCGAAGTACGCCGGCACGGTGATGACCGCCTGGGTGACGTCATCACCGAGGTACGACTCCGCATCGCGCTTGAGCTTCATGAGGATGCGTGCCGAGATCTCCTGCGGCGTGTAGGTCTTGCCGTCGATTTCGGTCTTCCAGTCACGACCGATGTGCCGCTTGACTGACCGGATCGTGCGGTCAGCGTTCGTCACCGCCTGCCGCTTGGCGACTTCACCGACGAGTACCTCGCCGGACTTCGACCACGCCACCACTGACGGTGTCGTGCGCGCGCCCTCGGCATTGGCGATGACGGCGGGCTCACCACCTTCCATGACCGAGACGACCGAATTCGTCGTCCCGAGGTCGATCCCAACAGCCCTCGCCATGCTCTGGTCCTCCTCTGACGTGTGCAGGTTTCATCGCGCTGTTCGCGCTGTTCTGCACCCAAAGGTACGACCTCTTGCCCACACCGCAAGCGTTCTATCGGGTGCTACGCAGATAATATGAGTCGATACGACTCAGCTTTGATGCTTCTTTGGGCACACGCTCCACACCGCACGTCGTGGTCTCACGAATCGACCATTCGCCGGCGGCACCCGCCTCACCGGCGGCGCTCAGGAGCCGAAGATTCCCAGGATCGCGCCGACCATGGTCAGCCCACCGACGCTGGAGCCCGCGTTGATCGCCAACTGCGCACGAGAACGACCGTCGAAGAGCCAGACGGTGCGACCGCAGCGCAGTCAGTGGTGCTCGTCGGTCTCGAGCGGCGCCGACGTCGGCGTTGGTCGCCATGTGCGGGGCTGTGGGCGGCCGCGGGCGTCGCATCGTTCGCGATCCGGCCAGAAGTCGAGCATCAGCGCGAACGGCAACAGCACGATGAACGCGGTGAGCGTCCACTGCCAGGTCGCCATGACCAACCTCCGAGAGCCAACGCCGATGCTAGCCGCACCGACTACGAGGCGGGTGTGGGAGGTGCCCAGGTCATCGTGTCGCCGACGGCGACACCGGCGTCAGCAAGAAAGTCGGCCCGGACCTCGAGTGCGGCGCGATACGGCACCTGTGGATCGGTGACGGGACACGGGTCGGCACGGCATGGCTCCATGGTGGCGATGGCCACAATCTGCCCGTGGGCATCCGCGAAGGCGATGTCCAACGCCACCGGCGTGTCCTTCATCCAGAATCCACCACGGTGACCTGCGTCATACACGAACAGCACGCCAGTTCCGTCGGGCACCGCATCGACACCCATCAGACCTTGGGCACGTCGACGTGGCACGTCGGCGACGCGTGCGGCCACGATCACGTCGTCGCCGTCGGCACGAACGATCTCGACGGTCGTCGTCGGCCAGTCGTCGACCTCGGTGCCGAACGACCGAAAATCAGCGGTTTCCGGGCCGTCGACGGGTGGACCACACGCCGACAATGCGACGGCCACGATGAGCATGCACGCGCGTCGTGGCCACGTCATTCGCACCGCTGCCCTCCGCCGGCGCCGTCATCGGCGACGAGCATTGGACGCTATCGCCGGCACGCCGAACTGCGTTGGGCCGGGAGCGGCCACCTCCTACACTCAGCGCGCCGACACCATCGTGCCCATCTCGGTACGCCACGTCGGCCGGACGACGGGACACTGGGGACACTGCCCGCCGATGGTCCCCCGGGAGGACGCACGTGGACGCCGACTCGCTGCTCGTGGCATTCCGCATCATCATGGGGACCGGCGTCATCGTCTTCTTCGGTGCCTGGGCGGTCCGGCGCGGCATGTTCCTCGTCAAGCTGGTCGGTGCCGCGCAGCCGAATCCCGCGCGCAACATCTCCACCGCGTTCCGTGCCAACCTCAAGCACGCGCTGGTCAACATTCTCGGCAACCAGAAGCTGCTTCGCTGGTCGCTGCCCGGCATCGCACACTTCTGGGTCATGTGGGCGTTCCTCGTCCTGCAGACGACGTTGCTCGAGGCAGCCGGCGAGCTCTACATCGGCCCCGAGTTCCAGTTGCCGCTGCTCCACCTGATCGCCATCGGCGGGGTCGACGCCTACGACGTGCTCGGCTTCTTCCAGGACCTGCTGGGACTGCTGTCGATGGCCGGCATCGTCGTGTTCGCCACGATCCGCCTGTCCCAGGACCCGCGCACGAAGGGGCGGCAGTCCCGCTTTGCCGGATCCAACCTGAACCAGGGCTGGTGGGTGCTGGCAGGCGAATCGCTTGTCATCTGGACACTGTGGATCGCGCACGGGGTGCGGTTCGCCGAGGGCCACGCACCCACCGAGGCCGCCTTCGTCTCGCGGCTCTTCGGCGATGCGCTCGCGGGAATTGAACCGACGGCCCTGCACTGGATCGGTGCGGTCAACCTCGTCGTCCACATCGCGATCGTCGGCGCATTCCTGGTATTCACGCTGCACTCGAAGCATCTGCACATCTTGACGATCCCGTTTCAAGAACTGACGCGCGATCCAAACAAGGACAAGGCGCTCGGCGCGCTCACGACCGAGCACATCGACATGGAGGCGATGGACGAGAACACCGTGCTGGGCGTCGGCACGGTCGAACAGTTCCCGTTCGACCGGTTCCTCGACTTCATGACCTGCACGGAATGCGGTCGGTGCCAGTCGCAGTGTCCGGCGTGGAACACCGGCAAGCCGTTGAGCCCGAAGATGCTCATCCAGGATCTGCGCGATCACATGTACGCGAAGGGCCCGTTCCTGCTGGGCAAGGTTGACGAGGCCGAGGCCGGCGACGTCATCAACATCCCGATGGTGGGCGACGCGCCGGGCGAGGCCGCGGTCATCGACTACGACGTGTTGTGGTCGTGCACGACCTGCGGTGCCTGCGTCGAAGAATGCCCCGTCGACATCCAGCATGTCGACACCATCATGGACCTGCGCCGCTACAAGGCGATGATGGAGTCGAGCTTCCCGCAGGAAGCCGGCGTGATGCTGCGCAACATCGAGAACTCCGGAGACCCGTGGGGTGTGGGTCAGTCGAAGCGCGAGGAGTGGACCGAGAAGCTCGACTTCGACATTCCCCGTGCCGTGCCCGGCACCCTGCTCGACCCGGATATCGACCACCTGCTGTGGGTCGGCTGCTCCGGCGCCGTCGACGACCGCTCGAAAAAGATCACCATCGCCACAGCGCAGCTGCTGCACGACGCCGGGGTCAAGTTCGCCATCCTCGGCAACAATGAAACGTGCACCGGCGACTCGCCGCGCCGACTGGGCATGGAGTACCTGTTCCAGATGTTGGCGCAGCAGAACGTCGAGACGCTCAAGTCCGTCGGTGCAGAGAAGCGGACCATCATCACCCGCTGCGCCCACTGCTTCAACGCCATCAAGAACGAGTACCCGGACTTCGACGGCCACTTCACCGTGCTGCACCACAGCCAGCTGCTGTCCCAGCTGGTCGACGAGGGCCGGCTCGTCATCACCAACGAGCTCGCCAAACGCATCACCTACCACGACCCGTGCTATCTGGGCCGCCACAACGACGTCTACGACGAGCCGCGCGCGACAATCGGTGCGGTGCCCGGCGTCGACGCGGTCGAGATGGGTCGCTGCCGGTCGAACGGGTTCTGCTGTGGTGCCGGCGGCGCCCGGATGTGGATGGAGGAGCAGGTCGGCTCCCGCGTGAACGTCAACCGCGTCGAAGAGGCGATCGAGACCGGGTCGGACATCATCGCCACCGGGTGCCCGTTCTGCGTCACGATGCTGTCCGACGGCGTCGCCGAGAAGGTCGGCCAGGGTGACCTCGAAGACAACCAGGTCGAGGTGCTCGACATCTCCGAGGTGTTGATCCGCGGGCGCGAGATAGCGCCTGCGACCGCGGACGCCGGACCGTCGGACGACCACTGACGTACCGCCGCGCATGACGACGACCGAAGCCCCGCCACGCGACCGGGCCGACCGCGTCGCCGACCGCCTGGCTGTGCCCGTGCTCGTGGCGGCGCTGGCGTCGGTCCCCGCGGTGTTCCTCACGTTGCTCGATCAGCCGTGGGCAACGATCGGCGCTGGCCTCAACGCCGTCTCTGGCGGAGTCCTCGTCGCCGAGGCGCTCGTCCTGTTCGCACTCGCTGAAGACCGGCGGGCCTGGTTGCGGCGCAACCGCTTGCTCGTCGCCCTCGCGCTCGTCCTCGTACCCGCGGTCATCTTCGCCATCGGTCCCGTGCAGCTGTTGCGCACGTTGCGGGTGTTCGGCGCACTGCGAATCATCCGGGTCGCACGGATCATCAAGGCGGGACGCATCCTGCGGCATCGACATGGCCATCGCCACGGATGGCGCCGCGCCGTAGGTGTCGGGGTGACGCTGCTTTGTGCCGGCTTCGTCGCGGTCGTGCTCGCCGACCCGACCTCGACATCGCGGCAACTGCTCGATGGCGCCGTTGACCGCGTCGGCTGGATCGGCACGGTCTTCGCCGGCGCAATCATCGCCGTCGCAACCTTCATCGTTCGCACGCGCCGTGACCGGCTCAGCCGCTGAAGCACGAGGCTAGGATCGCCGCCGTCTGGACGACAGGTGGGAGCGCATGACCGAAGTCGTCGCTGCGGCCGTCGCCGTCGCACTCATGGTCGTCGCGATGACCTACAACCAACTTTCCCGTGCGGCGGTGCAATTGCGCACGGCGTGGTCGGACATGGCCGCCGTTCTGCGTGCACGTCACGAGCTCGTCGACGACATCATCGGACACGGCAGCCGGTCCACCGACGTGCCGTCGGCGGCGGTCGACGCCCTGCGGGAATCGCGTGATCACGCCCGCGCGGCCCGCGCCGCCGACCGCCCGACTGCCGAGCATGCACTCGACGGGGCCCTGGCACTCGTCACCGACCACCTGCGTGCCAGCGATGCCGCACAAGCCCAGGCCCTCGTGCACCGCATCGACGCCGTGCACCAACAGCTTGCGGGCGTGCACACCGAGGGACTGCGGTGCGCGAAGGACTACCAGCGGACGGCATCGAAGTTCCCGGGCACGATCATCGCCCAGTTGAGCGGTGTTTCCACGGACGAACGCGCCGCGCTCGACGATCCTCGCGCCATTCCGCTGAACTAGGCGGGATCGAGGTCGTCAGCGTCGGGTGGCGGAACGAGATTGAGGTGGTACCGGGACGCGGTCGGCCCGCGCTGGCCCTGATACTTCGAGCCCGTCGCCTTCGAACCGTAGGGATGCTCCGCCGGCTGATCGAGCCGGAAGAAGGCGAACTGCGCGATCTTCATCCCCGGATACAGCAGAATCGGCAGCGTCGCGACGTTCGACAGCTCGAGCGTGACCTCACCGTCGAATCCCGCGTCGATAAATCCGGCGGTGGAGTGGATCACCAGGCCCAGACGGGCGAGCGAACTCTTGCCTTCGAGCCGCGCGACCACGTCGTCCGGCAAGGTGATCCGCTCCAACGTCGCCCCGAGCACGAATTCTCCGGGATGCAGCACGAACGGTTCGGCCGAGACCTCGACGAGTTCGGTCAGGTCCGGCTGGTCGGCCCGTACGTCGATGTAGGGATAGCGATGGTTGGCGAACACCCGGAACGACGACGAGAGCCGGACATCGACACTCGACGGCTGAATCGCATCGTCAGCCAGCGGATTGATCCCGATGCGGCCCGAAGCCAGCGCTTCACGGATCGTGCGGTCGGAGAGAATCACGCAACGTCCTCACGGTCGCGGCCCTGTCGCGCAACCTAGACGGAACTCGCCGCCGCAGCGTTGCACCCGTTGTTGCCGCGGCAGTACGTTCCACCGGCCGGCGCAGCCCGTCTGGCACCCCCGCGGGTGTAGTTCAATGGTAGAACACGAGCTTCCCAAGCTCGGAATGGGGGTTCGATTCCCCTCACCCGCTCCGTGTGGCGCGTCGGGACATCACCGTCACGCTGTCGGACGACCTGGGACAACGCTCCCGGCCTTAACACGGGGTGCAGGCGACGAAAGAATTCGCCACGACGGCAGGGACGCATCATGGCCGGCCACCGGATCTATGCGACGAGCGTCGCGAGCGTCTATCCGCACGATGTCGCAAAGGCGGAACGCAAGGGGCGGACGAAGGACGAGGTCGACGAGATCTTCCGTTGGCTGACGGGCTACGGCCAGGACGAACTCGAGACGCAGCTCGACAATGACACCGATTTCGAGACGTTCTTCGCGCAGGCTCCCCAGCTCAATCCGTCACGCGCGGTGATCACGGGCGTCGTCTGCGGTATCCGCGTGGAGAACATCGAGGAACCCACGATGCGCGAGATCCGCTCCCTCGACAAGTTGATCGACGAGCTCGCCCGGGGAAAGTCGATGGACAAGGTCCTCCGCTCGTAGCGACCTGTCAGCGACCCGCCAGCTCCTTTTCGAATGCCGACGGGAAGCGGGTACGTACCGGAACTCCGTCCAGCCAATCGGTCAGCTCAACCGCACGTTCCCCGATCCTGTCGGTTCGCTCCCGGCCGACGTCGGTCAACAGCTCCCACACGATCTCGCCGTCGCTCCGTTGCGCCCAACCGCCGACGATCCGGCCGTCGACCCAGACCGTCGGACCGATGTTGCCGTTGCGGTCGAAGAGCACCCCGTGCTCGTCGCCGAGGAAGAAGTCGCGCTGCTTCCATCCCATCGGTGTCGGGTCGAGCCCCGGGAGCAGGGCCACCGCATCGACCTGCTCGCTGCATTCGACATCGTCCAGGACGAACCCCTCGAGCCCGCTGTCGAGTTCCACGGTGCACGCACCGACGGCGTCCAGCGCGGCGGCTGTCTGCCGCTTGGTCCAGCCGGTCCACCACCGCAGGTCTTCCAAGGTCGCGGGTCCGTACGCTTGCAGATAGCGGCGAGCGAGTGCCGTCCGCGCGGCGGCCGGGTCGCGTTCGTCGTGATCCCGCCCGAACCATTGCCGCGACGCCGCCCAGCGATACTGGCTCGACCGCCAGGTCCCCACGGGCCGCGTTCGCACAATCCGGCCGTCCATCGCGAGCAGCGACAACAACCGCGACGACAGCGGTGCGCGCTGTGCCCACTTGCCCGAACCGAGGGTGATCGGCATCTGCAGGCGCGGCACACGGTCGGCCAACTCGCTCGTCGTCAGCTCGCCGCCGTGACGTTCGAGCACAGCGAGCGCTTCCCGACTGACGTCGTCGAGCCACACGTCGGCGGACTCGTCGACGTCTTCGGCCTCGACCCACCCCGCGACACGCGCTCGATCCTGCTCGAGGAACCGCTGGGTTGCGCCGGCCAGGAAATCACCCGACTCATCCGCGAGGACGACGAACAGGGTGCGACGCATCGCGTGCAGCCGGCAGAGCATGCGCGTCTCGTACAGATCAGCCTCGAGATCCCGACGGCTCAGCACCGCGGTCCGTGCCCAGCACGCCAGGTACGGCGTGATCGGGTCGCTCGAGTGCATCGCCACGACACTGCGGACGACTGCCGTCGCGTCGGGCGCGGCGCGTCCGAGGTGGTGGCGTCGCACGATCCGACGGCGCCGCTCGTCATCGTCGATGCGCCGGGACGTCATCCGAACTCCTGATCCACTCGCGTTCGTTCGACTTTCGCCGTGCCGTCGTGACACATGTCGGCGGGCACCCACCCTGCACCGCAAGCGGCGACGTACCGCTAGCCGAAGAGGAACAGCGGCGGGACGGCGAGCACGACGAAGGCGATCCACCCAGCGAACACCGGAAGGTAGGTCGTCTGCCATTGCTCAAGCCGGTGAAACGTTGTGCGGCCCGAAAGGAATTGTGTCGACCACCAGGCGGCACCGGCAAGGTTGACGAGCAGCACGAGGTTCAGCCCGAGTGCGGCGACCCGGTTCGGCGTCAGACCGAGTTCCCCGATGCGCACGACCATCGTGCCGAAAACCATGAGGTCGAGTGCCAGCGCGCTGACGACCGCGACGAGCTGCATGCGATCCATCCATCCGGGTGGCGCAGACGGATCGCGTGCCGACATGCCGTACAGCACGAGGCCGAGCACAACAACGAGGAGCGCATCGAAGCCAGCCAGCAGTTCCCGATCAAACGCGCCTGCCAGCCCGGTGACCGCGTGAACGATCGCCGCGCCCGCAAGCATCACCGCGAACAGCGGGGTGAACACCATGGTCAGCACCGGCGCCATGTTCTCGATGACCCGCTGCTTCGACTCGACGAGCCATGCGGCGATGACGACGGCGCCGGGAATGCCGGCCGGGAGCACCCACTCGGCGACCAGGTCGGGCATCTCGGGCCCCAACGGCGAGAGCACGAGCATCGTGAGTGCCATCAGCACACCGCCGCCGAGCGCGATGAGCACGTAGTAGATGAACCACTCACCGGTGAACCGCACGAAGTCCATGCGCCGTTCACGTGACCAGACTTCGCCGCCCAGGTAGGCGACGCCGACAACGAACCACAACAGCACCGGAAGATGCAGTGCGACCAGCAGCTCGGTCGCCGACTCGGCGCGGTAGGGATAGACGTTGATCAGCACGGCCACCGCGGCGATGCCACCGGCGAGCACCGCCCAGTGGCGGGCGCCGAGTCCACGCCGATGTGCGAAGTAGGCGACGAGAAACGGCAGTACGACGAATGCGAGGTTGCGGCCGAGCCACATCGACTCGTCGTCAGGAAATCCCGCGATGAGTCTGACGACGTGCGCGGCGAGTGCCGCACCACCGGCGAACAGGACAGCGTCGAGCCACGAGCCGCGTCCACCCGCATCGTCGCCGTCACCCATCAGCACGAGCTGCTTCCACAACCGACCGGAATGTTCCCGCGCGAACTCACGGGTCAACGCATCCACCGTGCCAACGCGCTTGACCGCCACAAGAAATGCTTCGTCGGCGCGAAGCCCCAGTGCTTCGAGCTCGTCGATCTGCTCGCGAAGATGGGACTCGAGCTCATCGACATCGTCGCGGTCGAGCGTTCCACCGGCAGAGACGAACTCGCGCCAGGTGGCGAGCTGCGCGTCAATCGAACTCATGTTCCGGCTCCCTGGAGCACGGAACGGGCGGTCTTGGACTGTGCCCACGCATCATCGAATGCCTGGGCGACCGTCACCCATTGGCGCCGATGTTCGGCGAGCGCTGCGCGACCCGCAGCGGTGATCGCGTAGTACTTGCGACGGCGCCCCTCGGGTGGTGTGCGCCATTCGGTCGATACGTACCCCTGCCGTTGCAGCCGATGCAGCAATGGGTAGAGCATCCCGTCGGTCCATTCGAGTTCGCCGTCGGACAGTTCTCGGACACGCTTGAGGATGCCGTAGCCGTAGTTGTCGCCGTCGACGAGGATGGCGAGCACGAGCGGCGTCGCCGACGCCGCGACAAGGTCCTTGTCGATCTGCACGCCACACCTCCGTAGTCGCGGGGCCAACCCGCCACTTACACCTCAAATGCTTGTACATCGAACCTCAATGCATAGTACTGCGAGGTGTCCGGCGTGGGCATGGCCGCGCGTACAGGGGCTGGCAGACGAGACGCCAGCGACCGAGCATGCGTAGCGCTGAGCTCCATCATTAGGGTGTGGCCTCCAACCGGCCCGGGAGGTCATTGGTGACGCAGGTCGCCCTTGTCGTGGAATTCCGCATCGTGGAATCACGCCGCGACGAGTTCCTCGCGCTCATCGGCGAGCATGCTCGTCGCACGTCGGCCGAGGAGCCCGGCTGCGTGCAGTTCGACGTGCTCGAACCATTCGCGGTCCAGAACCTCGATGGCAGTGTCGTCGATGCCGACGTCGATGCGGTGAGGCTCTACGAGGTCTACCGGGACGAAAACGCGTTCGCGACGCACCTGGATTCGCCCCTGCTCCCCACGTTGCGCGCGGCGTACCGGGACATGGTGCGCGAGCGTCGGATCATCCGCTGTCACGTGCGCGGGTCATGATCGGCACCACGGCTAGCACGGCACCCACCGGTCGCTGGAGCACCTGGCGCGCCGACAAAGCAAGCATCGCCGCGAACGGCTGACACGCAACGGACCGCGACCAACACTGGTGGCCAAACGGACTTCGCGACCTTGCTCGCCCACGAACTCGCGCGCAGCAAGGCGATGGAACGGATTCTGCGCGCACCGTGAGGCCTACGCAAACCGCCGCGCGGTCCGCCATAGCGATCACGCCGAGGTGTGGCCGGCACCGCTGAGCCAACGGCCTGTGGCCGACTCCATCGTCAGCGCGCCTTCCCGCACAATGACCTGTCCTCGCAGGACAGTGCCGACAGGTGCGCCACGCACCTCACGTCCGTGGTATGGGGTCCAGCCGGCGCGTGACCAGACCTGCGTGTCATCGAGTGTGCGACGCGCCATTGGATCGATGAGAACGAAATCTGCGTCGCCGCCCACGGCGATGTCGCCCTTGCCCGCGAGCCCGTAGCGACGCGCCGGGCCGGTGGAGTAGCAAGCGGCGAGCCGCTGCCAACTGAGCCGGCCGGTCACTGCCGCATCGATCATGATCGACGACGTCGTGTCTAGACCGGGGAGCCCGAAATGGGCATCCCAGAGATCACCGCCGAGCTTCTGGTCCACGGTCGAGGGCGCATGATCGGTGGAAAGCAGGTGGATGGTTCCCGAGGTCAGCGCGCGCCACATCTCATCTTCTTCAATGTCCGAGCGGATGCGCGCCGGCGGGGTGAACTTGCGCAATGCGCCCTGCTCGATGACCTCGTGCTCTCGGAGTGTCAGGTACTGAGGACAACTCTCCGCGACCATCGGCGCGCCGCGCCTTCGCGCCTCGCTGACGAGATCGAGCACACGTGGATTCGACGCGTGTGCAACCGTAACCCACGCGCCCGTCAGTTCGGCGAGTTGACCGGTCGTGCCGACAGCGACCAGCTCGGCTTCACGCGATCGCCACTCGGTGAGTAGCGCGCCGTCGAATCGACCCGCTGCGCGTAGCACACGCTCGTTCACGGCGGTCATGAGGTCGTCTTCGCAGTGGACCAACGCACGTGCTTCGTGGCGTGCGAGCACGTCGAACAACGGGAACATCCGGTCGGCAGTGATCGCCGGCACACCGTGTGTCTCGCAGGTGAAGACCTTGAAGAAGGCGATGCCTGCGCGCCACAGCGGACCGACATCCGCGAGATTGTCGGTCCACGCATGCGCCGCAAATCCGTAGTCGACCCACGAGCGGCCGATGACGTGGTCGCGCTTTTCTTCCAGCCGTTCGACGGACGTGATGGGCCAACTGTGCGTGTGTTCGATGATCGTGGTCACGCCGGAGCGCGCGGCTGCCGCGGTCCCGGCCTCGAAGGTCTCCCGGGTTCCATCGCCCGGCTCCATGAGATGGACATGCGTGTCCACGAATCCCGGCAGCACGACGAGCCCGGTCGCGTCAACCTCGTCGTCAGCGGCAACTGATGTCCCGTGCGGTACGAGTCCGACGACACGGCCGTCGTCAACGACGACGTCGACTGGCCGCTGCGCGGTGGCCGCGGTGACCACCGTTCCACCGCGAACGACGAGCTGCACGCGATTCATGTCGACAGATTCTCGTCGAGGAACGCCAACACGTCCGACGTGTCGGCCACATTGCCGAACGCACGATCGACGCATTGAAGCGCTGCCTCATGCAGTTCTTCGCCGTCGACGGTGTCGACACAGTCGGAAACGACGATGCAGGAGAAGTCACGCACGGACGCCTGGATGGTCGTCGCGAGCACGCAACTGTTGGTGTTGACGCCCGTCAACAACAGGAGGTTGACGTTGAGACTGCGCAGCAGAAATTCCAGGTCGGTTGCGACGAAACAGTCGTACCTCTTCTTCGTATCGACGATGTGGTCGTACCCATCGCTGTACAGACCCGGCATCAGTTCGAGGCCCGGGGACCCGTCGAGGTTGTGCCGCATCACGTTCGTCCGCGATGCGTCGGTATCTGCGACAGAACGCCAGAACGGATTCATCGCGATCTCCGCGACGTTCCGGTACCGCGTCACCACGTGCACCACAGGGACGTCGCGCGAACGCACCGCGTCGAGGAGTTGGACATTGGCCTCAATCACGGCGCGCGATCGCTCCGGTGTGAGCGCCATCGTGGCCACGTCAGGGTCGAGATGGCCGCGATGCAGATCGATGGTCACAGCTGCCGGTCGGATCTGTCCGGTCGGCAATCCCACGTCAGCCGGATTCACGACTCCCCCTTGCGCCAGGTCTTCGGGTGGGGCCGACGACTGACCGAACCGTCTCCACCTACCCACTCGAACGCTTCCGCCACGGCCTTGCCGTCAACACGATCGCGTAACCAGTCGTACGCGTACGTGTTCCAGTTGGGGCCGTGGACCGTCGACGGCGAACCCGAGAAGGCATGCCGCTCACCCTCGTACACAAGGATCGACGCGGGGCCGCCGGAACGCGCGATGAGGTCGTAACTGTGCTCGATCGGTGACAGCTCGTCTTCCTCGCCCGCAAGCACCAACCATGGTGTGGTCATCGACGCCACGAGTTCCCGTAGATCGAGTGATTGTGCGAAACGGTCGAACTCGTCCTCGTCATCTATGTCCGCCATCCACATGTATCGCGCCTTAAAGGTCGGCGACGCTTGTTCGAAGATGGTGTGACCCCCCGGCTCGTGGCAGACAAGACCAACCGCGCAACCGCGAAGGTCGGGTTGCGTCGCGGCGACCTGCGTCATCCAGAACGAACCGAACGATAGGCCGAATGCCGCGATGCGGTCGTCGTCGATCTCGGGGCGCGACCGCAACTCATTCATCCAGACATCTCCGGCGTCAACCCAGTTCCGCGTCCGCATGTGCACACCGCGGATCGGCGCCTCACCCTGACCGGGGCCATCGACGGACAGCACGGCGAATCCACGTTGGAGCAGTTTGTCGCCATACATCGAGACATTGAGTTCCTTGGGCGCATCCATCCCGCCACAGGCGAGCACCGCGGGTACCTGCTCACCGCTCCACCCCGGCGGAAAGTGGAGCCAAGCTGGCAGCACGCCACCTTCGAATTCCCATTCGATCCGTTCGACCCGATGATCCGCGTGCCGCGCGTACCCCTCGAAGCACGCATTCTTGCGGTCGTCGAGCTCGACCAACTGATCCGTTGTTTCCCAGATCGGCCATTCGGCGCTCGCCCACAGCAGAGCCGCGATGTAGTAGTGCTCCCGAGCGGCGACCGAATAGCCCTGCGCTTCCGCTGCGCGAGCCTTCGCTTCGCGACGCTCGGCGGCAGCGGCGAACGCAGGCGTGATGTCCGCGAACTTCGTGACCTGGGAATTCACCCACCGGAAGTCGAAGGTCGCGTCGACACCTATCGGTTTCAGCGTGTAGCCGATCCGTGGCTGATCCCACTCGAGCCCATCCGTTCGAATGGCGACATCGATGAGCCACCGTTGCTCGTGCCAGCGGCGCGGTCCTCGACGCGTGAGATTGATCGTCATTCGTCGTCCTCCAGTCCTAGCGATGCGTGACGGGTCGACCGAGCGCGCTCGGCGGCCGCATGTTCTTGATAAGTCCCGCGAGTGCCGCGAGCGTGACCAGGTACGGCAGGGCAACAAGCAGTTGATACGGCACACCGAGGCCGAGCACCTGCGCGCGCACCTGGAAGGCATCGGCAGCGGCAAACAGCACAACTGCGGCCGCGGTCCACCCGGGTTTCCATCGTCCGAAGATCACGGCCGCGAGCGCGATGAATCCGCGCCCAGACGTGACATTTTCCGTGAAAACGCCGAGGCTGGCCAACACCAGTTGCGCTCCACCGAATCCGGCGAGCACCCCGCACACGAGCAATGCCTGCCATCGAGTTCGCACGGGGTCAACGCCGAGCGCCATCGCGGCATCCGGATCCTCACCAACGGCCCGAAGTCGAAGGCCGAAATGGGTTTGCTGGATGAGCAGCGCGACGAGCGGGACGAGTGCGAAGCTGCCGTACACCACCAGACTGTGGTTGAACAAGAGCGGCCCGAGAACCG